>CANRNY010000014.1 GCA_947632085.1 uncultured Bacilli bacterium | reverse complement strand
AGACTATTAATAAAATGATAATTAATATTAGAAATGAGATTAATAAATCTTTTTTCTTCATAAATATCAAGCCTCCTCTCTAGAAGAAAGTTGGCAAGCACTCAACAATTAAGTTTCCCCTTAAAAAAATATTATAGCAAACAGTTGTTCATAGTACAACATATTTTATAAAAAAATAATTTTTAATAAAAAATATTTAAAAACACCTCAATAACATACAAGTAACATACACAAAAAAACCAATTGCACATTGGTTTTCTCTATAATACTTATATTATTTTATTCTAGTGTACAGCACTAGTTTTTTTTTATTTGCAAGTATAATCAGCTAAATTCTTTTTAACAAAGTCATCGATATTAGCATCCTTGTTAGAGTAGAAAGAATCATTAGTACTTTCAGTACTTTCATCTTCACTATCACTAAATTGTTTTTTTAATGCTTCTACATCTAATGTTTTAAAATCAATATCCATAATAAACTTTAATTTATCTTCGCCCTCTTTAGAATATACAACATTAACACCATCAACTTTGTTTAATTGTTCAGCTAACATCTCACCGAAACTCACACTCATATCTAGATAGTCTTTATCTACTTCAGAAATATTAGTTTCTTTAACTCTAGTTACTTTTTTATCTTTATAAGTAACTTCCATTGTATCATTAACTAAGTAACCATCTTCATCTTTTTCTGACTTAGTACAAGTTAATGTTCCAGATGTTTTTTCTGTTTCTTTAGCTTTAGAATCATCATCATTTGATGAAGCTTCTTTCTTATCGCCACACCCAGTAACTAATAGTAATAAAGCTAATAAAAGAATTAAAAACTTCTTCATCCTTTCACCTCCTTTACAATAAAACCTTCATATATCTCATACTCACGGTATCATATTATATAATTTTATATTAAAGTACTATATATGAAAAGTCAATCAATTGACTGAATTTAATTTCCAAGTTTACTATATATTTTTCCTTTATTAAATAATACTTTTCAATTTGTAAAGCTTCTATTTTTAATTCGCCTTAAAACTATTATTGTCAATTAATATGTTATAATATACTATATAAGAGAGTTGGTAATATGACTTTATATCAAGGTAAATACTGGGAAGTAGTTTATGAAGAATGGTGTCAAGAATTTCCTGGTCAATGTATAATATCAAGTAATAAAGAATCATTAAGTGCTTTAACTAATGAAGAATGGATAGAATTAGGTAATATAGAAAAAGAATTAGAAAGAGTATGTCGTAAATTATTTAATGCGACGATGTTTAATTTTGCTTGCTTAATGAATAATGCTTATCGTGATAATGAAAAACCTCATGTTCATTTCCATTTTATTCCTCGTTATAAAGAACCACTTAATTTATTTAATAAAACCTACAAAGATCGTCATTTTGGTTATAATATGTGGAAATGGGCTTTATCTAAATTCAAAAGTCAAAAAGATTTATTTTCTAAAGAAGATAAAATAGAAATATATAATATGATGCACAAAGAATTTAAAATGTAGTATAATAATTTCGTTAAAAAAGGGAAGAGGTGTTTTATGACAAAGAAAAAGGTCGTTATTGGTATGAGTGGTGGTGTCGATTCATCTGTTGCTGCGATTAAACTTCAAGAACAAGGTTACGATGTCATTGGTCTTTTTATGCGTAATTGGGATTCATTCGCTGATGGTGAATTAGATGGTGCTCCAACTACTAAAGAAGGTATATGTCCTCAAGAAGTAGATTACAACGATGCTAAAAAAGTTTGTGATAAACTAGGTATTCCTCTATATCGTAAAGATTTTATTAAAGAATACTGGGATTATGTCTTTACATATTTCTTAGATGAATTAAAAAAAGGTCGTACACCTAATCCTGATATTATGTGTAATAAATATATTAAATTTGATATGTTTGCTAAAGAAGCGGAAAAACTAGGTGCTGATTATATTGCTACTGGTCATTATGCCCGTATTAAAGATGGTAAACTATTAAAAGCTGTTGATTTAAATAAAGATCAAACATATTTCTTATCACAAGTAAGTAAAGAACAATTAAAAAATGTATTGTTTCCCATTGGTGATATGTTAAAACCAGATGTTCGTAAAATAGCTGAAGAATATAACTTAATAACTGCTAATAAAAAAGATTCAACTGGTATCTGTTTTATTGGTGAACGAAACTTTACTAATTTCCTAAAAAATTATTTACCAAACCAAGCAGGTGATGTTGTCAATATTGATACTAATGAAGTAATAGGTCGCCATATTGGTTTAATGAATTATACAATTGGTCAAAGAAGAGGACTAAATATTGGTGGTACAGAAGATAGAATGTTTGTTGTCGGAAAAGACCTATCTAAGAATATTTTATATATCTGTATAGGTGAAGATAATGATTATTTAGTAAGTGATTCCTGTGTTGTTGATTCAATTAATTATTTAGGTGAAGAAAAAGTTAAAGAATGTAATGCTAAGTTTAGATATCGTCAAGAAGACATACCTGTTACTTTAGAATGGCTAGATAACGAAGTCATTGTTAGATACCCACAAGGTGTTAAAAGAGTAACACCTGGTCAAGCTTGTGTTTTTTATCAAGATGATGAATGTCTAGGTGGCGGTATTATTAAAGAAGTAAGAAAAAATGAAGAAAAATTATGGTATTTATAGTTGATGTCTAGTTATTAAAATATTCGTGCGTAAGCTATTATTTTAAAGTAACTTATGATAAAATAAATAATAAATATCAATTAAATTAATAATTATCAAGATATAGATAAAAGGGGATGAATCCTATGGGTTCCAATAGTAAAACTAAGAATTCTAATAGTCGTACACGAAGAAATAGTCGTCGTGCTGAAGCTTATCGTAATAGTAATAAATCACAAACTAAAACAACTAGTCAAAATGTCAAAACTCAAACTAAGAAAAAAGCTAACTCTTCAGTAGAACTAGAAGAAACAAAAGTTATAAAATCTAATATCAAACCAGTTGAAACAAAAAAAGAAAATATTGATAAACAAAAAGAAAAAGAACGTCAAGAACAAATAATTAAACAAGAACAAAAATTTAAAGAAGAACAAAAGAAACGTATTGATGAATTAATTGAACATCAAAAAAAATATGAAAATAAAACTAAAGAAATAGAATCCAAAAAAAGAAAAAGAACCCCTGAAAAAGCAACTATTATTGCTAAAGATGATGAATTTAAAGCTGAAACAATCATCGCTAAAGACGATGAATTTCGTGCTGAAACAATAATTGCTAAAGACGATGAATTTCGTGCTGAAACAATAATTGCTAAAGACGATGAATTTAGTAAAAATTCAGTTGTTCCTGAAAGAACAATAAAAAAGGAAACTCCTAAAAGAACTACGACTCGTCAAACGAGATCTAATAAAGCTCCTAAATCATCCAATACCTTAACATTAGACGACTTTACGGCTAAAGGTGCTGATACTAAAACTCCTCATATTGATATTAATAACTTAGAAGATATTGAATTAGATTTAGAAACACCATCTGAAAAAAAGAATAGTAGTATTAGTAAATCTGAAGAACAAGATCTTCTTGATCGTTTAAATAAAATAAATGAATTAGAATTAACTAATCGAATTAATAAATTAACAAAGGAAGCTTTAGAGTCTTTAGAATCTCAAGTAGTTGATACACCTTCTGCATCAACTGAAGAACCAGCCCCAGTAGCAGAGTCAAAAGAAGAAACTAAAAGTGAAGAAGTATTAGAAGAAGAAACCGAAGAAAAACCTAAACCAAAAAAAGGTAAAAAAATCTTAATCTTAATCTTATTAATCTCTATCGGTGTTTTTGCTTATGCAACATTTAATATTGTTAAATGGCAAATAGATAATAATAATACAAAGGATATAACTGACCAAATAGATGGTTTAGTCGATGTTAAAGAAGTCCCAGATGGTGAAAACGTTGAAATAATTGGTCAAGATGGTAATGTCCCTCAAAGTGATCCATATTGGGATTACATAAAAGTTCCTTTAATAGATGTTGACTTTAACGAACTAAATAAAGTAAATAACGAAACAGTAGGTTGGATACAAGTAATGGGTACTAATATAAATTATCCATTCGTTCAAACTAAAAATAATAGTTATTACTTAAGTCATTCTTTTGATAAAAGTAAAAATAGTGCTGGTTGGGTATTTATGGACTATCGAAATAATGTTAAACAATTTGATCGTAACAATATTATCTATGCTCATGGTCGTCTTGATACTACTATGTTTGGATCCTTAAAAAATATCTTAACTAGTGGTTGGCTAACTAATAAAGAAAATTATGTTATTAGATTATCTACCGAATATGAAAATACTTTATGGCAAGTCTTTAGTGTTTATCGTATTAAAACAACTAATGACTATATCAAAGTAACGTTTGCTGATGATAAAGAATTTGGTAACTTTGTTAATATGTTAAAATCTCGTAGTGCTCATAACTTTAATACTACAGTTAAACCAACTGATAAAATTCTTACTTTATCAACCTGTTATAATCAAACAGATAAAGTAGTACTTCATGCTAAATTAATCAAAAGAGATAGTAAAAGTTAATTTATGATGTCTTAAATAGACATCTTTTTTCTTCTCTTGACTATACCCGAGAGGGGTATTATAATGTATTCGAGGAAGCGATTAAAATGAATAAAATAAAAAAACGTTCTGCTGAAGATAAAAAATATTTATTAAAAAGATTAAATATTATTGAAGGTCAAGTTCGTGGTGTTAAAGATATGGTTGATAATGATCGTTATTGTGCTGATATCTTAATTCAAATGTCAGCTATTTCTAAGAGCTTAGAAAGTTTAGGCGAAGAAATTATTAAAAACCATTTAAATACATGTTTAGTAGAAGATATTAAAAATGATAACTTCGAAAGTTTAAATGAAATAATGGATTTATATCGCCGTTTATATAAATAGGAGTTTTATATGAAAAAAATAATTTTAAGTATTAAAGGAATGAGTTGTAGTGCTTGTTCATCTAGTTTAGAAAAATATTTAAATAAACAAGAAGGTATTTTAGATGCTACTGTAAACCTTGTCTTAGCCCAAGCTAGTATTAGTTATGATGAATCATTAACGATTGATGATTTAAATCGTTTTGTTAAAGAAGCTGGCTTTGAGTCTCTTGGTGAATTTGATTTTAAAAAAGAAAATAATAAAAAAGGTCGTGAAAAGGTCTTTTTAATTATTTTTGCTATCTTAGCTATTTTTACTTTATATGTTTCTATGTCTCATATGTTAAAATTACCATCACTTCCATATCTTGATATGATGAAATATCCTTTTAATTATGGTCTTATTCTATGTTTATTAGCCATCTTATTTATTATTTATGGCTTAGATATATTTAAAAGTGGTATAAAAAATATTATTCATCGCTCTTATAATATGGATACTTTAGTTTCTTTAGGTGTAACAGCTAGTTTCCTATATAGTTTATATAGCTTTTATATGCTTATTAATGGTCATCATGAATATGTCGAAAATTTATATTTTGAATCATGTGCTATTATTATTTTCTTTATAAAATTTGGTCGTTTTATTGATTATCATAGTAAAGAAAAAACTAAAGAAGCTTTAAAAGAATTAGTTCAAATAACACCTAGTATGGCTTTATTAAAAACTTCTACTGGTGAAAAAGAAGTAACGATAGATGAAGTTAAAAAAGATGATATTTTAGTCTGTAAACCTGGTATGAAAATAGCAGTTGATGGTTTAATTACTAAAGGTGAAACACATATAGATGAATCATTTATTACTGGTGAATCTCTTCCTACTAAAAAACAAGTTAAAGATAATGTTGTAGCTGGTAGTATTAATATTGATGGTTATATAGAATATCAAGCTGTTAAAATAGGTCGTGATTCAACTATTTCCGAAATAGTTCGTTTAGTTGTTGAAGCATCTAATACTAAATCACATATTCAAAAAGTAGCTGATAAAGCTAGTGGTATCTTTGTTCCATCAATAATAATTATTGCTATCTTAACTTTTATTGGTTACTTATTATTAGGTCATCCATTTAATGAAGCTTTAATCTCTTTTGTTACTGTCTTAGTAGTAGCTTGTCCATGTGCTCTAGGATTAGCAACTCCTTTAGCAATTGTTGTTAGCGAAGGCGTTTGTGCTAAAAATGGTATTCTTATTAAAACTAGTGAAGTCCTAGAGCAAGCTCATAAAATAGATACGATTGTCTTTGATAAAACAGGTACTTTAACTTATGGTAATTTAAAAATATCTTCTATAAATAATTATAGTAATTACCAAGATCGTGAATTATTAAGTATCGTTTATAGTCTAGAAGAAAAAGTAACTCATCCAATAAGTCTTGCTTTTACTTCCTATGCTAAAGAAAACAATCTTACTCTACAAGAAATTACTAAATTTAAAAATTTAGAAGGAATAGGTGTAACTGCTAAATTAAATAATAAAGATATCTATATTGGTAATAATAAATTATTTTCTAAATTAAAAATAAAAAATGATTACGAAAAAGAAGAACAAAAACTAGCTAGCTCAGGTAGTAGTATTGTATATGTTATTGAAGATAAAAAAGTTATTGGTTTAATAGGTGTAAATGATATTTTAAGAGATGATGCTAAATATACGATAACCAAACTAAAGAAAATGGGTAAAAAAGTTATTATGCTTACTGGTGATAATGAAATAACAGCTCAAAAAATTGCTAAAGAACTTAATATTGATAATGTTATTGCTGGTGTCTTACCACAAGAAAAGACTAAAGTTATTAAACAATTAATGCGTAATGAAGAAAAAGTTATGATGGTTGGAGATGGTATTAATGACGCTCCATCACTAGCTACAGCTGATATTGGTGTAAGTTTTAATAGTGGAACTGATATTGCAGCATCATCAGCTGATATCATCTTAATTAATGATAACTTATCTAAAATCCCATCTTTACTATCTATCAGTCAAAAGACTTTAAATAATATTAAAGAAAATTTATTCTGGGCCTTCTTCTATAATATTTGTATGATTCCTATTGCTATTGGTTTATTAAAAGGCTTTGATATTAGTATGAATCCTATGTTTGCTGGTCTTGCTATGACCTTTAGTAGTTTAACAGTTGTCTTTAATTCCTTACGACTAAAAAGATGGAAAGAATCTAAATAGGGGAAGTAATATGGAAAGATATCGTGAAATAGAACGTAGTATTATTAAAACCTATCGTAAAGAAATTTGGTCTAAGTTTATTAAAGCTGTTAAAGACTATAAGTTAATTAATGAAAATGATAAAATTATGGTTTGTATAAGTGGTGGTAAAGATTCCTTTTTACTAGCCAAATGCATCCAAGAACTAAAAAGACATAGTCAGATTAATTTTGAAGCTCACTATGTCGTTATGAATCCTGGTTATAATAAAGCCAATATCGATTTAATTATAGAAAACGCTAAGACTCTAAATATTCCTATTGAAGTCTTTGAAAGTGATATCTTTGAAGTAGTTGATACTATAAGTAGTGAAGCCCCTTGCTATTTATGTGCTCGTATGCGAAGAGGTCATCTATACAATAAAGCTCAAGAACTAGGTTGTAATAAAATAGCTTTAGGTCACCATTTTGATGATGTTATTGAAACAACTTTACTATCTTTATTATATGGTGCCGAAATAAAAACAATGATGCCTAAACTACATAGTGATAACTTTAAAGGCTTAGAACTAATAAGACCTTTATACTTAGTTAAAGAATCATCAATTATTGCATGGAAAGACTTTAATAACTTAACATTCTTAAATTGTGCTTGTCGTTTTACAGCTAAAAGTATGTTTGAAAATAATAGTAAACGTAAAGAAATAAAAGCTCTAATTAATAAATTACGTGAAGTAAATAAAGATGTTGATCATAATATCTTTAAAGCTTTAGATAATGTTAATTTATGTTGCATCTTAGGTACTAAAAAAGATGGTATCTATGAATCATTTCTAGACACTTATGATGATAAAGAATAATAGATATAGTTAATTCTATATCTTTTCTTATGTTATAATACAAATAGAGTAGGTGTTACTATGTTAGAAAAAATTGAAAAATACTTTTTATACTTTTGGTTATACGCCATTATTGGTTGGTGCTATGAAGTCTTCTTAGAAGTCTTTATCTATCATTGGGGATTCTCTAATCGTGGTGTTTTATTTGGTCCCTATTGTCCTGTATATGGCTTTGGTGCCTTAATCTTTATCTTCTTAATATATCCTTTAATAAAAGATAAAACATACCCTAAAAAATTATTTTATATCCCATTAGTATTTTTAGGTTGTATGTTATCAGCTACTATTTTAGAACTAATAACATCATATATCTGTGAAGCATTTATGGGTTCATGGCCCTGGCAAACCTATGCCGATTATAAAATAAATTTCCAAGCTCGTATTGCTTTATCTCCATCTATAAGATTTGGTTTAGGTGGTGTTATCTTTCTTTACTTATTACAACCATTATTTGAAAAACTAACTTCTAAATTACCAAAAAAAGTCTTAACAATAATTACCAGTATCTTACTAGTTATTGTTCTTATCGATTCAATTTATACTTTTATAATTAAATAATAATTTCTTAAATAATAATTCTTATATTGGGTAACCTAATAATAGAAAAGAGGAATTATTATGAATGAAATATATAACTTTTTAAAGCAAGGGGATTGTTATTATCTAGCTACTCTCGATGGTAAACAACCACGTGTAAGACCATTTATGTCTATTAAAATAGTTAATGATAAATTATATATATTAACGACTAAAGATAAAAATGTTTCTAAGCAAATGCATAAAAATCCTAAAGTCGAATTATGTAATTATAATGGTGATGAATGGATAAGAGTAACAGCAGAAGCCATACCTGAAGATAACATTGAAGCAAAACAAGCTATCTTAGATGACTTTCCTAAACTTGCTGAAATGTATGATGCTAACGATGATAATGTCGAATGTTTATATTTAACTAATATCGAAGCAACTATTTCATCATTTGATGATAAACCTAAAGTAATTAAACTATAAAGATATTCTTATATCTTTATTTTTTTCTTTAAATGATTGACAAATCTTCACTAAAAAAGCTATATTATAAATATATAAATTAAGGAGAGATATAATGGAAAAAGCAAAGGTATATTTTACAAGAGATTTAACACCTGAAGGTGTTATTAAGATGTATGAAACTTTAGGTCGTAAATTACCAGGCAAAGTAGCTGTTAAAGTTCATTCTGGTGAAAGAGGAAACCAAAATTATCTTCGTCCAGAATTTTTAAAACCAATGATTGAATATGTTAATGGTACAGTTGTTGAATGTAATACTGCTTATGATGGAGCACGTGATACAACTGAAAAACATTTAGAATTAATGAAAGAACATGAATGGAGTAATTACTTTACTGTTGATATTATGGATAGTGATGAAGATATTGAACTAGCTATTCCTAATGGCAAAGTAATTAAGAAAAATTATGTTGGTAAAAATATTAATAACTATGATTCAATGCTAGTCTTATCACACTTTAAAGGTCATCCAATGGGTGGTTTTGGTGGAGCCTTAAAGCAACTATCTATTGGTGTAGCATCAAGTAAAGGTAAAAGATTTATTCATTGTTGTGGTAATAATGGTTCTTATGAAGATATGTTTAATCAAGATCAAGATAAATTCTTAGAATCAATGGCTGATGCTGCCTCATCAGTAGTAAATCATTTTAAAGATAATATTGCCTATATAAATATTATGTGTAATATGTCAGTAGATTGTGATTGTTGTAATGTTGCAGAAGATCCATGTATGAAAGATATTGGTATTCTAGCTTCAACTGATCCAGTAGCTATTGATCAAGCTTGTATTGATTTGGTTAAATCATCTGATGATCCAGGTCGTGACCATCTACTAGAAAGAATTAATTCTCGTCATGGTACTCATACTATTGATGCCGCTGCTGATTTAGGTATTGGTACTAAAGAATATGAACTTGTTGAAATATAAAAAGACTGAATAATCAGCCTTTTTTGTGCAATAAAATAGGGGAATTTATGAAAGGAGAAATTGTTTCTATTAATGATATTATTTCTCCTTTATTTATTAATATCTTCTTGCAAATCACTATAGCATTTTTCTACTCCATTGATAATATCCTGATATGTTTTATCACTATAATGAAGTCCATCAGGACTTTCATATCCCGCATCCATTAATTGATGGAAGGTATCACAATAAAGAAAATCTTTTTCTGATAGTTTACTTGCAACTTTTTCATTAAATTCTTCCACTTTTTTATTTGTACTCATTATCGCATTTTTATACTTTCCTGTTTTTAAAACGTTTTCATCTAGCGGATTAACAGATAAAAAGAAAAAATTATGAGTAGGCCATTTTTCTTTTAATTGTCTATAATAATCTGCATAAGTATTTGCATCACATATCGTTTTATTATCTAATTCTTTTTGTTTCGTTTCTCTTTCTAATTTATCTAAATCATTAATTCCTAAATTTAAGAAAATAGTAAAGTGATCTTCTGGATATTGCTCTAAAATTTTTTCGGCCTCAGGAACTGCTTCTTCCCAAAAATAATTACAAGTAGCGCCATTTTTCGCAACAAAAAATACATTGTCCAAAGAAACTGCTTTGCTAGCTCCAACCATTCTAGAATCACCAATAATTAAAATTTTATCTGATGGATAATATGTTGTAATCTCACTTGGGATATTCTCAATTGTATTATTTGTATCATTTGTATCCGTAGGAGACATAGAGACTTTCTTACTATGTAAAGAAATAAAGCAAAATATAACCAAAAATAAGATAAAAAGCGAAATTATCGAGATTATCGAGATTAATATTCTTTTCATTATTTCAATCACCTTGTTTCATTGTAACAAAAACTCATTATTATCACAATAAATTTTGCCTTTTTACTCTCAAAAAAGACAAAGATTTTACTTAAAAATTGGTATTTTATTTTAGAAAATTAATAAATAACTATAATAATAGAAGGGGATAAAGCAATTAAATAAATTTCTAAATAAAAGAATATTTGCAAGAGCTATAGAATATTTAAAATCATACGAAAATATGGTATTATTAAAGTGATTGATATAATGAGTTTCATTCAGTACTAAAGAATCTAAACTTATTGAAATAAAACTCTTATCCAAGAGTTTTTTAAAATATATAGAAAAAGGGTGATTATGTGTACGATATAATAATCATTGGTGCTGGACCAGCTGGTCTTACAAGTGCTTTATATGCTTTACGCGCTAATAAAAAAGTTTTAGTCTTAGAAGCTAAAAGTTATGGTGGACAGATAATAAATGCTAGTAATATTGAAAACTATCCAGGTATTCCATCTATTTCTGGTTTTGATTTTGCCACTAACTTATATAACCAAGTTAAAGATTTAGGTGGCGAAATAATTTATGAAAGAGTAACTGATATTAGCAAAGACAAACAAGTAATAACTTCTAAAAATACTTATCAAGCAAAAGCTATTATTATTGCGACTGGTGTTTCAAAAAGTCATTTAAATTTAACAAATGAAGAATCTTTTACTGGTAAAGGCATTTCCTATTGTGCAACTTGTGATGGTAATTTTTTTAAAGGTAGGGATGTAGCAGTTGTTGGTGGTGGTAATACCGCTTTAGAAGATGCTCTTTATTTATCTAATTTAGCTAATACAGTTTATTTAATTCATCGTCGTAACTCTTTTAGAGGCGAAGCTAAATATGTCGAAGAATTAAAAAATAAATCTAATGTTAAATTTATTCTCGATTCAGAAATATCTTCTTTAAATGGAGTGGATAAGTTAGAAAGTATTACCATTAATACCCAAAATCAAAAACAAGATATAACTATCGCTGGCTTATTTATTGCCATTGGTCAAAAACCTCATAATGAAATATTTACTAATGTCGTTGACTTAGATAATAATGGTTATATAATATCTTTAGATGGTGTTCATACTAAGACTAAAGGTATTTATGTCGCAGGGGACGCTAGAGTAAAAGAATTAAGACAGTTAACTACTGCTGTTAGTGATGGTAGTATCGCTGCCACAATTGCTATAAAAGAAATGGAGTAATAAAATGAAAGAAACTTATGATTTTTTAAAAGAATGTGGTATGTATTTTTTAGCCACTATTGATGATGATAAACCGCGTGTAAGACCATTTGGAACAATTAACTTATTTGAAGATAAATTATATATTCAAACTGGTAAAGTTAAAGACGTTTCCAAACAAATGCAAAAGAATCCCTATATTGAATTATGTGCTTTTAAATATGGTGAATGGCTTCGTGTTTCAGGTGAAGTAGTAAGAGATGATCGCGTTGAAGCTAAAGAGGATATGCTAAATAATTATCCTGATTTAAAAGATATGTATAGTCCTACTGATGATAATACTGAAGTCCTATATTTAAAAAATGTTACAGCTACTATATATTCTTTTGAACATGAACCAATAACTTATAAATTTTAATAAATTAGTACTATTAAATAGTACTTTTTTTAATTCTTAAAACTATATTATTTAAAATAACTAAAATACTATAATTTTATAAATAAAATATTGTTCCTAGCATAATATTGTCTTTTATTATATAATATTATTAGGTGATTAAATGAAAACAAAGAAAAAAGAACGAATAACTATTCCTAAATATTCTTTAAGTGAAGAATTAATTAGTGCTATATCACATGGAGTAGGTGCTTTACTATCTATTGCAGCTTTAGTTTTATGTGTTGTATTCTCAAGTCTTCATCATAATCCTACAGCTATTGTATCAAGTTGTATCTATGGTGTTAGTTTAATTATTTTATATTTAATGAGTTGTTTATATCATAGTTTTAAACCTAATAGAGCTAAAAAAGTATTCCGTATTTTTGATCATTGTAGTATATTTTTACTTATTGCTGGTAGTTATACACCATTTCTTTTACTAGTAATTGGTGGTTTAAAAGGTACTATTATGTTATCTATTATGTGGTTATGTGCCATAATTGGTATTATTGGTAATAGTATAGCTTTAGAAAAATTCCGTTATATTGCTTTTCCTTTATACCTTATAATGGGGTGGATGGCTTTATTCTCATTAAAACCATTAATTGCCAATTTAGCTACTCCAGGTTTAATTCTATTATTAACAGGTGGTATTATATATACTATTGGTGCTGTTATTTATTTAATAGGAAGTAAAGTAAAATATATGCATTCTATTTGGCATTTCTTTGTTCTAGGTGGTAGTATTTTCCAATTCTTCTCAATCTTACTATATGTTATATAATTAAGTAAATCTTAGCGATTTACTTTTTTAAAATAGAAGGGAATTATAATATGGCTTATCAAATAAAAGAAGTTACTTATGAAGATATAAGAGCTTATATGAATGTTAATATTACATCTTGGATAGAAAGTTATCCAGGTCTTGTTGCTAATAGTTATTTACATGAAATAGATACTAATCGTGAGAAGTATATTACTCGTCAACAACTTAAGTTTTTAGAAAATAAAAGTAATAATAGTAGTGATAAAAAGTTTTTACTCTTAATAGATAATGAACCAGTTGGTATGACATCATGTGGTCCATCTCATGATCCTAAACACCCCAATACTGGCGAAATATATTCAATTTATTTACTAAACAAAGTAAAAGGTAAAGGTTATGGTAAAATTTTATTTCTAAATAATGTTCAAGAATTACTAAATATGGGCTTTAATTCTATGGTTATTGGTTGTTTAAAAGGTAATAAAGCTAATGACTTTTATCTTCATATGGGTGGAAAATTAATTGATACTTATGATCGTCAAATAGATAAGCAAATAGTTCCAGAAAACGTTTATTATTTTTCTAATCTTCAAGAATTAATAAAATAAAAGAGGGTATGTATTATGAAATTAAAAATTAAGAATAAGCGAGTAACAATTATTTATTCTATTATATTTCTTATCGTAGCTATAATATGTCTTATTTCTAATTATTTCATTAGTCATACTTTATCTTGGTCTTTAATCGTTTTATATAGTTTATTACTATGTTATCTAATAACTATTCCAGCCCTTATCTTACCTAAGAAACGAAAAATTATCTGCTCCTTAATTAGTTTAACTATTTTTATCATTCCATATTTTTTAATCTTAAGTTGTCTTCTCCATAATTTTAATATCTTAAAAATCGGTAGTCTAAGTTCCATCATAACTTTACTATATTTATGGGGTACATATTTAATATATAAAAAATATCATACTGAAAATTTAAAAGGTGCTGCCTTTGAACTTCTTCTAACAGCTTCCTTTTCTTTTACGATTAATTTGTCAATATCTTTACTTTTATCAACTAATACCTTTAATTATTCTAATATACTTTGTATAATTGTCTTACTTATCTTTTCTATAGCTTGTTTTATATATGATAAGAAAATGAAATAATATTATTTAATAAAAAGATAAATTAGGTTATAATAGTAAATGAAGTTGGTGAAATATATGAAAAAATTTTTAAGTTTATTATTAATTATTAGTGTTATTGTAGGTATTACTGTCGGTTGTGCTAAAAAGGAAGAAGAGAAAAAAGAAGGTAATATCGATTATACTATTCAAACTGATGCCGAGAAATTTAAAGATGAATATGAAGCTTTAAATGGTACTAAAAATAATTCTAATCAAGAACATCGCACAATAACTATTCCTAAAGAAAATCCTATTGTTTATTCTACAGCTCCTGATATAGTTAAAATGATGGATAATAAAGAAACATTCTATGTTTATTTTGGTTCTCGTTATTGTCCATGGTGCCGTAGTGTTATCGAAAAAGCTCTTGAAGTAGCTAATGAAAATAACATTGATAAAATTTATTATGTTGATGCTTGGTCAGATGATCATGTTGAAGCTTTAAGAGATACCTATGTTTTAAATGATAAAAATAAACCTGAGTTAAAATCTGAAGGTGGAGCAGGTTACCAAGAATTACTAGAACGTTTAGATAAAGTCTTAAGTGCTTATACTTTAACTACTAGTAAAGGTAAAAAAGTTAATGTTGGTGAAAAAAGAATTTTCTTACCAAATTTCGTATATGTAGAAGATGGTAAAGCTATTGAATTAGTTGAAGGACAATCTGATAAACAAGAAGGTTCAAGAGATGAATTAACTGATGAAATATTAGCTGATGAAGAAAAAACTTTTGAGAAATTCTTTAATCGTCAATAACTATTATTACTTATTAAGAGCTATCAAGCTCTTTTAATTTGCATAAAATATAAAAAAGTGCTAGAATTATAGCATTGCTAAAATTAATATTAATATAATTAAATATAAAGAAAAAGGGGGACTTTATATGAAAAAAATAACAGATTTTATTGTTAAATTTCGTTATGTTTTATTAGTATTATTTCTTATTTTAACTGGTATTTCATTTTACCTATCTAATAAAGTTAAAATTAATTATGATATGTCTGAGTATTTGCCTAAATCTTCAGAAACTAAACAAGGCTTAAATATTATGAATGATACTTTTGATACGGAAACAAGTACTTTAAATATTATGTTTAAAGATCTTAGTTCTGAAGAAAAAAATGAGACTAAAGAATATTTAAAAGACTTACCAGATGTTTCTTCCGTCGATATTGAAGAAAAAGACGAATATACTTTATATGTTATAAATGTTTCTGATACAGCTGATTCCGCTTCAGCATCTAATATCTATCAAGAAGTAACAACTAAGTATGAAGATAGTTTACAAGCTACATCAGGTGATATTACTTCTCGTAATAAAGATGTTCTTCCTTTCTATGTTGTTGTTTTAGCTGTCTTAAGTGCTTTAGTTATCTTAATTATTATGAGTGAATCATATATTGAACCATTCTTATTCTTAGCTACTATCTTAATAGCTGTTGTTATAAACAAAGGAACTAATATTATCTTCCCATCAGTTTCTAATATTACTAATTCTATTGTTGCTATTCTTCAAATGGCCTTATCAATGGATTATTCGATAATGTTAATGAATCGTTATCGTTTAGAACGTGAAACAGAAAAAGATAAAATAAAAGCAATGAAAAAAGCTTTATATCATGCCTTTAGTTCTATATCCAGTAGTTCTCTTACCACTATTGTTGGTCTTTTAGCTTTAGTCTTTATGAGTTTTACGATTGGTAAAGATTTAGGTTTTGCTTTAGCTAAAGGTGTTATCCTAAGTTTGTTAAGTATCTTTACTTGTTTACCAGGTTTAATTATTCTCTTTGATAATTTAATCTTTAAACTAAAAAAGAAAAGTCCAATTATTAAACTTAATATGGTTGGTAAAATATCATATAAATTAAGATATGTGGCAATTGTTTTATTCTTAATTATCTTTACTTTTAGTTATATTTTTAAAGGTAATATGAATATTGTTTATACTCAAGAAGGTACAGATCAAATTGAAGAAGTCTTTGATTTAAATAACCAAATGGCTGTTGTTTATAACAATGAAGATGAAAAAACGATTACCGAATTATGTCAAGAATTAGATGATAATGAAAAAATCAAAGATGTTCTTTGCTATAGTAATACAATTAATGAATCACTAACTTACGATAAATTAAATCCTAAATTAAAAGATTTAGATAGTGATACCGAAGTAGAGGAGTATTTACTTAAAATAGTTTATTACCATTACTATAATCCCAAAGAAGATAATAAAATGTCTTTAGATGAATTTATAAACTTTATTAAAACAACGGTTTATAATAATGAAGATTTAGAAGATAATATCGATAATCAAACTCGCAAAGATGTTAATCGTTTAAATAACTTTAGTAATGTAAATAACTTAAATAAAAAACAAAGTGCTAAAGAAATAGCTGAGTTATTATCTCTAGATGAAAGTTTAGTTAATGATATCTTTACTTATTATAATTCGCAAAATAATACTACTAAATTAACTTTACAAGAGTTTATTAAATATATGAATAATTATATTTTAAAAGATTCTAAGTATTCTAAATCTATTGATAAAGAAACTAAAGATAATTTAGCAATGATATCTAAATTTACTAATAAAGAAACTATAAGTAAAAAGCTATCATCTAAAGAAATGGCTACTTTATTTAATCTTGATTCTAACACTACTAAAGATCTATATACTTATTATTTAATGAATAACGAAATAAATAGTAAAATGACTTTAAAAGAATTTACAACTATTGCAAGTAAACTAAGTAAAGATCCACAATATAGTAATATGATTGATCAAAATCAAATATCTTTACTAACTAAATTAACCGACAAAGAATTTATAACTACTGAGTTAACTGATGAAGAAGCTCTTGCTTTTATTAATTCCTTAACAGGAATGACAAATGATGAATTACTTGATTTAACTATTAAAATGACAGGTATGCCAAAAGAAACTATAGCTAGTTATATAAAAACATATGGTCTTAAAGGTGCTATTGGTATGTTAAGTTTATTCGGAAAAATACCTAATGAAATGGCAAGTCAACCTATAACACCATATAACATAATAAAACTTGTTTCATATTTAGTTCCTAATGAAATATTAACTCCTGAACAAAGTTCTAAACTTAATCTTGCAAAATCTATTATGGATAGCACTTTAAATGATACTACTTATTCATATCTTGAATTATCTGAAACTTTAGGACTAGATCAAACAACAACCAAAAGTATTTATGCTTTATCTTCATCTTCTAACTTAAAATTAACACCATTAGAATTTATTAACTTTATACTAAACCATCAAAAAGATGAAGCCTTAAAAACACAACTTAATGTAACGACAATCAATAAATTAAAACTTCTAAAAAATATTATAAATAGTGTTTCTAATAATACTAAATATACTAGTTCTGAACTAACTAAATTTTTAAATCTTAAAAATGATAATTTAGCTTTAATTTATTCCTTATATGATATCAATATTAATAAAAAAGTAATTAATATGTCTGTAAAAGAATTTGTTAATTTACTAACTAGTGATTTAACAAATAATAAAGATTATCGTTCTTTATTTACTCAAGATAGTAAAAATAAATTAAATACTTTAAAGACGATAATTGATAATACTATAAATAATAAAAAATATACTAAAGATGAAATATATAATACTTTATCTTTACTATCATCAGACTTAGATAAGAATCTCTTCGATTTAATTTATATTTATTATGGTAGTGAAAATAATTACGATAATAATTATGCTTTAACTCTTGAAGAATTTGTTACTTATTTGAATAATAATATTTTAGAAGATAAGAGATTTGATGACTTTATTAGTGATGAACGTGAAAAAGAAATTATTGATTCTAAAGATTTAATTAATGATGCTAAAGAGTTATTAGTAAGTGATAAATATTCGCGTATTGTTTTAAATACTACTTATAGTCCTGAAAGTGAAGAGACATTTGCTTTTATCGATTATTTAGATAATGAATTAAAAGATAGCAAAGAAACTTATGTTGTTGGTGATTCAGCAATGGCTCACGAAATGAGTAAAACATTCCAAGGTGAATTAAATTTAATAACTATTTTAACAATTATCTTTATCTTCGTTGTTGTAGCTATAACCTTTAAATCTATCTTAATACCAATTACTTTAGTTTTAATTATTCAATGTGCTATTTTCTTAACAATGGGTATATTAACCTTTACTGGTGATGTTTACTTTATATCTATTTTAATTGTTCAAAGTATTTTAATGGGTGCCACAATTGATTATGCTATTGTATATACTTCTTATTACTTAGAAGAACGACGAAAAAATGATATTCCGACCTCAATTATTAATGCTTATAATCATTCTATTCATACTATTTTAACTAGTGCTTCAATCTTAGTTTTATCAACTTTAATTGTCGGATATCTATCTGAAGATATAACAGCTAAAATATGTTTAAGTATTTCAATGGGTTCATTTTGTTCTGCCGTTTTAATTCTTTTACTATTACCAGCTATTATTTCGGCTTTTGATAAATACTTTATTAAAAAGCAAAAAATACATAAGTGATTCTTGTTACAGAATCACTTATTTTTATAAAAATTATGATATAATTAAGACACCAGTGAGTTTTTAAGGAGAATGGTTATGATATTAATTGGTTTTATTATTTTATTTTTAATTTTACTATTTATCTATAAAAGGGGGATTATAAAAAATAAGTATCTCAAAGATCTATATAAATACTTTCTATTTTCTTTAGCTATTTCTTCTTTATTAGAATTAACAATCTTTAATTATCGTTTTTATGAATCTTTATTATATAGTAATAAAAGTGAAGAAATTACTGATTATACTTACATCGATGGTATAAGTTGTAACAAAGAGGAATGTACGATTAAAAAAGATACTTCTTACATCGAAATAACTGATATTAATAAAAAAGTTAATAATATTGAATTAAATTTAAATAGTAATAGAAAATTAATAACTTCTTTTAAAATATATTTTGGTGATTCTTCTAATTCGAGTTATTTTACAGCAGGTAGTAGGGAATACTCTAAATACGTTCCTGTTTCCCATTTCTTCCGTCTTCATTCCAATGGCAAAGTTAAGAAAATTCGTTTACAAGTTACAGATACAAATGCTAAATTTACTATTGATAGTATTAAAATAAATAGTCGTGTTCCTTTTTTCGTTAGTGAATTTCGTTTAATCTTAGTTTTAGCAGTTTGTTTCTTTATTATGGTTATTAATCCTACCAATAAATTACAAGAACTAAAATATAATTTTAAAAACAGTAAAATAATAACGATTTCTATTATCTTACTTATGTCATTTATTTTTAGTTTATCTACTTTTATGAATAAACAACTTTACGATGAAAAACCAGAACAATCACATCTTTATCAATATAATTTACTAGCCGAATCTTTAGCCAAAGGTTATTTCTATCTTGATAAAGAAGTTTCTTCTAAATTATTAGATTTATCAAATCCGTATGACATATCAAAACGTAATGAAAAATTAGAAGGAGATGTCGATTATTGTTGGGATTGTGCTTACTATAAAGGCAAATATTATGTTTATTTTGGTATCATACCATGTCTTTTAACTTACTTACCATATCATCTAATAACTCATAAAGCCTTACCAAATAATATCGCTATGAGTATCTTTATTTTCATATATATTATTTCTTGTTTCTACTTAGTTTATCAAATAATTAATAAGTATTTTAAAAAGACTTCATATCCTTGGTATTTACTAATAAGTATCTTCTTTGTCTTTGCTAGTGGTGTAATGTCCTTTGCTAGTTATCCCCAAATTTATAATATGCCTATTATTACCGGAGTTTCATTTGCTTGCTTAGGTTTAGCTTTCTGGCTTAAATCAACAAACGATAAAAAACTCAATAAGAAATATTTATTCCTAGGTAGTTTATGTATGGCTTTAGTAGCTGGTTGTCGTCCTCAATTACTATTATCTAGTTTCTTTGCAATTATTATTTTTTGGGATTATGTCTTTAAAAAACGTGAACTATTTAGTAAAGATTCCCTAAAAGAAACCATTTTATTTATGCTCCCATATATCTTAGTTGCATCCTTCTTATTTTATTATAATTTTACTCGTTTTGGCAGTATCTTTGATTTTGGTGCTAATTATAATTTAACAACTAATGATATGACTAAAAGGGGATTTAAACTAGATCGTATCTTCCTTGGTTTATATTATTTCTTATTTGCTCCTGTTAAGATAACCCCAATCTTCCCATTCATCGAAGTAACAGAAGTTGCAACAACTTACATTGGTAAAACTATTAGTGAAAATAATTTTGGTGGTTTACTATTCATTAATCTTATTTCTATTTTAGGCTTTTTATCATTTAAATTTAAAAAAGTAATCACTGATAAAAAATTATTTAAAATAAGTGCTATATCAGTCATCTTTACTCTTATCATTATTATTGCTGATACTGAAATGGCTGGTATTTTACCAAGATATTTATATGACTTTGCTTGGTTAATTAATTTAAGTACTATTATAGTTATCTTATCTTTATTAGATAAAAATATCTTAAATAAAGATTTTAAGAAATTAATTATTACTTTCATTATAATTAGTTTAATCTACAATAGTCTTTCATTCTTTACTGATCGATATATTTTTACAGAATATAATACTTTACGTACAATCTATTCTTATATTTATCATAGCTTTATGTTCTGGTTATAAAACAAATCTTCTGATTTGTTTTTTTCTTATTCAAAATATCTACCTATAATAAAACCCATTCCTAAAAATACTAAATTAACTAACCATTCTCCTAAAGAAAAGTTATTTTGTATTACATTAACTATTAATATAAATATCGAACTAAGCGTAAAACCTAATATAATATAAAAACATTTTATTCTATATTTCCTTAATAGGTAATTAATTATTTTAACTAGTCCTATAATACCTATAATCATTCCTATAATAAAAGGTATAATTTTAATAATACTACCCATAAATAGAGTAGGAACAGTTAAATTATTTAATGTTTCAATAATTAAATTATAATACCCAATCATCATAAATATAGCTGTCCCACTAATCCCTGGAATAATCATTGATATTGCTTCAATAATTCCTAAGATAAAAAGAGTAATAAAATTACTATTACTTACTTGATTTAATTCCAAATAATTATTAAAAATTCCCATCCCTAAAATAATAATCATTGGTATTAGCATTAAATTAATATTTTTAATCCTAATATCATTTTTTATTTCTTTTAAAATACTAGGTATTCCGCCAATAATAAGGCCAATAAAAAGTAACATTGTTGATAAATAATAATAGGTAAGGGCATAATTAATTAATTTACTAAATAAAATAATAGCTATTATAATACCTAAACCCAACTTACTTAAAAAGCCAAAATTACTTTTTATATCTTTAAAAAAATTACTAATCGCTTCAATACTTTTATCATATACATTTAAACTTATTGCTAACATACCTCCAGAAACTCCTGGCATTATTTTACCAATCCCAATAATAGTCCCCTTAATTACCAAAATAATTGTCTCCTTCATAAAACCTCCTACCAAATAATATGCTTTATCTTCTAAAAAAAATATTCATTGACATCTGTATATAATCTGTATATACTATATATATACAAAGAGGTGGTTTAATGGAAATTATAATAAGTAATTCAAGTGGTGTACCTATTTATGAACAAATAAAAGAACAGATAAAAGTTAAAATAGTCTCTAATGAATTAAAAGAAAACGAATTATTACCATCAATTAGAAGTTTAGCTAAAGACCTACGTTGTAGTGTTATAACAACTAAAAATGCTTATGAAGAATTAGTTAAAGAAGGTTATTTAAAAAATGTTCCATCCAAAGGCTTCTATGTCGCTAAGATAAATAAAGATCTCGCTTTAGAAGAACAACTTAATAAAATAGAGGAACTAATGGATAAGGCAGTTACGATAGCCAAACTAAATAATATAAATAAAAAAACTTTAAATGAAATTTTAAATATTTTATATGAGGAGAATAAATAGAATGGAAAATGTTTTAGAAATTAAAAATTTATGTAAAAAATATGATAACTTTGCTTTAAAAAATATTTCATTTAATCTACCTAAAGGAATGATTATGGGTTTTATCGGCGAAAATGGTGCTGGTAAAACAACAACTATTAAAGCTATCTTAGATATTATTAAATCATATAGTGGGGAAGTAAAAATATTCGGATTAGATAATCGTCAAAACGATAAAAAAATAAAAGAAAATATAGGAGTTGTTTTAGATGATATGTTCTTTCCCGAAATACTTACGCCTAATGATATAAATAATACAATGCAAGGTATTTATAAAAACTGGGATAGTAAAATGTTTTATAATTACTTAAAAGAATTTTCCCTTTTACCAAATAAACAAATTAAAACTTTTTCTAAAGGAATGCGTAAAAAACTTGAAATTGCTACTGCCTTATCTCATCATCCTAAATTATTAATCTTAGATGAACCAACTTCTGGATTAGATCCAGTTGCTCGTGATGAAGTAATTCAAATATTTCAAAGTATACTAGAAAAAGATGAATGTTCTATATTACTTTCTAGTCATATTACTGCTGATTTAGAACATATCGCTGATTACATAACTTTTATTCATAATGGCGAAATTATTTTATCAAAAACAACTAATGAATTATTAGATGAATATGGTATTGTTAAATGTACTGAAAAAGAGTTTAAAAAAATAAAAAAAGAAGATTATGTAAAATATAAAAAAGCCAAATACGAATATGAAGTTCTAGTTGAAAATAAAAAAGAATTTAAAAAGAAATATAATATTGCCGTAATCGATAAAATAACTTTAGATGATTTAATGGTTTTAATGATTAAGGGGGAAGAGTAATGATAGGTTTTATAAAAAAAGATTTAGCAATGATCAAAAGTAATTTTAAATTACTAGCAGTATTAATCATTGTATATGCCATAATGGGTTTTATGAATAAAATGGATATATCATTTATCTTACCATTTATGTGTGTAATGATAATGATTTCATCTTTTAGTTATGATAACTATAATAAGTGGGATGCTTATTCTATTTCTTTACCTAATGGAAGAAAAAATAGTGTAAAATCTAAATATATAACAACAATTTTAATGACACTAATTGTTACTATAATCACACTTATTTTATCTTTTATCATTTCATATGTTAATACCAAAACCATTAACTATGAACAAATATTAGTAACTATGTTTGGTACAGTATTTGGTACCTTATTAGTACTAGCTATTATGTATCCAATTATTTATAAATTTGGTGTGGAAAAAGCTAGAATTGGTATCTTCTTAATTGTATTTGGAATAGTTATTATTGGTAGTTTACTTGCAAATTTTATAGATTTATCAAATATATTCAAATCTTTATCATTCCTAGAAGATTACATAATATTAATTTTAATAATAATAGCTATTCTTATGGTTTATATTTCTTATAAAATATCCGAAAAAATATTTAGTAAAAAAGAATTTTAATAACTAAGTAAATTGAATAAAAATATAATTGTCAAAAAATATAAAGTAGTTAAAAATAGTGAATTACTAATTTTAAAAAGTGGTAATATATAATTAGAAAATATAATTAAAAAAATTATTATTAGGAGTTTGAGAAGTATGAAAAAAATAATAATTTTACAAAAGAAAATGAACATCTTTTTAATCGCTTTATTACTACTAACTCTTAGCGGTATACCATTAATATTTTTCTTTTCTTCGCCTAAACTAGAATTACAAGGCCCTGAAGAAATTGTTATTGATTATCAAGAAAATTATGAAGATCCAGGTGTAGTAGCTACTTATTATGGTCAAGATATTTCACCAGATGTTAAAGTTGAAGGTCAAGTAGATAATACTAATCCAGGAACCTATAAAATAAAATATTCCGTAAAAAAAGGTTTACATACAAAAGAGAAAGAAAGAACAATTATTGTTAAAGATACTCGTCCTAAAGATGTTACTGCTCCTGTAATTACTCTTACGGGTTCAGAAAACGTAAAAATATGTCCTAATAAAACATATAAAGAAGAGGGATATAAAGCTATCGACGATACTGATGGTGATATTTCAAACCAAGTAAAAGTTACTACTACTAAAGATAAAATAACTTATACTGTTAAAGATTCCCATGGTAACGAATCAACTCTTACTAGAACTATAACTTATCAAGATACTACTAAACCTAAAATAACTTTAAAAGGTAGTAGTTCATCAAAAATAACTTTAAATTCTAAGTATACAGATCCTGGTTATACAGTAACTGATAATTGTGATTCTAATCTTGCTAGTAAAGTAAAAGTTACCAATAATGTTAATCCTAAACAAACTGGTAATTATGAAATTACTTATGAAGTAACTGATTCTAATGGTAATAAAACTAAAGTAGTGAGAAAAGTAAAAGTATATACTCCTCCTCAAGGTGGTGTCATTTACTTAACTTTTGATGATGGTCCTAATGCTGGTACTACTGATGTTATCTTAGATATATTAAAAGAAGAAGGTGTAAAAGCTACATTCTTTGTAACTAATCGAGGACCAGATTCTTTAATTAAAAGAGAATATGATGAAGGTCATACAATAGCATTACATACAGCTAGTCATAGTTATTCTAAAGTATATGCTTCAGTTGATGCTTACTTTAATGATTTACAAATAGTTCATGATCGTGTACAACGTATCACTGGTGTTGATTCTAAAATAATTAGATTCCCTGGTGGAAGTAGTAATACAGTCAGTCGTAATTATAGTAAAGGTATTATGACTACTTTAACTAAAGAAGTTACTAATCGCGGATACCATTACTTTGATTGGAATGTTTCTTGTGAAGACGCTGGAGGTGCTAAAACTAAAACCGCTGTTTATAATAATGTTATAAAAAGTTTAAGCAATAAACGAATCAATATGGTTTTAATGCATGATATAAAACCTCAAACTCGTGATGCTTTACGTGATATCATTCATTATGCTAAAGAGAATAAATTTACTTTTGCTACTATTGATGAAAATACTCCTAGCGTTCACCATCGTGTTAATAACTAATTATATTTATAGTATAATATATTTGTTATTAATGGAGGTTTTATGAATATTGAAGAAGAAATATTTAAAAAAAGAACTATTTTATTTGATACATTAATTCCTTATGGTTTTATAAAAAAGAATAATACTTACCAAATATCTAAGAACATCTTAAATGATTCTTTTCGTATAGATGTTAAGATCACGAGCG
The DNA here is from genome assembly GCA_947632085.1 of uncultured Bacilli bacterium. Lineage (GTDB taxonomy): Bacteria > Bacillota_I > Bacilli_A > RF39 > UBA660 > Coprovivens. Next base: position 39,202 of record CANRNY010000014.1, on the reverse strand, counting down.
ATGGTAAAGTAAAAGGTCAAATATTCGATTTATCTTTTAATGAAGAATATTTTAATTATCGTATAAAGAGTCAAGTAGGAGAGTTTGTTGGTCAAGTTCGTCAAGAATTTATTGATTTTCTTAACAATATTAAAGATAAATGTACAACGGGTAATGACTTTGTTAGTCCTCAAACTAATCGTTTAGTTAAATTAATTTCTGAAGAATTTAAAGACCAACCAGAGTTTCCTTGGAAAAATGATGATTCAGGCATATTTAGAAATCCTCTAACTAAAAAGTGGTATGCCTTAATAATGCGTGTTGATCGTAGTAGGTTTAGTAATGATACTGGTGAAGTTGAAATTTTAAATATTAAATTAGATGAAAATGAAATTCAAGAATTATTAACCCAACCTGGCTATTATAAAGCTTATCATATGAATAAAACTAAATGGATTACAATTACTTTAGATGATACTTTATCTGATGAAGTAATAATGAATCATATTAAAGAAAGTTATACTTATTCAAACAAGAAGTAAATCTAATTTTGATTTACTTTTTGTTTGGTCGATAATCTAGGCCATAAAAAATATAATATTAATCTCTAAAAACATGTTACAATATATAAAACTTAGGAAGTGGTATTATGTCATTTACAAAAGCTCAAGAACATTTAAAAAAATATAATTTAGCAGATAAAATAAAAGAATTTTCCTGTTCATCAGCAACAGTTGCTTTAGCAGCTGAAGCTATAAACTGTACAGAAGATGAAATAGCTAAAACACTATCTTTTCTACTTAATGATGAACCTATCTTAATTGTTGTCTCTGGAGCATCTAAAATAGATAATAAAAAATATAAAGCAGAATTTAAATGTAAAGCTAAGATGATTCCCGCTACTGATGTTGAAAATTTAATTGGTCATAATATCGGTGGAGTATGTCCTTTTGGTATTAACGAAAATGTTAAAGTTTACTTAGATGTATCTTTAAAAAAACATCAAATCGTTTATCCTGCTTGTGGTAGTTCTAATAGTGCTGTTAAATTAACTATTCCAGAATTAGAAAAATCATCTAACTATCTAAAATGGATAGATGTTTGTAAAACTAGTGAATAAGTAATAACACCACATTTAGATTCTAATATTCAAGAACAAGTTGAATTGTATTTTCATATTAAATTAACAGAATAAGTAATTATTCTGTTTTTATGTTAAAATATTAATGAGGTCTTATAAATGAAAAAGAAGATAATAGTTATATTAATAATAATCATATTACTAAGTTTAATATCTTATTACTTATACTATGAAAATAATACATTACAAATAAGTAATTATGTAATTACTAATAATAAAATACCAAAAGAATTTAATAACTATAAAATAGTCCAAATATCAGACTTCCATAATACAAAATCAAAAAAACTACATAATAGTCTAGTTAAAGAAATAAGTAATATTAAACCTAATATAATAGTTATAACCGGTGACTTTATTGATGCTAATAAAACTGATATCAATACTTCAATTAACTTTATCAAAAAGATAAAAGATATTGCCCCTATATACTATATTACCGGTAATCACGAAGCAAGTATTGAAAGTTATAATAAATTAAAAGAAGAGCTAATAAATAATAATGTAACTATCTTAGATGATAAAGTAGAAGTATTAGAAAATAATAATACTCCAATAAACTTAATTGGTTTAGATGATCCAGCATTTAATAAAGATCCTTATCGTGATGATAAGACAACAATTAAAGATAATTTAAAAATGATTACTTATGATAAGACACAATATACTATATTATTATCTCATCGTCCTGAACTTATTGATACATACACCGAAGAAAATTTTGATTTAGTTTTATCAGGTCATGCTCATGGTGGTCAGATAAGAATTCCATTCTTAGGTGGTTTAGTCGCTCCTAATCAAGGATTTTTACCTAAATATACTAGTGGTATATATGAAAAGAATGATACTAAAATGATTGTCAGTAGAGGAATAGGTAATAGTATAATTCCATTCCGTATTAATAATCGTCCTGAATTAGTTGTTATTAATTTACAAAATAAATAAAAAGGAGAGATGTATATGCAAAGAAAACCAATAACTACCTTATTTATGTTAGAATCTTTAGATGGTAAAATAAATAGTGGTAATAACGATACTTTAGATGTCGATAAAGACTGGTGTACAATCACTGGTGTTAAAGAAGGATTAAATCAGTATTATGAAATAGAAGAAACTACTGATTTATATTCCTTAAATACTGGTCGTGTTATGGCGAAAATCGGTGTTAACGATTGTTTAACTGAACCAACTAAAATCGATTGTAGTTTTGTTATTATAGATAATAAACCCCATTTAAACGAACAAGGAATTATCTATTTATCTAAATGGGTCCAAAAACTAATTCTTGTAACTACTAATAAAAATCATCCTGCTTATCAACTAAAAAATAATTATAATAATATTGATATTCTATCTTACGATAAACTAGACTTAAATAAATTACTAGAAGATTTATCTTTAAAATATAATGTTGAATATTTAACTATTCAATCTGGTGGAACATTAAATGGTTTATTTCTAAGAGAAAATTTAATTGATTATGTTCATATAGTAATAGCACCTATCTTAGTAGGAGGTAGGGATGTTCCAACTCTAATAGATGGTAATGCTATTACTAGTATAGACGAATTAAATAAATTAAAAGCATTAGAATTAATTGAATGTAAGCAACTTAATAATTCATATATTGAATTAAAATACAAAGTTATTAAATAATGACTTTTTCAATTGTTTAAAATCCTTTGTGCTATAATATTAATAATTATATCTAGGAGGTGTAATTATGTCTAAAGTTTTAATTGTTGATGATGATGAAGATATCGCGGAATTAATATCTTTAATTTTAAAGAAAGAACAAATTGATTCTAAAATAATTAATAATCCTTTAACTGCTTTAGATTTTATTAAAAGCCATGATTTTGATTATGATTTAATTTTACTTGATATTATGATGCCTGATTTAAGTGGAACAGAATTATGCTCTAAAATAAGAGACCTTGTTAATATACCTATTATTTTTGTTTCAGCTAAGAGTGAGATGATTGATAAGATAGTTGGTTATGAAATAGGTGGCGATGATTACATTACTAAACCATTTGATAATACTGAACTTTTATTAAAAGTAAAATCCCATTTAAGATTAAATAAAAGAAATAATAGTAAAGGAATAGGTAAAGTAATTAATATTGGAAAGATAGCTTTAAATACGGAAAGTTATGAAGTTAAAAACAATGGTGAAAAAGTTGATTTATCAACAAGAGAATTTGAATTATTAAGATACTTAATGGAAAATGCCGGTATTGCTTTATCGAAAGAACAAATTTATGAAGCTGTATGGGGTAGTGAATATGGTGATATAGGTACAGTTGCTGTTAATATTAAAAGTTTAAGAGATAAATTAAATGATAATGATGAATATATTATAACTATTTGGGGATATGGTTATAAGTTTAATAAGAGTGTTGATTTAAATGATTAATATATTTAAAAATCATAAAGTTCGTCGTAATTTTATTATCACCTTATTTATCATTGTTCTTATTAATGTTATCTCACTAGTTACTTGGTATTACCTAAGAATAAAACCATCTTTAGAGAATATTGAAAATACTAAGGAAATAATTATTAATGAAAAAATAGCTCCTAGTTATTCTTCATATGAAGATTTAGAAAAAAATATAAATTCTTTAACACAAGAATATGATGTTATCTTAAATATTGTTGATGAAAATAATAATATTCTTAAAGATAATCAGCCACAAAAAAATAATTTAGAAATATTTAGTACTTTTACAAAAGTAGATAATAAATTATATATTATTAATGGTTATTTTTCTAAGAAAATAAATCCCGTTAATATTATTCTATCTTTAATCTCATTTCAAATAATTATTGTTGCCATTTTAATGATATCAGCATATATTTTTACCGGACATTTAATTTTAACTCCAATTGAAAATCTAATTAATGATATAAGAAATTATAAGTTTGGTAAAAAACCAGTTCGTAATGAAGTAAACAATGAATTAGATGTTATTCAAAATGAATTTGTTAATTTAGTTGATTCTTTAGAAGCTGAAAAGAAAGAACAAAAACGTATTATAGCTAGTATATCTCATGATATAAAAACGCCACTTACCTCGATTATTGGTTATTCTTCTTTAATGGAAGATAATTTATCTAAAAAGGAAATAAAGGAATATAGTAATAAAGTTCATGAAAAAGCTTTACATATAAAAGATATATTAACAACCTTTGATGATTATTTAGTTAATTATGATAAGCAAAAACTTAATTTAGCTGTTATTAGTATTAAAGATATCATCCATTCTTTAAATGAAGATTATAAAATTGAATTAAATAACAAAAATATTGAATTTAATATTACTACTAATTGTGAAAAGGCAAAGATAAATATTGATGTTTTAAAAATAAAACGTGTCTTTTCTAATATTATTTCTAATAGTACTAAATTTGTTCCTAAAAAAGGAATTATCAATATTAATATATTAAAGAAAAATAATTTTATTGAATTTACAATTGCTGATAATGGTCCAGGTGTTGATGAAAAGATTATTGATAAATTATTTGATCCGTTTTTTACAACTGATTCTTCCCGAAAAATATCTGGTTTAGGATTGTCTATTTGCAAAGAATTTATTGAAGTTCATAATGGAACTATCAAAGCTTATAATGATAATGGTTTAACAATTAAATTTCAATTACCAATTTATAACGAAGATAAGAAATAACTTATCTTTTTTCTTTTTAATAATTTTTAATAAAATAATTATAAATTACTAAAAAATAAGTAATAAACTTAAAAATGTAAAAGAAAAAAATCTTTTACCAATATATAGAAGGTGAATGATAGTGCGTAAAATTATTAGTTATTTTTGGCTTTTTTTAATAGGTTCATTTGTTGGCTTTATTATGGAAACTATTTGGTGTTTATTAAAAAATAAGCGTTTTGAATGGCGAAAAAGTTTAATATATGAACCTATTATTCCTATCTATGGTTTATCTGGCCTAATAATTTTGTTGGTTTGTAATTATTTAAAAATAAAAACCTCTTTCAAAATATTTCTTGTTGGTTTTGTTATTAGTACTATTATTGAATATGTTGCTAGTATTCTTCAAGAAAAATTATTTGGTACGATATCCTGGGATTATAGTGAGTTTCCTTTAAACCTAGGTGGTCGAGTTAACTTTCTATATTCTGTTATTTTTGGCCTAGCCGCCACAGTCTTTTATAAATCAATTTTACTTCCAATTAACGAATATTTACTTTCTGTCAACATAACTAAAACAGTAATAACTTTATTTGTTATATCATTCATCTTCTTTATAACTGATGTAATTATTTCTGCCATTGCAGCTTTTAGAATGAAGGAACGTGGTAATAATATAAAAAGGACAAGCTATTTTTGGCATCTAATTGATAATAAATATAATGATGATTATTTAAAAAAGATATATCCTAATGCGATTGTTTTATATAAATAAGAGAGGAGATAATAATATGAAATTAAAAATAATTGGTCAAAATTCAAGTAATCGTCTTAAACTTTTAAAGAATATAAATAAAGTAGCAGAGGATCTTTCTGATGATTTGGAAATAGAATTAATTGAAGAACAAGAAAAATTTTCTAAGTATAAGGTTTCTAATACGCCAGCTCTAATTATTAATGACAAAATAATTAGTCAAGGTAAAGTATTAAATGAAAAAGAAATTAAAAATTATATTAGATTATTAAGTAACTAGGTGATTAAAATGGATTATTATTTTATTGTTTATGGTTTAACATTAATTACTCTTATTATTACACTGGCTGCTCAGTTCTTTGTTAATTCAACTTATAATAAATACTCTAAGGTTAAAAATGAACGAAACTTAACAGGTCGTGAAGCTGCTCGTTATATTTTAGATAAAAATGGTTTAGAAGATGTTGAAGTTGTCGAAGTAGGTGGCTATTTAACGGATCATTATGATCCAAAAAAATTAGAAGTTCGATTATCTAAAAGTAATTATAATGGAACGTCTATTGCTAGTGTTAGCGTAGCTTGTCACGAATGTGGTCATGCTATTCAAGATAAAGAAGGCTACTTATTTATGCGAATAAGAGCTAGTTTAGTTCCTTTAGTTAATTTTTCTTCATATGCTGGTTATTTAGCTATTCTTCTTGGTTTTCTATTTGGAGCTATTAATTTAATTTGGATTGGTATTATTTTAGAAATCGTCATTTTACTATTTCAATTAATAACCTTACCAGTCGAAATAAATGCTAGTTCTCGAGCTCTGAAAGAACTTGATTATGCGCATTTCTTTACTAGTAAGGAATTAAAATCTGGTAAAAAAGTTTTGACTGCTGCAGCTATGACATATGTTGCAAGTGTTGCTACAACTTTAATTCAAATTTTAAGATTAATTTTAATGTTTAATCGCCATGATAATTAAAAGATAGAAGGAAGAATAAAAATGAAATATATTCAAAAAAAATTAAAACAAGATAGTTGTGAATCAATATTTTTTAGCTGTGTAACTATTTTACTTGGCCTTATTATGATAATATTTTCTCAAAGTATTTTAGATATTATATCTTACATAATAGGAGGTATTCTAATTGTTTATGGATTAATTAAAATTTTTTACTATTTTAGATATGAAGGAAAATATAATATTTTTAATTATGATTTATCATTTGGTATTTTAAATATTATTATAGGTATTGTATGTATTATCTTTACTAATGAACTTCAAAGTATTTTTAGAATAATTATTGGTTTAGTTGTAATTTATGAAGCTATTATTAATATAACATTATCTACTAAAATATTTTTTGTCGATAAATTATCAGGTATTATAAGTTTACTAATCTCAATTCTAATGATTTTATGTGGCGGTTTTATTATCCTTACTAAAGGTCTTTTAATTGCTTCCATTGGTATTTCATTAATTGTTTTTGCTATTATGAATATAGTAGAATCTATTATCTTTAATCATAACTTAAATAAGCTTGAAAAGTATTTAAGTAAACAAGAACTATAATATTTATAAAAATATATTTTTTGTTATATAATATAATTAGAATGGAGAATAAAAATGAAAAAAGTATTATTTAGTTTTCTAATTATATTATGTACTTTTAGTTTAATTGGTTGTGGTAAAAAAGAGGAAGAAGTAAAAGAAAAAGAACAAGAACCAGAAAATCCAATTGGTTATGTTGAAAAAGATACAGTTGAAAATCTTGTTGACCAATTTAATGCTCTTGTCTTAGACACATCTGGCTTAGGACCAGCTGATAAAGAATCTTTAACTACTAAAGGTGGTCTTTATTGGTATTCAATAGATGATAATATTTATTTAGTTGTTAATCCTTTAGACGCCTTAAAAGATCCAAAAGAAGATATTGTTAGTTCAATGCGTATTTACTTTACAGAAAAAACTAAAGATGATCCTCAAATACCAGTCTTTACTAGACTTTTAATAATGGCCAATAATAAAGAAATATCTCGTGAAGAAGCAGATAAGTTAATTTCAGAATCTAAAGATGTCGCAAATGATAATTTAACCAGTAATAATGGTAAAGGTATTTCTGTAGGTTATGCTGAAACAGATGACCATTATGAATACCAAATTATTAGAAATTATAAAGAATAAATATTTAGTTAATTGATAATGGAAAGAAGAAAAAATAATATGAAAAAGAATATTAAAGTAACGGAAGCAATATTTCCTATGCCTGTTTTAATGATTGCTACTTATAATGAAGATGGTAGTGTTAATGTTATGAATGCTGCTTGGGGAACAATGATAGATCGTGATGTAGTAGGTTTAAATTTAACTGAATCTCATAAAACAGTGCAAAATATTAAAGCACGAAAAGCTTTCACTGTAAGTATTGCTGATACTAAACACATTAAAGAAGCTGATTACTTTGGTGTCGTATCCGGTAATAATACGCCAAATAAATTTACAAATAGTGGTCTAACAGCTACTAAATCAAATAACGTTGATGCTCCAATAATTAACGAATTTCCAATTTGTATGGAATGTGAATTTATTGAATATCAAAGTAATGATTATGGTATCGGTGTAGTTGGTAAAGTTGTTAATGTTTCTGCCAACGAAGAAGTAATGGCTGGCGATAATGTTGATTTAACTAAAGTAGAAGCTATTGCTTTTGATCCATATACTCATGGCTACTATGAAGTAACTAAAAGAGTAGGTAATGCTTTTAAAGATGGCTTTGAATTAAAAAAATAAAATGGAGTAGTTTATTATGGAAAATAATCAAGCGGTAATTATTCCAGAAGGTTGGACTTATTTTGCTCATCGAACTAATACAGCTAGATGGCAAAATGATCCCTTTATTGAAAAATCTATTAACATAACGAAATTAATGAGTGTTGTAACTGAAAGCGATATTTATTATGAACTAAGAGATTATGGTCCTAATTATCATCAAAGTTATAACTTTGGGGAAGGAACACCTTTTGAAATAAGATGTTTAATTTGTAGTTTACCTTATGTAAGAAAACTAAGTGATGATAATGAAATGAAAAATATTATGCTTCATGAATTTTATTATAATCGTCGTAACTTTGGTGGTTGTTATGGTCAAAGACATCATAGTATTCCTAAAGATGAAGAATTAGTTATTTTAGGTATTAGTGACTATGATGAAGTATTTCATCGAAGTAAAAAAATCATCTGGACAATTCCTAAAAGATTTATAAAATTCTATCAAGAAGAAGTAAGTAAAAACAATAACCGCGTAATTAGTTTTCTTCCTCAAAATACTGAAGAAGAAAATAAAGCAAAACAAATATAATAATTATTCTCATAAAAAAACAAAGTATATTTACTTTGTCTTTTTTAATTCATTAGTTTTAAAAGTTAAAGGAAATGTTGGTTCAGAACTATTAACTACTTTAATTCCAAGCATTGCTGCATAATTTTCAATTGTTCGTATAAATTCTTGAAACTCATCAGGTGTTAAAAAAGTAAAAGACGATAATTTAATAAAACCATTTTCTTCTTCTAAACCATAAGGTATTCCAATACCTATAACTTTATCAAAAGGAATTGAATCTCTTACTTGACGTTCATCAATTATATCACTAAATCTTCGTTTAGGATTTTCTCTTCTTAATTTTATTAATTCAAAACGATTCATCGTTGCGGCATTAGGTATAAAAATCGGCATTTCACAATCTATATCATTCGATATAATAAAGCAAAAATTATTTAAAATATATTTATGAAAAGCATTATTTGGATAATCTGCATAAATATCTTCACCTAAATATTCACATATACTAATAAAATCATTTTCATTAAAACCAACATTATTAACATCATTTTTTACGAGCTGATTTTATTTCTTGATCTCTTAATATTTCTAAAACCTTTTTATTAACTAAGCCATTTATCACCCCGTGAAAATACATAAGAATCACCTAGATAATAGTATCATAAGGTTTAAAATGTTTCAAATCTATAAGATTAGTATATTAAAACGCTTAGTTTATATAATTTCTATAAAATGTTATAATATAATTGCTAATAGTTAATTTGGAGGAGGAAAATTATGAGTAAAAGAATGAGAGTAAAACCATCTAAGTTTGGTTCAACTTTAGGATTTGTTGGTGGCTTAGTTTTTTGTGGCATCGGTATCTTTATCTTAATCAAAGACTTTAATATCTTTTCTTTTATGTGGACACTAATTGCTTTCTTAATAACATCTTTTTATGGCATTAATTTATTTACTGAAAAAGGTATTTCTCTATATAGTGTTACTATTGAGGAAGACGATGAGAAAAAGAAAACAAAAAAATAGTTTATTAATTTATTATAGAAGATAACTTTTAAGATTTGGAAGTGAATTATGGATCAAGAGCGTATTGGTAAATTTATTAAAGAGATTAGAAAAAAGAATAATCTTACTCAAAAAGAATTAGCAGATAGGTACAACGTAACATATCAAGCTGTAAGTAAATGGGAGAATGGTAAAAACTTACCAGATAAATCTTTAATAAAACAAATGAGTAAAGATTTTAACATAAGTATAGATGATTTATTTGAAGGAGAGTATAGCAAGAAAAATCTTAAAAAGAAAAATATTTATATTATCTCTTTAACAATTATTTTTATTACAATTATTATTGGCATAGTTTTATTAATTATTAATAAAAACGATAACGATAGTTTTGAGTTTAAAACTTTATCAGCTAATTGTTCAAATTTTAATATTAGTGGTAGCATCGCCTACAACGATTCTAAATCATCTATCTATATAAGTAATGTTAGTTATTGTGGTGGTGATGATAACACAGAATATACTTCTATAAAATGTACTCTTTACGAAAAGAATAATGATTCAAGTAAAGTAATTGATAATTATAATTATGATAAAAATAATAAAATAACTTTAGAAGACTTTTTAAAAGAAGTATCATTTACTATTGATAATTATCAAAAAGTTTGTAAAAGTTATACTAAAGATAGCTTATATTTAGAAATAGAAGCAACTGATGAATCTAACCAAATAACTACTTATAAAATACCATTAACTCTTGAAGATAAATGTCAACAATAATAAAACTCAACCTCACGTTGAGTTTTTTCAACCTTATCTTTATTCAATTTTAAATATTTATTGTTATAATATTAAGAGAAAGGAAGTATATTATGAAGAAAAAAGTTTTAATAATCATTTCAGTTATAATTTTATTATTAGTTTTAATAGTAGGAGGATATTTTTTATTTTTCCATAAACCAAAAAATGATGATGCTCTAAGATTTAAAGAAGAATACGAATCATTGAATAATACTATTAGAAAGTCTGATGGTGCTAAATATAATAATGTCGATATTCCTGAAGATAATCCTATTAAATATGTATCTGTTGATGAAGCAATAGATTTACTTGATAGTAAGAAAGCAATTATTTATGTAGGTGCTAACTGGTGCCCATGGTGTCGTAATATGGTTTCACCAATGTTAGATGTTGCTAATGAATTAGAAGTAGATACTATTTATTATCTAGAGTTAGATGATGATAAATCTAATTATGAAGTTAAAGATGGTGAAGTCCAAAAGGTTAATAATGGTTCTGAAAGCTATTATAAATTATTAGATAAATTAAAAGATTATTTAAAAGATTATGAATTAACTGATGATGAAGGAAATAAATATAATGTTGGTGAAAAACGTATATATCTCCCATTTTTTATAACTGTTAAAAATGGTGGTATTGTTGAAGCTAAAGAAATAAGTAGAACTCTAGAAGAAGGACAAGATAAATATTCAGAAATGACTGATAAACAATACGATACTTTATATGAAGAATTCTATAATACTTTTGGTAAAATATATTCTTCTGATTCATCATGTCCAGTTGATGACGAATGTAATTAATAAGTAACCACTAATTATGGTTGCTTTTTTTATGATATAAATTAAATAAGTAAGTTACTAATAAAATTAATGCTATAATATAAGTAATAGTCAAAGGTGGAATATTTATGGAATTAACTAATAAAGAACGCCAATATTTAGGATTAGAATTAATTGAACCATCATGGGAGCGACTTGAAATACCAAATAATACTGATAAAAATTTCGTAAATGGTAAATGCATTTTATATTTTGCTGGTGATATATTAAGAAAAAGTATTGAAGTTACCGATGATGGTAGCTTATATAAGGAAAGTAGTTGTCATATTAAAACCGAAAATAATCACACGATAATTTCACCTATAACATCAAAAGGCAAAGCTCGTAAACTAAATTGTGCTAATTTATCTAAATGTTCTTACGAAGGAATGTACTTTCTTTATTATAATGGTAAAGTTTTACTAGCTAATTATACAACAGAGCAAACTTATTATGATTCTGAACTTGCTGGTATAAAGAAAATGAATGTAAAAGAATTACATGAATTTATCCAAAAATGGATTTCTGAAACTACTACAAAAGATCTAAAAAAGATAAATGACTTTGTTTCATCTAAACGTAAACATTGCAAATTTAAAGAAGGAGATTTCTTTCGTTTTTCAATTGACCGAACTAATTATGGCTATGGTCGTATTCTTCTTGATATATCATTAATGCGTAAAAATAAAGAAAAATTTTGGGATATTCTTGCTTTCAAACCTTTAGTTATTTCTGTATACCACATAATTACTGATAATCCAAATGTTGATATTACTACTTTGAAAAAACTAAAAAGATGTCCATCACAATTTATTTCTGATAACCGTTTCTTCTATGGTGAATATGAAATAATAGGGCACGAAGAGCTTACTGCAGAAGAATTAGATTATCCAATTATGTATGGATTAGACTTAGATTATTTATTTGCAAAAGATAATAAGTTAATTAAATTTCAAATGGGTCATACATATAAAGAAATAACTTTTGACAATAATAACCTTATCCAAAAAAGTGAAAAAGTAGATCCCTTCTTACAAGATTTTATTAATAATGGTATAGGATACGATTTAAATATTAACAAAAATATATTAGAAGAATGTATTGCTAAAAACTCTAATGAACCATATTGGCATAGCAATTACAATTTAGAACATGATTTAAGACATCCAAACAATATTAATGAACTTCAAATGGTCCTAAAACAAATGAACATTTCTAAAGATAAAATAAAATGTCCAAAGTAAAAGAAAATATATACGAGTTACCTAAAAGCTAAAAAGTTTAGCTGTTAATAACAATTATGAAAGTAACCACTAATTATGGTTGCTTTTTTTATGATATAATATCTATTGAAAAAGTTACTTTGAAATTATTTGAAAGGATCTATCATATGAATAAACAAGAAATATATAATTTTATAAAAAGTAAAAATATATGGTATGAAATAACAGAACATAAAGCTGTTTATAATATGCAAGAACTAAATGAAATAGATTTACCATATAAAGATGCTGATGGTAAAAATCTCTTTGTTAGAGATGACAAAAAGAGAAATTACTATTTAATAACTTTAAAAGGTGATAAAAAACTAGATTTAAAATCTTTTAGTGATGAATTTCATACTCGTCGTTTAAGTTTTGCTAGTGCAAATGATTTAATGAATATTTTAAATTTAACACCAGGATCAGTAACCCCACTAGGTTTATTAAATGATACTACCTCAAAAGTAATCTTTTATTTAGATGAAGAATTTTTAAATGATAAAGGAATTATTGGTGTTCATCCTAATGATAATACAGCAACTATTTGGTTAAAAGTTACAGATTTAATTAATATTATTAAAGAACATGGTAATCAGGTAAATATAATAAAAATAAACTAAAAAAATAATAAATTCTTTAATATTTCTTTAATTTTTATATTATATAATTATATGTATTGGAGGTGGCAATATGAGAATTTTAGTTGTTGAAGATGAAGAAACTATTGCTGATATAATCGCCACAAAACTTCGTGCAGAAAAATATGAAGTTGATACATGTTTTGATGGTGAAGAAGGCCTTTATAATGCCTTAACCAATATATATGATTTAATAATTCTTGATATAATGCTACCCAAAAAGAATGGCCTAGAAATATTAAAAGAGCTAAAAGAAAACGATATCACGTCTAAAGTTATCATTCTTACAGCCAAATCTGAATTAGATGATAAATTAAAAGGATTTGATACTGGCGCCGATGATTATGTAACCAAACCATTTCATATAGAAGAATTAATTGCTCGTGTAAATGTTCAGTTGCGAAATAATAGTAATCACAAAGTTAAAGATATTATAGAGTATAGTGATCTATCATTAAATATTAGAACTTCTACTTTAACTTGTAAAAGTACAAACGAATCAATAAATATTCCTTACAGAGAGTTCTTACTCCTTGAATATTTTATGAACAATAAAGAACAGATTATATCCAAAGAACAAATTTATGATAAAGTTTGGGGTATAGATACCGATTATGAATCTAATAATTTAGAAGCGTATTTATCTTTTTTAAGAAAGAAAATAAAAGTTATCGGTTCAAAAGTAAGTATTAAAGCGGTGCGTAATTTAGGTTATAAAATGGAGGAATAGTCTATGAAAAATTTAAAGAAGAAAACATTTTTTACAATTTTTATTATAATTTCTTCCTTTGCTATCTTTTTTGCTGCATTTTTTAATATTCAAACTTATCATAGAGAATATACAGGAATATTAAATAATTTAACAAGAATGCAAAAATTAACAATTCAAAGACATGAACCAATTGATAAAGAAATGAAACCTCTTAATGATGATCTTCATAATCGAAAAGTTATGGACTATGAAGTTTATACCTTTGTTTTAAATGAAAAAAATGAGATTATCGATCAAATAAGTCATAACGATAATAAAATTAGTGATGAAATAATAACTACTGCCGAAAATATTATTGCTAATAACCAAAGTAAAATAAAAATAGGTTGTTTATATTTAGAAAGTTATGCTTATAATTTAGAAGAAAATAATTCTTTAACTATAGTTAATATTACTAATACGAGAAAAATGTTACTTACCAACTTACTAATTTCTTTATTAATAGTTTGTATATGTGAAATTATTATTTATATTATTTCCAAAAAAATAACTAAATGGATTACCCAACCGGTACTTGAAAGTTTTAATAGAGAAAAAGAATTTGTGGCTAATGCTTCACATGAACTTAAAACTCCATTAGCTGTTATGATGGCAAATATTGATTGCTTAGATGTAAATAAGAAAAATGAAAAATGGATTAATAATTTGAAAAGTGAATCCGATAGGATGAGTAATTTGATAACCAGATTACTTGATTTATCTAAAACAGAATATTTAAAAAAAGAAAACTTTAGTAAAAATGATATTTCAATGATTATAGAAAAAAGAGCATTAATATTTGAAAGTTTAGCATACGAAAAAAATATAACTATCGAAACTAATATCACTGAAAAAATAAACTTTCTTTGTCATAAAGAAAGTATAGATGAACTAGCTTCTATTTTAATTGATAATGCCATAAGTCATGGTAAAGAAAATAGTAAAATTAAAATTAATTTATCAAATACTAAATCTGAAATAAAATTAGAAGTTACTAATAAGGGAAAATCTATACCACCTGAAGAATGTGAAAAAATATTTGAAAGATTTTATCGTAATGATAAAAGTCATAATCGTAAAGGTGGAAAATATGGTTTAGGTCTTGCTATTGCTAAAAATATTGTCATATCCCATAATGGTAATATAAGAGCTTATTCTAAAGATGGATATACTACTTTTGAAGTGAAGTTTAAAAATAATGAACATTAACAAAAAAGTTAATGTTTTTTAATGTTTCTTTAATCTTTACCTAATAAAATGATATTGTTTTAAGGAGGAAAATTATGTTTATATTAAAAAATGCATGGATTTCAATTAAAAGAAATAAAGGAAGGAATATTCTAATAGGAATAATCATTTTAATTATTGCTTGGGCTTGTACTATAACCTTAGCCATCAAAAATACTGCTGTTGATTTGATAGATTCCTATAAAAGTTCATATGACAAAGAAGTGACTATTAGTTTTGATCGAGCTAATATGATGAAAGATTTTGACCCTTCAGCTAAAGAAGGAAGAGAAAATGCCAAAGAAAAATTTGATAATATTGCAAATTACACAATTAGTGATATTGAGTCTTTTGCTGATAGTGAGTATATTGAAAGTTATTATTATACTTATAGTGTAGGACTAAATGGAAATAATATTGAAAAAGCTGAAATTGAATCAGATAATGATATGCCCAATGACTTTGGTCATGGAAAAAGAAATAATTTGTCATCTACAGATTTTACTTTAACTGGTTATAGTTCATTAGATGCTATGAGTGAATTTATAAATGGTACTTATACTATGAGTGAGATAACTGATAATGCTTGGGATATAGCCTTTGATGGAAATTATGTCTTTATTAATGAAGAACTAGCTAATTATAATAGTCTAAAATTAAATGATAAAATAAAACTAGAAGATGAAGATGAAAATACTTATGAATTTGAAATTATTGGTATTTTTAAAGAAAACGAAGAAGATAGTCAAGAACCAATGTCTATGTTTTCCAACTCAGCTAATACACTTGTAACAAATGCAAATGCTATTACAAGTATTACCAATAGTAACGAAGAATTACAAACAACTATTAACCCAACATTTATTATTGATTCTTATGATAATGTTGAAAAACTACAAAACGAGTTTTATGAAAAAGGTTTAGATGAAAACTTTATTTTACAAACTAATGAAGAACAAGCAACAAGTGGTGTTTCAAGTATTGAAAATATTAATTCATTTGCCACAACATTCCTAACTTTAACACTTATAATTGGTGGAATTGTCTTATTTGTAATTAATATGATAAATATTCGTGAAAGAAAATATGAAATAGGTGTTTTAAGAACAATCGGTATTAGTAAGTTAAAGTTAACTATGCAATTTGTATCAGAACTTGTTATTGTTTCAGTCGTTGCTCTTATTCTTGGTGCCGGTATTGGTGCAGTAAGTTCTAAAGGAATTAGTAATTCTTTATTAAAAAGTGAAATAGAAAGTAGTAATGAAAGAACTGAAGAAATAGATAAAAATTTTGGTGGTGAAGAAATGAATGGTGGCATGCATAATCGTGGTGGTGCTAGAGGTGAAATGAGTGTAAAAGGTATGCCAGTTGTTGAAGCTTATGACTCTATAGATGCCGTCGTAGATCTTAAAGTTTTACTAGAGTTACTTGGTATTGGGCTTTCGCTTGTATTAATTAGTTCAATTGCTTCAATGGTTAGTATCCAAAGATTTTCCCCACTTACAATATTGAAAGAGAGGTCTTAATAATGGCAAATAAGAAAAAAAGTAATTATGTTTCAAAAGATAAACTTAATAATGAAGTTGTTCATAAAAAACAAATAGTTAAAAACAATGAAAAAAAAGATGGTAAAGCTAAAAAAGAGATTAAAGAAAAAAATACTTCTCCCCAAAATATAATTTTAAGTATCAAAAATGCCAGTTACAGATATAGTGATGCCCAACAAGATGATTATGCTCTAAGAGATGTTAGTTATGATTTTGAAAGTGGTAAAATATATGCTATAAGAGGACGAAGTGGTACTGGAAAAACAACTTTATTATCTTTAATAAGTGGTCTTGAAAAATGTACTGAAGGTGAAATTATCTTTGATGGTAAAAGTCTAAAAAATATGAATCTAGATAAGTATCGTAATAGTGATATTGGTATAGTTTTTCAAAGTTACAATTTGTTGCCTTTTATGACAGCTAGTGAAAATATAATTCTTTCAATGGATGCTAATGGCCTAAAGATTAAAAATAAAAAAGAAAAAGCAATTGAGCTAATGAAGAAAGTTGGTTTAAAAGAAAACTATGCAAATCGCAAAGTCTTAAGATTATCAGGTGGAGAACAGCAAAGAGTAGCAATTGCTAGAAGTTTATCTTACAATCCTAAAATGATAATTGCTGATGAACCAACAGGAAATCTTGATAAACAAACAGAAACTGAAATCTTAGATATCTTTAAAAAATTAGCTCACGAAGAAAATAAATGCGTTATTATTGTAACTCATTCCCAAAATGTCTGTGATACTGTTGATGTAATATATGATTTAAAAAAAGTTAAAAAAGAAAGTGATAAATAAGTAGATATTAGCAAACTATATAAAGTTTGCTTTTTACTTGGTATAATCAAATTAATATATTAAGAAGAAAAAATCTAAAGTAAACCTCTAGTATGTTTATAAAATAATAAAAAAATATTATATTTCTTCTTGAAAGGAGAAAACTATGAATCAAGAAAAAATAGGTAAATTTATTGCTGAATCTAGAAAAGAAAAAAAATTAACACAAGAAGAACTAGCTGAAAAACTAGGTATTACTAAAAATGCCGTAAGTAAGTGGGAAAGAGGTTTATGTTTAATGGATATGTCTTTACTTAAACCATTAAGTGATATATTAGATGTAAGTATAAATGAAATTCTTGCTGGTGAAAAAATTGAAACAAAAGATATCGAAAAAAAGAGTGAAGAGAATATCATCAAATTGACAGAATTAGTAAATTTAAAATCGATGAAATATGGTATTATAGGTATGGCTTCTTTTTCAATTATTTTAATGCTAATTTCCTTTTTTAAAGATCAAAATATGGCTTCTATTGTTAGTTTATTATGTGCATATAATTGTGTTACTTTTTTAAGCCGTTACAAAATAGGCAAAGATAAAACTGATTTAATTACTGGTGTGATGTTTTTAATTGCTGTTATTTGTAATACTATCGCTTTTGTATTATCATAAAAAAGAATATCAAGTTTAATGTTTGATATTTTTTTTAATTTAATAATCAATATTATTGTAAATTTTTTAACATCTCTAGCATAAGATATAAAAAAGTATTATCAAAAATAAAATACTAAAAAATAATCTTTAACAATCATAAAAGAAACTGCACTAAAATTAAAATAGTATATTTAAATAAATGATTTTCTTTTTATAACAACTGTTAATAGAATATTGACAAATGTGAACCGGGGGGGGTACAATATTTTTAGTTGATGGGGAAGCTCGTCAAAACAAGAAAAAGGTAGAAAGAAGTGATAATATGCATAAAATAATTTATAAATTATTTGTGGGAATTTTTATATTATTATTGTGTATTGGCACAACATCTGTTTATGCTAAAAACAAAGTTACTGAAACATTAGATTTAACAAACAAAGACACAGTTGATAAACTAGCTGAAGAAGGCTGGTCTTGGGATAACAGTACTAAAACACTAACTTTAGATGGCATAACTATTGATATAACAGATCAAGATGACGAAGCAAATGATTGTATTAAATTTAATCGAAATGAGAATATAACTATAATTTTCAAAGGTGAAAATAATTTAATAGCAGACAAAGGTTACAGTTTATATGGTGTTTATGCAGCTGGTGATGGTACACTTACATTAAAAGGCGAAGAAGATGCTGTATTAAATCTTAGCTATAAAACTCTTAAGAATACTTATCGTGGTAACAATGGTACAACTATTGGTTATCCACATAATTTAGTAATAGAATCTGGTACTATCAATTGTAAAGGTACAGTTATGGTTGATGATACATTTACTATGAATGGTGGAGATTTTAATCTTGAGAGTTTTGATACAGATGATTCAGGAATTTATGCTATACAACAAGTTAAAGTCACTGGAGGAAATCTTAATGTTGTATCAAAAGGTACTGCCATTATGGTACCAGGATTAAGAAGTGAAAGTGATAAAGCAGACGGCGTAATAATAAGTGGTGGAAATGTGGTTCTTGATTCAAAAGAAGGACAAGGAATTTATGCTGGTCATCCTAGTTCTACTTCTGATGGTAATTATACTAAAAATGTAATTATTAATGGTGGAAATATAACTCTTAGTAGTGAATATGGTATTTATGTTCGTAAGGGCACCATTACAATAACTAATATTGATAGTGCGGATGTTTCTAATGTTAGAGAAGATGTACTTAAAGTTTATAATATGGAAGGTAATGAAATAATATGTCCAGAAGCTGATTATAGTAAAGTAGATGAGGCAATTAAAAAGGCAAATGCTTTAAATAAAGCTGATTATAAAGATTTTAGTGCCGTTGATGAAGCAATTTCTTTAGTAGAAAGAGATAAGAATCTTTTTTATCAAAGTGAAGTTGATGCTATGGCCTTTAATATTAATAATGCTATCGCAAATTTAGTATTAAAAAAAGAACCTAAACCACAAGAACCTGATAAAGCAGATATTCCAGATGAAGATATAGATAATACAGAGAATCCTGATACATATGATGGTATTTTAGAATATATTATATATTTAGTATTAAGTACTGTTGGTTTTGGATATGGTATATTCCTTTATAAAAAAGAATCAATTAATTATTAAGATATAGTTTTTTATAGGTAATTTTAATTACCTATTTTTTTATAAAAAATATAATTTACATTTTTTGTATACCACTATGTAACAATCTATAATTGTTATTTAATTTATGATAAAATTATCTTATAAAATATGGAGGAATTATAATGGCCGAAAACAATGTCGAACAATTAAATCAAACTAAAAATCAACACGTGTTTGATTCCGAAGAATTTAAATGTCCTAACTTTTTAGCAGGATTAAACAAATGTAAAAATAATAGGGATATTGTTAATTATGTTAATAGCATAGTTGATAGTTTCCTACCTGATGAAAATACCACTAAAAATATTGGGACTAGTGAAAGTATAATAAGTACAAGTAGTTATGTTAATGGTGGCGAGTATAACGGATTTATTTATCCATCAATCAAAATTTCTTATTCTACCATTGGTTATAGTTATCATATCTATGATCGAAATTATTTATATTCTTTTGCCTATGGAATAAGAAAATTAAATTTACCAAACGATGCTTTAATATTACGATATGTAATGAATTTTTTAGATTCGTATTTTGGTTTTCCTAAAGAAACTACAGGTAGTGTGGCTCGAAAAGATGATGCGTTTTATGATTTTGCAACTGCTCACGCCGAAGAATTTTATAAAAAATATAATATACCAATCGATGAAACTTTTGGCGCTGTAGATCAAATGCAATTAAGTGGTGAATTTCCATTAAGTGCCTTAAAAGGCAAATGTGTTGCTGAATGTGCTGAAAGAGCCGCATTAGCTCAAAATATTTTAAAATTATGTGGTTATAATTCTTCTATAATGTATGGTGAATGTGAATCACGTGGTCAAAGAGAAGGTCATAGTTGGAATGTCATTTATGATAAAAATGGTAATATGTTAGTTGTTGATTATAGCAATACGGTTTATTCGTATAAAAATGGTCAATTTATTGGAAGAGAACCATATGCTTGTTCTTTAAGCAAAGAAACATACGAATCTCAAAATGGTATCTTAAATATGCCTGATTATAGTTATGTCGATGGTAAAAGAGTAAGAGAAAAATATAATAGAAAATACGCTATCGGTAAATCACTTGATATGCAAGATGAAATTGGTTCAGGAGTAAAATTATAAAAGTAGCAAAAAAATTATTGCTACTTTTTCTAACTAATACTATCTCTCATATTTATTTTTATAATCTATTAATGTATAATAATTAAAGAGGTGAGTTATATGAAAAAATTTAGTAAATTAATTTTATTTTTCTTAGCAATAATTTTAATAACAGGTTGTGGAAATGAAGAAAAAGAACAAAATGAAGATGTTCAAAAAGAACCTGTAGAACAAAAACTAACTTGTACAACTACTGAAAGTGACGAAGATACGGATATTGAGCAAGTTGTTTCTATGACTTATAAAGATGATAAGTTAAAAGGAATGAGAATGGAAGTTAATACAAAAATTACTAATTCTACCATAAAAGAAAATTGGGAAGCATTCAAAGAATCAATGGATGAAAATAACGACGAGTATGAAAAAGATGGAATGAGTTTAAAAGTTGTTGTAGACGATAAAAATTATGCGTACAATACAATTTTAGATATTGATATTGATAAAGCAAGTGAAGAAGATTTAACAGCAGAAGGATTTGAAGGCTTAAAAGATGATGATAGCACTTTAGAAGAAAGTAAAGAATCCGCTGAAAAAGATGGTGCTACTTGCGTAGTAGAATAAAAAGAGAAAAATAAAATTTATTTAAGTAAACTAAGAATATTTAGTTTGCTTTTTTCATAATCAATAATATTTAAGTAATAATTAAAGTAGAACTCAAGATTTATTTCGTGTTCAAAAATACTTTTACATATTATATTTAATGTGAAAGGAGAAAAAATATGAATCAAGAACGTATTGGTAAATTCATTGCCGAATGTCGTAAAAAGAAAAAGTTAACTCAAAGTAATTTAGCTGAATCTCTAGGAGTAACTGATCGTTCAGTAAGTAATTGGGAGAATGGTAAAAATATGCCAGACTTATCTTTATTTAAACCTTTATGCGATAAATTAGATATTACAATTAATGAATTATTAAGTGGTGAGAAGTTAAATAAAGAAGAATATCAAGATAAATTCGAAGAAAATATTGTTAATACTATTGATTACTCAACAAAAAAAATTACTAAGTATAATCAAATTATTTCAGTAATTATTATTATCTTCGGTTTATTTATTGCTATATCAGCTATTATGATCTTCCCAAGTGAGAGTAGTTGGGGTTCAATATATTCTGTCTTTGGCATTATTATCTTTATGATAGGTATTACACGAATTTTAAATTCCCTTAAATGGTATATCAGATTACTATTTATAATTCTTATCTTTACCTTATCAATGAGTATTTTACTAGTAACAGATTATATAAATACTAAATATAATGAAGAAGCTCCTATGTTTAGAACCTCTACGAAATATATCGGTAATGTACTTTATTACGATACCTTATTCTATGATGTCTATCGTTGTAATTTCAATCAAGATAATGAATATTGGGTAATAGAAAAGAATAGTAATAAAACAGATACTGAGTTAATGAATTATTGTCAAGAGTAAAGTATATAAGCTTTACTTTTTTCATGGTATAATAATTAGTATCTTAAGGAGATTAATATGAAATACATTTCTTATATTCGTCAAATGATTACATCAGTTATTGTCTTTATAATTTTAATATGGGCTTTCTTTAAAAATAATCTTTTTGCTCAAATAATTATAAGTCCTTTTTTAATATGTTCTATTGCTATATTCTTTGAAATGCTCTTTCTTATCATACATAAAGAAAAAATTGCTACTATTTTTAGATATATCTTTCGTCTTACTTTTTTAATTTATGCTCTTGGCTTTTTAATATATGCCGTTTATTATGCAATTATTAATAAAAGTTATTCACTATTAATTATTGCTACTATTTTTACTATTATAATCTCTAATTTTGTAAAATCTTTTTTTATAAAAAATAAAAAATAGTGTCAAAAAAATAGAATATTTTAAAAAAAACTTACATCAATTTTAAAAGTGTGATATGATTTTTCAAGTCGAGAAAAATTTATTAAGTTCATTTATATTCAATGAGTAGCTTAAATGCGTAAGTCCAATTGTACAATGGCTTACGTATTTTTTATGCTCGAAAATAAGGAGGAATATTATGAAAGAATTAGATTTAGGAAAAGAAAGTATCCCTAAGTTAATAAAAAAATTTGCTATACCCTGTGTTATAAGTATGATTGTCGCTGCCCTATATAATATAGTTGATCAAATATTTATCGGTTGGAGTAGTGCTGGTGCTTTTGGTAACGCTGCAACAAATATTGTTTATCCATTTACAGTTATCTCCCTTGCTTTTGCTTTATTAATAGGTGATGGTATGGCCGCCTTATTTAGTTTATCATCAGGTGCTAAAGATAAAGAAAAAGCTAATAAATCAATTGGTAATGGTTTAGTTATGTTATTTTTTATAGCTCTTCTTTTAACTATTATTGGTTTTATTTTTAGTAAACAGATATTAAGAATATTTGGTGGTAATCCAAATGAAGTAGAATGTTATCAGTATGCTAAAGATTATTTACAAATTATTTGTTGTGGCTTACCATTTTATATTATTGGCCAAGGACTTAATGCATCTATTAGAAATGATGGTAGTCCTAATTATGCGATGTTTGCTACTTTAATCGGGGCAATTTCTAATATTATTTTAGATCCTATCTTTATCTTTATTTTTAATCTAAGTGTTAAAGGTGCTGCTATTGCTACCATCATCGGTCAAATATTAACTTTTATTGTTAGTATAGTTTATTTAACTAAAGCAAAATCATTTAAAATAAATAGTGAATCTTTAAAATTAGATAAAAGTATATGTCTTAAAACACTTTCTTTAGGTTTAGCATCTTTAATAACCCAATTAGCGATTGTTATTATTATAGCAGTTGCTAATAATATAGTTGGTAAATATGGTTATATGACTTTATCTTCTACTGGTATGGCATATGGAGTAGTAACCCCATTAGCGGTTATTGGAATATGTATGAAAGTATTTGGTATTGTCATTTCTATTGTAATTGGTGTCTCTTTAGGAGGTATGCCTATTATTGGCTATAATATGGGTGCTGGTAATACTAAAAGAGTTAAAGAAACAATTAAATATATCCTAGTAATTAATTTAATTATTGGTTGTTTAGCATTTTTAATTTTTGAATTCTTTCCAACCTTTATTATTAATATTTTTGGTAAAGGTAATGGTATCGAATACTTAGAATATGCTAAATATTGTTTAAGAATTTTCTTAGGTGGTATTATCTTTACTTGTTTAATTAAATCAATATCTATTTTATTACAATCAATGGGTTCTAGTTTTAAATCAACTCTCTTAGCTTTAGTTAGAGATGTTATCTTCTTTGTTCCAGCTATTATAATTATTGCTACTTTAACTCATAGTATCGTAACAATGTTATGGAGTGCTATCATCGCCGATATCTTAGCTTTTATTTTAGGACTACTACTTCTTCTAAGTGAATTTAAAAAATTAGAAAGTTCTAAAGAAGAACTAAATCTTCAAGACGAAAAGATAACTATTGATTCAACTATCTTAAAGAACAAAGTTGTTTTAACTATTTCTCGTGAATATGGATCTGGTGGTCATTTTGTTGGTCAGTTAGTTGCTTCATCATTAGGAATTAATTTTTATGATAAAGAAATAATTAATTTAACAGCAGAAAAATATGGCTATACTAAAAAGTATGTTCAAGATAATGAAGAACAAAATATTAAATCAAGTATGTTCTATACTAATGATGATAATTTATTTACTAATGAAGCTAAAGTGATTACAGCGTTGGCTAAAAAAGAATCGTGTGTTATTGTTGGAAGATGTGCTGATTATATATTAAGAAATAATAAAAATGTCATAAGTATATTCTTATATTCTGATATGCCATCTAAAATAAATAGAGTAGTAAAATATTATGGTTTATCTAAAGAAACAGCAGAAAAAGAAATTACTAAAATAAATAAACAACGTGCTAAACATTATAATTATTTTACTAATCGAAATTGGAATTCTTATGATAACTATGATCTAGCTTTAAATGTTGATAAATTAGGTGTTGATAAAACGGCAGAGATAATTTGTGAATATATTAAAGAACTTGATAAGTAGTAATAAAAGGCAAATCAAAATTAATTGATTTGTTTTTTTAGTTGGTATAATAATTTATGGTATAATAAATCTATAAAGTAGGTGTTTATATGAAAAAAGGTTTAAAAATATTTTTAATTATTGTAGCAGTATTAGTAGTTCTTATTTTAGTTGATACATTCCAAGCTAAAATATTTAATAATAGTCCATTACTTAAAATACGTGAATATTATAATGGTGGTGAAACATCATATATTGATAAAGGTTTATTAGTAAATCACTATTATTGTAATAATAAAGAAGAAAAGACTTTATTTAAAAATTCTAAATATACTTGTCCAGCTGAATTTACAGTTAAAGAAATAGTAGATACGACTAAGGATATTAAAGATTTTACTTGTGCTGAAGCATTAGAAGAATTTTATCGTGATGATAATTATGTATATTATTATAATTGTATAAAGAGTAAATATGTTTTAGTTAGATATACTCATGGCTATGAAGAAACAGTTACTGAAGCCCTAAAAGGCGGAAGAATAACGATTAAAGATTTAGACGATTATAATATTGATTATCATAAAGAAGCAATCGATAAAAATGAAATACCTGATAATTATATGGCAGTTTTCCATGGTGGAGCAGGCGAAATCGTTTACGAAACTTACGTCTATAAAATAGATAATAATCAAGCTAATTATGGTTTTAATTATATTAATGTTACTAAAACTACTAAATCTTATGGTAGTGATGAATGGAATGCTAAAGTAACTGGTAGGGGATCTGTTAATTGGACAGATGATGTCTTAACAGTTGCTGAAAAAAATAATGCCTATTCTTATGTAACATTACCTAATGACGATAAAACATATACGATTGAAGAATTTATTCCAATGTTTGTAATGGATTAAAAAATTATAGTAACCATCTGAACAGATGGTTATTTTATATGGTATAATATCGTTAAAGAGAAATATCTCTTGAGGTGATTAAAATGAATGAAAAAAAATTTGGTGAACAACTTGCTAAATTAAGACAGGAGAAAAATATCACGCAAAATGAACTTGGTCAATTACTTAATGTCAGTGGTAAATTAGTATCAAAATGGGAACGTGGAGTTATTCTTCCTGATCAACAAATGCTTAAAGAAATATCTAAAATTTTAGATGTTACTATTGATGAATCTTTGAATATAGAAGGATCAACTAATAAGTTAGATAAAAAAATAGATTATAAAAATTATATTGTATTATTTATTAATGCTCTATTAATTATTTTATTACCAATTATTATTCATGATGAAGGTGGAGCATTATGGTTAATTTCTATTATTTCTCAAATATTTGTCATGTTTTTTACTATCTTTAATAAGAATAAACTTATTTGTCCTCTTATTTCTATTTTAATATTTTTATTATCTTGTTTCTTCTTTTATAAAGATTTAACACTATATAGTACAATTTTCTTTTATGTCTTATTTATATTTATAGGAGTAATAACTGGTTTAATTATTAACTTGATTTCTCACAATCGCAAAAAATATCAAATACCTTTGATAATCGTTGTATGCTTAGTTATTATTCTATCTTTCTTGGTATTTTTAGACATTATTCCAAGTCATCTTCATAAAGATGCTGATATTTCTAATATTGATGTAAAAATTACTGAAACAAATAGATATACAGCAGATGAAATGGCTGAAGTAGTTGTTTTAGTTCTAAATGAAATGAAAGACTATCCAGCTACTATTCTAAATCTTACTTATAATGAAATATCTGAAGAAGAATATCAAGATTATCTTAATAAATATAATGCCGATAATATTATTATTTTATCTTCCGAGTTCAAAACATACAAAAATTTATACTTACCAAAAGATACTGGTTTTGAATCAAATACTTTATATAACTATAAATATCTTTTAGTTAAAAAAAATAATAATTGGTATATTGAAAGTATTGGCTTTTAACCATAATAGGTCCTTATTTGTCCTCTAAAAATTGATATAATATATATGTATTAATTACTTGCCAAGTGTTAATATGACAATTTAGACGATAGCGTTGATTATTTAGGCAAGAAATAATTAACATGATGCGGACATACTCATATGAGTGTGTCCTTTTTATTTTAGGAGGAATGGTAAAATGGAAGAATTAATTACAATAACTAATAATGAATAAGAAAACTTGAGGTCGAAATTTTCGACCTCAAAAACTAAATTAAAAGAATTGCGGTCAAAATATTTGACCACAAAGATTAAAAAATAATAGGAGTAGTATTGAAATGGAAGAATTAATTACAGAAAGTAAAATTGTGGTTGAGAATATGATTTATGAAGTAAGAGGAAAACAAGTAATGCTAGATTCTGATTTAGCTGAACTATATCAGGTGGAAACGAAAAGAATAAATGAAGCAGTAAAAAGAAATCCTGATAAATTTCCTGAAAGATTTTCTTGGGTACTATCAAATGATGATTGGACTTTTTTAAGGTCGAAAATTTCGACCTTAAAAATTAAAACATCAGGTAGAGGTGCTCATAGAAAATATATGCCTCGTGTTTTTACAGAACAGGGAGTAGCAATGTTAGCAACTATATTAAGATCAAAAGTAGCGACTGAAGTAAGTATAAAAATAATGGATGCTTTTGTTATGATGCGTAAATATATCTCAACTAATTTATTAGAACAGAAATATATCAATAACCAAGTTATGCAAAACACTAAAGATATAAAGTTACTTCAAGAATCATTTAAAAAATTCGATGAAAAGAGAAAAAGTACAGAAATATATTTTAATGGGCAAATATGGGATGCTTATTCTAAAATTCTTGATATTTTTAAAGAAGCAAAAACTAATTTAGTAATAGTAGATGCCTATGCTGATAATACATTACTAGATATTATCAAAAGATTAAGTATTAATGTGATATTAATTACTAAACCAAATAATCTTATTACTAATCAGGATATTTTAAAATATAATGAACAATATCATAATTTAACCATTAAATTTGATAATACATTTCATGATCGATATTTTATTCTCGATAAAAAAGTAATATACCATTGTGGTGCTAGTATTAATCGAATAGGCTATAAAACATTTTCTATAACTTTAATAAGTGATAAAGAAGTAAGTAAATTACTCATAAATAATGTTTATGGTATAATATAAATAGTAATTCATACAAGCAAACTCTCTATATAAGATTTGCTTTTTTCATGATATAATATGTAAGGCATTTAAATATTTATTAAAGGAGTTTTTCTTATGATAAAAAAAATATTACAATCTGTTCGTGAATATAAATTAGGAAGTATTTTAACAGTTGTTTTTATTTCATTAGAAGTTATATTAGATGTTTTAATTCCTGTTTTAATGACTAAAATTATTGATGTTGGAATTAATGAACATGATCTTAATGTCGTATTATTAATTGGAGGATTTTTAGTCTTAGTAGCGCTTTTCTCTTTAATATTTGGTTGGCTATCAGGAAGATTTGCTGCAATAGCTTCTTCAGGATTTGCTAAAAACTTAAGACACGATATGTATTATAAAATCCAAGATTATTCATTTGAAAATATTGAAAAATTTTCATCTTCTAGTTTAGTTACTCGACTTACTACAGATGTTAATAATGTCCAAATGACTTATCAAATGTTAATCCGTATTGCCATTCGTGCCCCAATGATGTTTTTATTTTCTTTACTTATGGTGTTTACCATCCACGCTAAATTAGCTTTTATCTTTTTAATTGTTGCACCTATTTTAGGATTCTTATTATTCTTTATTGCTAACAAAGCTCATCCATTATTTGAAAGCGTTTTTCGTACTTATGATGATTTAAATAATAGAGTCCAAGAAAACGTAAGAGGAATTCGTGTTGTAAAATCTTATGTTCAAGAAGATACAGAAATTTCTAAGTTTAAAGGAATCTCTAATAAAATTTATCAAAACTTTATGAAAGCCGAAAAATTAGTTGCTCTAAATACGCCAATTATGCGTTTATGTATTTATTCTTCAATTATTCTTATTTCTTTTTTAGGTTCTAGATTTGTTGTAGAAGGAACTCTTAGTACCGGTGAATTAACAGGAGTTATTACCTATGCTGCTCAAATACTAAATAGCTTAATGATGTTATCAATGGTTTATGTAACTTGTATTATTTCAATCCCATCTATGGAACGTATTGTAGAAGTATTAGATGAAAAACCAACAATTAGAAATGTTAAAAAACCTATTCAAGAAGTAGAAAATGGGGAAATAGAGTTTAATCATATGAATTTTGCTTATGTCAAAGATAAACCAGTATTAAAAGATATTAATTTAAAAATTAAATCTGGCGAAATGATTGGTATCATTGGTGGAATAGGATCTAGTAAAAGTACCTTAGTTAATTTAATCCCAAGACTTTATGATGTAACTTCAGGCAGTATTAAGGTAGCAGGTGTAGATGTCCGTGATTATGATATTAATACTTTACGTGATTCTGTTGCCATTGTCTTACAAAAAAATGTTTTATTTAGTGGAACGATAAAAGAAAACTTACAATGGGGTAAAAAAGATGCCACTTTAGAAGAGATAAAACAAGTTTGTGAAATTGCTTGTTGTAATGAATTTATTTCTAAGTTTAAAGATGGATATGATACTTATATCGATCAAGGTGGAACTAATGTTAGTGGTGGCCAAAAACAAAGACTATGTATTGCCAGAGCCTTACTAAAAAGTCCAAAAATAATTATTTTAGATGATTCAACAAGTGCCGTAGATACTAGAACTGATGCGATGATCCGTAAATCATTCCGTGAATATATTCCCGAGGTAACGAAAATAATTATTGCTCAAAGAATTTCTAGTGTCGAAGATTGTGATCGAGTTATTGTTTTAGATAATGGTGAAGTATCAGCTTTTGATACCCCAAAAAACTTATTAAAACATAATAAGATTTATCAAGAAGTTTACTACTCACAAGTAAAAGGAAGTGATAGAGATGAGTAAAAAAAGCAAAAAACACACTCTTTTACGTTTATTAAAATATATTACTTCACGATTTAAAAAACAATTAGCGATTATTATTTTAGCGATTATTATTAGTTCTGTTTGTCATGTATATGGTCAATTATTTTTACAAACATTAATTGATGACTATATTACTCCCTTAATAGGTGTAGAAAATCCTATCTATACTTCTTTATTTAAAGCAATTGGATTTATGGCCTTTATTTATGTTATTGGTGTTTTTACAACATGGTTATATTCAAGATTAACAGTTAATGTAAGTCAAGGTGTCTTAAAGCAAATTCGTGATGATATGTTTGAACATATGGAAACATTACCAATTCGTTATTTTGATGATAATACTCATGGTGATATTATGAGTTATTATATTAATGATACTGATGCTTTAAGAGAAATGATTTCTCAAAGTATTCCAAACTGTGTATCTAACGGTGTATTAATATTATCATCATTTATTTCGATGTTAACATTAAATGTCTATTTGACTTTGATGATTGTTTTTGGTGTTAGTCTAATGCTAATTATCGCCAGATACATTGGTAAAAAATCATCAGCTTATTTTATAGCTAGACAAAAGACAGTAGCTAAAGTAAATGCTTATATAGAAGAAATGATTGATGGGCAAAAGGTCGTTCAAGTTTTTACTCACGAAGAAGAATCAAAGAAAAAATTTGATGAATTAAATGAAGAATTATGTGAAAATACGACAAATGCTAATATCTATGCCAATATCATAATGCCAATTATGGGAAACATCGGTTATTTAGTATATGTAGCCATAGCTGTTTTAGGTGGCTTCCTTGCTATTAAAACAACAACCTTATCAGTCGGAGCTATAGCATCATTCCTATTATTAACAAGAGGATTTACAATGCATATTAACCAATTATCACAACAATACAATTCAATCGCTTTAGCTTTAGCTGGTGCTAATAGAATCTTTGAATTAATAGATGAAGAAAGTGAAAAAAATAATGGTAAGATTACTTTAGTAAATGCTTTACGAGGTGATGATGGAACATTAAAAGAATCAGATACTTATACTGGTGTTTGGGCATGGAAAAATCCTAAAAGTAAAGATTTAATTGAATTAAAAGGAGACATTCGTTTTAATACTGTTGATTTCTCTTATGTAAAAGGTAAAAAAGTCTTAGATGATATAAGTTTATATGCTAAGCCAGGTCAAAAAATTGCTTTTGTTGGTGCAACTGGTGCCGGTAAAACAACTATTGCTAATTTAATTAATCGTTTCTATGATATTGAAGAAGGTACAATTCTTTATGATGGTATTAATATTAAAGATATTAACAAGAACGATTTAAGAAAATCACTTGGTATGGTTTTACAAGATGTTAACTTATTTACGGGAACTATTATGGAAAATCTACGTTATGGAAGAGCTAATGCAAGTGACGAAGAATGTATCGAAGCAGCCAAACTTGCTAATGCGGATAAATTTATTGAAAAATTACCAAATGGTTATAATACTGTTATTACTGATAATGGCGATAACTTATCACAAGGACAACGCCAATTATTAGCTATTGCCAGATGTGCTGTAAGTAACCCACCAGTTATGATCTTAGATGAAGCGACTTCTAGTATCGATACTCGTACAGAAAAAGATGTTCAAGATGGCATGGATAAATTAATGGAAGGACGAACAGTATTTGTTATTGCTCATCGTTTATCAACTATTCGTAATGCCAAAGCAATTATGGTACTTGAAAACGGAAGAATAATTGAACGTGGAAATCACGAAGATCTTATAAAAGAAAAAGGCAAATACTACGAGTTATATACTGGTGCCTTTGAACTTGAATAGATAATAAAAATTACAACATAAGATTATTAGATAACTAGTGATTTGTAGGAGTGATATTATTATGAATAAAAAAAAGCTAATATTAGTATTAATTGTAACTTTTATAATCGGTGTATTTATTTTATTAGGAATGTTTATATATAATAACTCATCAAATTATTCTTATGTCTTAAAAGCAAATTGGAATATTAAGTTACCAAGAAAAACAATTGAAGAAATATATAGTGCTAAAGACGAGCCAAACTTTCATGGAGATGGAATTAGATATCATATTTTTTCATATAAAGAAGCAAATGAGGAAGAAATAAACAAATTATTTACTTGGTCTACTGAAGAAAAAGAAACTATATATTTTTCTTCATATAGTGAAGCTATAAATGATTGGATAGATGATTTTAATATAAACCCAGATGACTATCCTAATTATGCTAATTGTAAGTATTGGTATAATAATAAAAAAGATAATAGTGAAATAATTATTCTTTGGGATAGTAAAGAAAATAAATTGTATGTCGTAGAATCATTCTTATAAAATTAAATAGACCAAATTACAACTTGTATAAGTAATAAAAATAGTAATTATTACTAACAAATTATTTACCCTTGATACTTTTCCTGTTAAAATCAACTGTTAAATTTTAAGATGTTGATATGAAAGGAGTAAAATTATGAATCAAGAAAAAATAGGAAAATTTATTGCTACCTGTAGAAAAGAAAAAAATTTTACTCAACAAGAATTAGCAGAAAAATTAGGAGTATCAGATCGTACTATTGGAAATTGGGAAAATGGAAGAAATATGCCAGATTATTCCATATTAAAAGAATTATGTAATACATTAGATATTGATGTTAATGAATTTTTAAGTGGTGAAAAATTAGAAAAAAATGAAATTCAAACACATCGTATTGAGAATTTAGATTTGATTTTAAAAGAATATTATAAAATGAAAAAGCAAAAAAATATGTTTAAGTATATTGCAATTATAATTGGAATAATAGCCATAATTATGTTAATTGCTTTTAATTGTATATTTATCTTTATGGGCGGATTGAATAAAGAAGAAGTAATAACTGATACAAATAAATATCAGGAAGTTATAGGAATTAATGCCAAAAATAAATATAAAGATAAATGGGGTATGTCAGAAGAAATATTTCCCAAAACAATTAATGAATTAAATGTTAAAGATTTCAAAATGGTTTATTTAGATGCATGGGATAACCAATATTTATCTTATTTAGTAGTAGATTATTCTAAAAATAAATACGAAAAAGAAGTTGAAAGATTAAATGAATATGGCACAGAAGATTATATCGGCTATTATGGAGTAACTGGATTTACTAAATACAAATTACTAGCAATGGAAGCAGATTCATATCAAGGGTTTGTATATGCCATTACTGATGGTAATAGTAGAATAATATATGTTGAAATAATCTTTTGTAATTACTTTATGGATATTAAATATAATGAGCATATACCAAATGACTATTTACCAGATGGATTTGATGCAACCAAAAATAATAGTTATAGAAAAAAGTTTTTAGAATAATTACAAAATTACAATTTGTGAGAATTAAATAACTAGTAATTTATATGAGCGGTGAAATGATAATTAATAAAAATTTCTAGTTATATTACAAGTTATATTGTTTCAAATGTATTCCACGTGATATAATTAATAAAGAATTTAGTAAGAAAGGTGTGCTAAAATGAGTTTTTTAGAATTAGTAGGATTGGATGCACTACTTAGTGGAGACGGAAAAGATTTCTTCGGTAGTTTTTTTAAAGCAGCTGGAATTTTTTTAGGAATATATATAGTTCTAGCAATAATAAATCAAATACTTATTGATAAAGTTGCCGCAGTATCTGATTTAGTTATCGGCATAATAATGATTATTGTAATCTTCATAATTTATATAAAAAAAATCAAAAGTGGCAAAAAAGAAATTGAACAAAGCAAAAAAAATGAATTAAAAGAAGAAATTCAAAATAAAGAATATACAAAAGCTAAAATATTTTTAATTGTTTCTTTAATTCTATATATTGCATCATTTATTGCCGGTTTATTCATACCATTTCATTGTTTAGTATTTGATTACGAATATAAAGGAGTATTTTCTGCTTTGGCAATGCCTTTATATCCTGTAACAATTACATATTTAATATATTCATTAACTTTAGAAAAAGGCATAAAAGCAAAATTTGAAAGATGTTTAGGCTTGATTGGTAAATTTGTTTTGTTTTTTCTTTCTTCTGTTATAATCAGTCTATCAATTTTTATTTTGGTATTACTATTTAAGGGAGAAGACTTTATTGATAAAAATATCTTAATGTATAATAATTATAATTATGATTTTCAAAGAAGAATTAATTGGAAAGTTAGTAATTATGAACAATATTTTTTGGAAAAATTGCCAGAAGAAGCTAAATCTTATATAAATAATGTTTATGAAGATAACATAGCAAATTATAAAACTGTTAAAGACAGTGGTGATATGAAACAAGCAGAAAAGATATTCAAAGAGGAAATAAAATATTTCTCATTTACGTTTGACGTTGAATATGGACTTGAAACACAACATTTTGTTTTAAACGATTACGATTATTATATTAGAATCAGAGATAAAACTTACAAGGAAGAAGATAAAGATATAAGTTATTACTATAAGTTAAATTTTCAAACTTACGAAACTAAAATTATTGATAAAGAAGAATTTTTAAATGCTAAAAAAGAATATCAAAAAACGGAAGAAGAATAAAAAATAATTATTAAATTACAATTTATAGGAGCAGACTAGAAATAGTTTGCTTTTTTCATACAACATTTATTACAATGTTAATATCAGTTGACAAATTTCCAACTTAAATTGGTAGATTGCAACAAAAACGAAATGTATAATTTTGCTTGTGAGGTGAGGAAAGTGAATAATCTAGGTGAAAGATTATATGAATTAAGAAAAGACAAAAAATTATCCCAAGAAGAAGTAGCGGATAAACTAAATGTTACTAGACAAACAGTCTCAAAATGGGAAACAAATCAAAGTATGCCTGACTTTGACAAAGTAGTTCCCTTATGTGAATTATATGGTATTAGTCCAAATGAATTATTTATTAAATTAGAAAGAAAAGAAACTTCAAAAAGTAATGAAGCTATTACTAATACTGAAGAAGAAAATATTAAATTAACCAAAAAAGCTAAAGGAATAGCTCTTAGTGTTATCTTATATTTTCTATCTGTTATCTGGGTAATGATTTCTATCCCAGTTATGAATATGAATCCCATATTAGCATCAGCAATCTTCTTACTTATTTGTGGTATAGCAACAGGTATCATTGTTTATGTTTGTATTGTGTATAAAAAAAATAAAATTAAAGAAGAAACTAAATTAGATAAATTAAGACATCAAATATCTGATGTTGTAGCAATCATTGTAACTATTATCTATCTTATTATAAGTTTTAAAACTATGGCTTGGCATTTAACTTGGATAATATGGATTATCTTTGGCTTGTTTGAAGAAATTTTAAAACTAATATTTATGTTATGGAGTCTTAAAGATGAAAAATAAATCTTTGATTATAACTTTAATTGTTGTATTAACAATTTTAATGGTAGTTCTTTCTATATTTTTTGTAAAACTACTACAAAGCGATTTTAAATTTAGTGGTTTTAAATTTGGTTTACAAAGTAGTAATGAATTAATTCTCGATAAAACTTATGAAGAAAAATTTAATAAAATTATAATTGATTCTTCTATCAGTGAAATAAATATAAAAAAATCAAATGATGATAATATTAAAGCCGTAATATATGGTGAAAAAGATCATACTGATGTTGAAACTAATAACGATACTTTAAATATAAAAATTAGTGAAGAAAAATGTATTGGTTTTTGTTTTAATCAAAAATCATCTAAAATAGAAATTTACTTACCAGAAGATTTTAATGGAAATATTGATATTAAGAATAATTATGGTGATATTTATATTGATGAATTTTTAAACGCTAATATTGATATTGAAGAAGATTGTGGCAATGTAAAAATACTAGGTGGTAATAATATCAAAGTAGATAATAATTATGGCGATATTGAAATAGAAAAAGCTAATATTGTTAATATAAATGAAGATTGTGGTGACGTTTCTATTTCTAATGTAAATGATGTAACCATCATAAATAATTATGGTGATATCAAAATTAATTCAGTTGATAATTATCTTAATCTTGAAAATGATTGTGGTGATATAGAAATTAAGAATATTAATTTACAAAAAGATTCTTATATTAAAGATGACTATGGTGATATCAAAATAGGTAAGACAAATGAATTATTTATTGATGCTACAACTGATTTAGGTAAAGTAAAAATAAATAATAATTATAATAAATCAGATATTACTTTAAAAATCGAAAATGATTGTGGCGATATCAAAGTAAATAATTAAAAAACAAATGGCAAACGATATATACAAAGTTTGCTATTTTTCATGGTATAATTTTTATTAAGAAAAGATTAATTTATATAAGAAATGGAGATAATTATTATGAAAGTATTACTAGTAAATGGAAGTCCACATAAAGAAGGTTGTGTTTATACTGCTCTTAATGAAGTAGCTAAAGAATTAAACAATGAAGGAATAGAAACAGAAATATTTTGGATAGGTATTAAACCGATATCTGGATGTATTGCTTGTCATAAATGTTCTGAACTTGGCAAATGTGTATTTAATGATGTTGTAAATGATTTTGCCGAAAAAGCTAAAAATGCCGATGGCTTTGTTTTTGGTACACCAGTTCATTATGCATCAGCATCCGGAGCCATAACTTCTTTTATGGATCGACTTTTTTATTCAACTTTTTCAAATCAAGATATATTTAGATTAAAACCTGCTGCAACAGTTATTTCAGCAAGAAGAGCAGGGACAACTGCTACTTTTGACCAATTAAATAAATATTATACAATGAATCAAATGCCTGTAATTTCTTCTAGATATTGGAATATGGTTCATGGCTCTAACCCTGAAGAAGTAAGAAAAGATGAAGAAGGAATGCAAATAATGAGAATCCTTGGTAAAAATATGGCTTATTATTTAAAATGTATCAAAGCAGGTAAAGAAAAAGGCGTAAATCCTCCAGCACCAGAAAAAATAACCTTTACAAATTTTATTAGATAAGTATAAATTAATTAGTAATAATAGAATTGGTGGCAAGATGGTATGAATGGAACTATTAATTTTAATGATAGCCAGTGTCCTTTTAAATATTATTTATACTGTTAAAAAGAAAGGTAGAAATTTATGAAAAGAAAAATATTTATTAGTTTGTTATTAACATTATTAATGTATAGCTTAACTGGATGTGGAACAAAGAAAAATAATGATTCATCAACAAGTGGTAATAGTACTAAGAGAACATCAATTTTATCCACTAATGACATATTTACAGATAGGGATTTAGAGCAAAATGTTGATATAAGCGCAGCAACAACATATACAGTTAAAGATAACAAAAATATAACAATTACAGAAGAAGGAATCTTTGTTATTGCTGGTAATGCCAAGAATACATCTATTATTGTTAATACGGATGATAATTCTAAGGTCCAACTAGTACTTAGCAATTTAACTATTACTAATGATAATAATCCATGTATTTATGTAAAAAATGCTGATAAAGTATTTGTAACTATAACTGGAAGTAATAGTTTAACTGTTAGTGAAACATTTACAAGTGATAGTACTACTAATCTAGATGCAGTAATATTTTCAAAAGATGATCTAGTAATGAATGGTGCGGGTATTTTAAATATTTCTTCAACAGATAATGGAATAACAAGTAAAGATGATTTAAAAATTACTGGCGGAACAATTAATATTAGTTGTACAAGTGATGGATTAGAAGCAAATAATTCTATTGCTATAAAAGATGGTACAATTACAATTAATTCTAAAAAAGATGGATTACATACCGAATATGATGATGATTCAGTAGGATATATTTATATTTCTGGAGGTACTTTAAATATAACAGCAAGTGATGATGCTATTCATGCCACAACAATTGTAGAAACAGATGGAGGAAAAATAACGGTTAATTCAAGAGAAGGAATAGAAGGTACATATATTCAAATAAACGACGGAACAATCAATATAACAGCAAGTGATGATGGTATAAATGCTGGAGCAAAGTCAAGTTCTTATACGCCTACCATTGAAATTAATGATGGAAATATAACAATTAATATGGGTCCTGGTGATACAGATGCATTAGATTCAAATGGAGATTTATATATAAATGGTGGAACACTTGATATAACAGCTACCTCACCATTTGATTACGATGGAACAGCAGAATATAATGGTGGAACAATAATTGTAAATGGTGAAGAAAAAAACGAAATAACAAATCAAATGATAGGTGGTCGAAATTGAAGAGGCAGAAGATAAATTTAGTAAAAAATTAATAAAGTTTATATAAGCAAATTCTATATGAGATTTGCTTTTTTCATAGTATAATATTAAGTAAGAAAAATCGTAATTATAAAGTGAGTTGATATAATGGCTACAACAAAAGAGTATAAAGATTTTGTATTGGAACAATTAAATTTATTAGATAACATTACTTGTAAACCAATGATGGGAGAATATTTACTTTATTATAATGGAAAATTATTTGGTGGTATATATGATGATAGATTGCTTGTTAAAATAGTAGATAGTAATAAAAAATACAATATGCAAGAATCTATACCTTATGATAGTGCTAAACCTATGTACTTAGTAGATGATATAGATAATCAAGAATCTTTAAAAGAAATTGTTATTGAAACTTGCAAAGATTTACCAATAAAAAAGTAAAGAGGCTTAAAGTATATGAATAAAGAAATATTATTATCAAATATTGATAAAATTCATACTACTGAAATGAGTATTGATAGAATTAAAAAAATCTAAAACCAGATACAAATAATGTAGTAGAATATTGTAAAAATAAAGTTTTAGAAAAAAATTGTAATATATTTAAACAAGTAAAGAATTGGTATTGTGAGATTGAAAATATAATAATAACTATTAACTCATATAGCTATACAATTATAACAACCCATACTATTCGCTAAATTACAATTTTATAGTTATTGATTTATAGTAATTTACCGAAAAGATTGTCAGTAATGACAGTCTTTTTTGTACGA
>CANRNY010000013.1 GCA_947632085.1 uncultured Bacilli bacterium | reverse complement strand
TTATCAGCTTGGAAGGCTGAAGCTCTACCATTAAACTACACCTGCAAAATTAAGTAGGCAATATTAATTATAACAGAAATTTCTTAAATTGCAAGAGCTTTTCGCCTACTTATTTTTATTTTTTTACTATTAATGAGAATCTATATATCTTTTTACTTCTTCAGCATCATCTAAATGTATTTTTTCATGACCTATAATTTGATAATCCTCATGTCCTTTACCTAATATTAAAACGACATCATCTTTTTGAATCATATCTAATGCTTTAGCTATTGCTTTTCTTCTATCAAGTTCTACTTCATAATTATCAGTTTGAACTCCCGCTAAAATATCATTCATAATCAATTGTGGATCTTCAGTACGAGGATTATCACTAGTATAAATTACATAATCAGAATTCTCAGCAGCAATTCTTCCCATTATTGGTCTTTTCTTAGGATCTCTATCTCCTCCACAACCAACAATTGTAATTACTCTACCCTTTTTGTTTTCTGTAAATGCATTTATAATCTTTTCTACAGCATCAGGCGTATGTGCATAATCTATTACAGCTTCCCCATCTTTTACTTTTATTTGTTCACATCTACCCTTAGGAGGATAAACATCTTTAGTTACCTTAATAATATCTTCTACTTCATAACCTAAAGAATTAATTAAAGATAAGGCTGTTAGATAATTATAAACATTAAAAGTACTTCTTAAATTAGTATCTACTTCATATTCTTTACCATCTACTTCAAAATCAATATGTGTACCATGTTCAGTATCATTGTATGAAACAATTTTATAATTAGTACCTTTCTTACCTAAAGTTTTAACATTATTATAATCTAACCATCTCTCACCATATTGATCATCCATATTAACAATCATTGGTCCATCTAATTGTTTTAAAATTAATTTTTTAGCATCTAAATAATTATCCATAGTTACATGATAATCTAAATGATCCTGTGTTAAATTAGTAAAAGCTGCTACTTTATATGTTAATCCTTTAACTCTTTCTTGATGTAAAGCATGAGAACTAACTTCCATCATTACATTTTTACAACCCTTTTCCTTAGCAGTTAATATTAATTCATATAAATCTAATATATTAGGCGTTGTATTAGGTAACTCAATAAAATCTTCATCAGGCAAATAAAAACCTATTGTTCCTATATATCCCGTTTTACTTCCTAACTTATTTAATATTTGATAAGTAAGATAAGCTGTTGTTGTCTTACCATTAGTACCAGTAACTCCTATAATATTCATCTCATTAGCTTCTTTAGCATAAGTATCAGCAATATAATTAGTTAACCATTTATTAGTATCCTCTACTACCTCCTGTTCTATATCACAATCTACTTTATGTTCAACTATAGCTTTAACAGCTCCTGCTTCATAAGCTTTTTTAACATAGTCATGACCATCAACAGTAGTACCAGGTATAGCTACAAATATATCCCCTTCCTTAACTTTACGAGAATCAATCTTAATATTAATCATAAATTTTCACCTCTAATAATATAATATTAATTTTATTTAAAATATACAATCATATATAATCCACAATATTTATAAATATATTTTATAAATCCACATATATTTAACGTGTCAAAAAAACACTTGCATTTTATTCTAAGTTATATTATTATTTTCTAAAGGGTGTAGAGAAGTGACAAAAGAATTAAATTTTAAAAATTTAATAATTGACCTTACAATAAAAGATAGAACATCTCGTGTTAGTGTTTCTATCGTATCTTTTGTTATTTCATTTTTAAAATTAAATATTTTTGTTAATTAAGAAGATTTTCCTTTATGGAATATCTTCTTTTATTTTACTTATCTATACTCATTTAGAGGAGGAGTTTATGGAAAAGAAAAAAATGTTAATTGACATCAATGAAAAACCTAGCATTGGTAAATGGATAGTTTTAGCTATACAACACGTCTTTGCCATGTTTGGTGCCACAATTCTTGTTCCTATCTTAGTTAACCAAGCTGCTGGTGAAGAAGTATTAACGATTCCCGTTGCTTTAGTTGCTTCAGGTATTGGAACACTAATTTATATTTTATGTACGAAAGGTAGATCTCCTGTTTATTTAGGTAGTTCATTCGCCTTTATCTCACCTATTGCGGCTGCATTCTTAGTTGGTGGCATAGGTGGTGCAATGACAGGTATTATGGCCGTTGGTCTAATTTATATTGTTGTTGCGCTAATTATCAAATTAATAGGAAAAGATTGGTTAGATAAATTATTACCTCCAATTATTATTGGACCAATGATAATGGTAATTGGTTTCAGTCTTGCACCAAGTGCTATCTCAAGTATTGGTATTGATGGTACAACATCCATCGCTTGGAAAGGTGTTATTGTTGCTCTAGTATCTTTCTTAGTAACCGCTTTTGTTATGACTAGAGCTAAAGGATTCCTTAAAATAATACCATTCTTAGTTGGTATTGTATCTGGTTATATAGTTGCTATTTGTTTTGGTCTTGTTGATTTTACAACCTTCAAAGATGCCGCTTTATTTAGTATGCCAGCATTTAAAATACCATTTGTTCATTATAAATTAAATTTTGCTGCTTTAATTACTATCGCTCCTATCGCTTTAGTTACAATGTGTGAACATATTGGTGATCATACAGCATTAGGTAATATTATTGGCAAAGATTTAATTAAAGATCCAGGTTTAGATAGAACTTTATTAGGTGATGGACTTGCAACATTTGTTGCTGGTTTAATTGGTGGACCTGCTAATACTACATATGGTGAAAATACTTCTGTTGTTGGTATGACAAAAGTCGCTTCTGTATGGGTTATTGGTCTTGCTGCTATCTTTGCTATTATAATTGGTTTCTTAGGTAAATTTACTGCTTTAGTTAGTTCTATACCTAATCCAGTACTTGGTGGTGTATCACTTCTATTATATGGATTTATTGGTATCAATGGACTTAAAGTCTTAATGACTAATAAAGTAGACTTCGAAAATCCTAAAAATGTCTTAATAGCATCTACAATGTTAGTATTAGGATTAGGAGGAGCTGTTATTTCTATCACAAGTGGCGATTTAAATATTCCTATCAAAGGTATGAGTTTAGCTGCTGTTTTCGGTATTATACTTAATTTAATAATTCCTGATTCTAAAGAAGAATTAGTTGAAGATATCGAAGTTGAAGACAAAATAATCGCTACACCAAAAGCTAAAAAAACTACTACTACTAAAAAAGTAGCTGAAGCAAAAAAAGAAACAGCAAAAAAAGCTAAAGAAAATAAAAAAGAAGATAAAACAGAAAAAAGTCCTAAGAAAACTACTAGTAAGAAAACAACTAAAAAGAAAACAAAATAATAATATATAGAACTGGAGGAATATATGAAAGCTATTGAATTAAATCATCCCTTAATTGAACATAAATTAGCTATATTAAGAGATAAAAATACAGGTACTAAAGAATTTAGAGAATTAATTAAAGAAATTGGTATGTTTCTATGCTATGAAGCTATGAAAGATGCTGAATTAGAAGAAGTTGAAATTGAAACACCAATAAAAAAGATGAAAACCGGTAAATTAAATGAAGATAAATATGCCTTCGTTCCTATCCTACGTGCTGGTATGGGTTTATTAGAAGGAGTTACTAGTGTTATTCCTAATGCTAAAATAGGTCATATTGGTATGTATCGTAATGAAGAAACATTTGAACCAGTTAATTATTTCTTTAAAGTACCTAAAGATATTGAAGAAAGAGAAGTAATTATTTTAGATCCGATGTTAGCAACTGGTGGTTCAGCATTAGATGCCATTGATTTATTAAAAAGTAAAGGTGTTAAAAAGATTAAATTTATTTGTATAATTGCTGCTCCTGAAGGTATTGTTAAAGTTGAAGAGAAACATCCAGACGTTCAAATATATTGTGCTCATATTGATGAATATTTAAATGAAAACAAATATATTGTTCCTGGTCTTGGTGATGCCGGAGATAGAATATTCGGAACTAAATAAGTCGATAATATATCGACTTTTTTATTTTATAATACGAAAAAAAGAAGCACTAAGCTTCTTTAAAAAATTGTTCATACCATACCAAGAAAGTATATACATTCCATACCTTCTTATAGCAATCTTTTTTACCTGATTTATGGTCTTCTAATAACTTATTAATTCTTTTTACATCAAAAAATTTATTAGCTATATCTGAATTAAACTTATCTTTTATTTCATTAT
The DNA here is from genome assembly GCA_947632085.1 of uncultured Bacilli bacterium. Classification (GTDB taxonomy): domain Bacteria; phylum Bacillota_I; class Bacilli_A; order RF39; family UBA660; genus Coprovivens. The sequence continues at coordinate 66,824 of CANRNY010000013.1, read as the reverse complement.
ATAAGTCATCTTCTCTTATCCATTCTCTTAAAGGTACTGGAAAACCTAATTTTTTCTTTTTATAAGATTCATTAGGAATAACTTTTTTCGCTGCCATACGTAATGCTGGCTTAGTCGTTTCTTTATTTACTTTAGCATAAACTGGTAATCTACTAGCTACTTTAAATACTTCTTTATCAAGAAATGGTGTTCTAGCTTCTAAACCAAACATCATCGTATTACGATCTACAGCATGTAAGAAATCTCTAACTAACCAAAAATAAAAATCTATTACTTGTCTTTTAACTATATTTGAATTATCTTTATATTTTTCATAAAAAGGAGCTACTATATCTTTTGTATGTAATTGTTTTTTATTTTTACATATTTTCATCGCTTCTTCATCTCTAAATACACGACCTAATCCAATATTATAATTTTCTAATTTTTGTCCACGACGCCATACAAAGTTAAAACCTTTTACTTCTGGTAGTATTCCAGCAATAATTGATAAACCATGTCTTATAAAGTAAGGAATTTTCATATACCAATTAAAATCTATTTCTTCTTTATAAGTATTGTATCCACCAAAAAATTCATCTGCTCCTTCACCTGATAACACAACTTTAACATCTTTAGAAGCAATTTCTGCCACAAAGTATAATGCTATAGCTGAAGGATCAGCTAATGGTTCATCCATATGATACATAATATTAGGAAATGCTTTAATATATTCTTCTTTAGTAATCTTCTTTGATTTATTAGTAATTTTTAATTTATCAGCTAAATCTTTAGCATATGCTATTTCATCATATTTTGGATTATCATAACCAACAGTATAAGTTTTATCAGGTCTAGCAATTGAAACTAAGTAAGAAGAATCAATCCCACTAGATAAGAAAGAACCTACTTCTACATCAGCTATTTCATGATGTTTAACAGAATCTCTCATCGCTTTATCAATATCTTTAACAATATCTTCCATATCTTGATCATTTTCATTAAATTCTAGTTCGAAGAATTTTTCAATTTTTATTTCATTATCTTTTAATGTAAGTTGATGGCCAGGTTCTAAGCGATAAACGCCTTTAAAGAATGTTTCTTCTGTAGGTGTTGAATTAAAACACAAATAAGCTGATAATATTTCTTCGTTAAATTCTTTTTTAAAATCTGGATGGTCTAAAAAAGCTTTTATTTCTGAAGCAAACATAAACGTCTTATTGTTTTGATAGTAGTAAAAAGGTTTTATTCCCCAACCATCTCTCGCACAAAATAATTCTTTTTTATTGCTATCCCATATCGCAAAAGCAAACATACCACGTAATTTTTTAGTTAATTCACTACCCCATTCTTCATAACCATGAACTAATACTTCTGTATCACTTGAAGTAATGAATTTATGTTTACATTTTTTTAATTCTTCCCTTAATTCAACATAATTATATATTTCACCATTAAAAACAATTGCAATACTTTTATCTTCATTATATATTGGTTGATTACCAGTACTTAAATCAATAATTGATAAACGACGATGACCTAATGCACAATTTTCATCTAAGTAGAATCCTTCAGCATCTGGTCCTCTATGTTCTATTCGATCAGTCATTGCTTTTAAAACTTTCTTTACTGGTTTCTTTTCACTAACATATCCTGCAATACCACACATAGTAATCACTCACTTCCAATTATGTATGTATAATAATCTGTATCAATAATCATTTTACTTACACTAAAGTAATTAGCTACTTTATTATTCATTCTTTTAATATAATCACTTTGACTAATACCTTCTAATTCTTTTTTAGCTATATATTCTTTAGTTATAGAATTATAAGAAGCATAATCAGTTGTCCAACTACGATTAGAGAATATAGCTATTCCTTCACTATCACTTAATATATCTTTTCCAAGTATTAATCTTGAATCATATTCTACCCCAAATAAATTTAATAATGTAGGCAATACATCTATCTGACTACCAACTTTATCTACTTGTATAGGTTCTTTCATTTCACTATTCCATAGAATAAAATTACTTTTATTAACTTCTATTGTTTCATCTTTTTTATATGATGCAACTTCATTCATTTGATCTATTGATAAAGTGTAAGGATAATGATCACCTACTAAAGCAATAACAGTATCATCTAATTTACCAGTTTCTTCTAATTTAGCTATTAAAGTTTCTAGCATTTTATCTAGTTCCATTTGAGCAGCTAAATAGTATTTAACATTTTTATCATATTCTAAGTCTTTAACATATTCATCATAATGACGAGCAATATTATCTCCTGCTTCATATGGTGAATGACCACTTACCGTTACATAATAAGTAACAAAGTTTTTATCACTATTCATATAATCTTGATAAGTAACATTAACCATTTCTGAATCATAAGGTAACCACCCACAATCCATTTTTTCTTCAAGGCCATTACCACAACCAGTATAGTTAGTAAATCCTAAAGTTTTCATTGTTAGATGTCTTTTATAGTACTTATAAGTCCAATCATGATAACTTTGTGCTTGGTAACCTATTTTACTAAAGGCATTACCTAAAGCATATGATATAGTTGGTTGTTCTTTTTTCCAAGTACTAAGAATATCTTGCGTAGGTATTAATCCAGTCGTTGCTTGAAATTCTCCACCTGTTGTACTTAAAAAAACTGGTGAATAGAAGTTATTAAAGACAAATCCCCCATTAACCATTTTATATAATGTAGGTGTTCTATCCTTATCAACCGCTACTTCATTAAATCCTTCAGCTAAAATAAATATTAAATTTTTACCTTTAAACATTCCTGTATATTCAGTTTTATTACTAGCTTGTTGTTTAGCCATATATTTATTTATTGAATTAATAGTTTTATTATTAGAACTTAAATTTTCAAAATCTATATCTAATTGATTATATCCATAATCAATCTCCCCTTCTTCTTTAGAAGGATTATAAGGTATTTCATCTTCTACTACTAATTCTGGTTCAAAACCAAATATCTGTCTACTAATATCAATTTTAGTATAAGTTATCAAACCAAATTTATCTATTAAAGCTACTTGATCATCTATTTTATAATAAAGTTCTCTACTATACTTAGTATTACTATTAAAAGGAATTAATAGTAAGTATGTTGATAAATATGAAATTATAAACATTATCACTAATGATATAATACTTTCTTTATGATACTTACTAGTATCTAAATGTTTATTAATGATAATTCCTATTATAAAAGGTAAAAGTATTAAAATAAAAACTAATAAATGTGCTAAAATAGCATCTTTAATAATACTTGTAAAATCTAATGCTTGGTTAGCTAAACTAATTGTCGAAAAAGAAAATGGTACGGAAAATAAATTAAAGAATATATATTGTACTTCAAAATAAATAGTTATTAAAAGTGTCAAAACAAACAATAAGATTTTATTTATTATTTTATTAAATGATTTAGTTAAAATAGTTAATAATAAAATAAAAGGTAAAGTAAATATAAGCATATAAATAAAATTACTATCAATAATATGATTAGTAATTGTCATTTTAATTACAATTTCCAAATATAAAGTAGTTACAAAAAAATAAACAAAAGGATGAATCTGAAATTTTCTTTTCATGCCGACACTTCTTTCATAAACTTACGTTAGTTATTATACCACAAAATACCATATTTTATTTATTTTAAAGCATATAAAAAAGATATTACGTAAATATCTTTTTTAATTTTTAAGTAAGGTTAATTGTACTTTTTGTTTTTCTAAATCAACATTATCAACATAACAAGTTATAATGTCACCAACATGTAAAATATCATTTGGATTCTTAACAAATGATTTACTCATTTTTGATATATGTATTAAACCATCATCATGTAAACCAATATCTACAAATGCCCCAAATGAAGCAACATTTCTTACTGTTCCTTGTAATTCCATACCAACCTTTAAATCTTCAATATGTAAAACATCACTTTTTAAAATAGGTGCTTCTAACTTATCACGAGGATCTAATCCTGGATTTAATAATTCTTTTATTATATCTTGAATTGTATAAATATCTGAGTTTAATTCTGTAGCTAATTTAGAAGCATTTTGTTTCTTTAATATTTCTTTAAAATCATCTGTATTAATATCTTTAATATCAAGATTTATCGCTTTAAGTAAGCTATTTGTAAGCTCATAACTCTCTGGATGGATTCCTGTTTTATCTAATGGATTAGTGCCATCTGGAATACGTAAAAAACCTATTGATTGTTCATAAACTTTATCAGTCATTCCCTTTATTATTTTTATTTCATCTCTTGAAGTTATCTTTTTTTCTTCTTTATATTTATAAATATTTTCAATTACTGATTTTGTCAAACCAGATACATATTTTAAAATACTTTTTGAAGCTGTGTTAATATTTACACCAACACTGTTAACAACTTTAGAAGTTGTAAAGTCTAACGCTTCACCTAATTGCTTTTGATTAACATCATATTGGTATTCCCCAACACCAATACTTTTAGGATCGATTTTAACCAGTTCAGATAATGGATCTTGTAAACGACGACCAATTGATACTGCACTTCTCTTTTCAACCGCTAAATCAGGAAATTCTTCAATAGCTAACTTAGATGCACTATATATTGATGCTCCAGCTTCCGAAGTAATAATATATTTACAAGGTAATTTATATTCATTTATTAATTCAGCACAGAATTTTTCTGATTCACGTGAAGCAGTACCATTACCAATTGAAATAATATCTATTTTATACTTTTCAATTAAATTTTTAACTATTATCTTACTTTGTTCTATGTACTTATCTTGATTACTACCATTTATAAATGGTTTAATAACTGTTGAATCTAAATACTTCCCAGAAGGATCAACAACTGCTAATTTACAACCATTAACATATCCTGGATCAAAACCTAAAACTGTCATCCCTTTAATTGGTCTAGTTAAAAGTAAATGTTCTAAATTAGTTCCAAAAGTTTCAATCGCTATTTCTTCTGCTTTCTCAGTTAATTCCGCTCTTATTTCTCTTTCTATACTAGGAAGTATTAATCTTTTTAAAGAATCTTTAATACTATTTTTAACTAATTCTACAACAAAAGAATCTTTATTTTTAATAAGTTTTCCTTCTAAATAAGACTCAATAGCATCATTATCCATATCAATAGATACACTTAATACTTTTTCTGCTTCACCTCTATTTAAAGCTAAAACACGATAATGCTTAATATACTTAACACGATCAGTAAAACTATAATACATCTCATAAGTTTTATTAGGATCTTCCGCATTCTTTTTTATTTTAGAAGTAATAGTTCCATTACTAAAGATATTATATCTAATCCATTTACGATAAGCTGCATTATCACTTATCCATTCAGCTATAATATATCCAGCCCCTTCTAAAGCTGCATCAGTATCTTTAACATTTTCATTAACAAACTTCTTTGCCATCTCTTCTAATGACCCCGTAACTGGAAAAGCCATTATCATCTTCGCTAATGGTTCTAAACCATTCTTTATTGCTTCAGAAGCCTTTGTTTTTTTCTTTTCTTTATATGGACGATATAAGTCTTCTACTTCAGTTAACTTATTACATTTCATAATACTTTCTTGTAGTTCAGGCGTCATTAATCCCTTTTCATCTATTAATCTAATAACATCCTGTTTTCTATTTAAAAGATTTTCTTGATACTTATATTGTTCTTCAATAGCTCTTATTTGGTCTTCATTTAAATTACCAGTCTTATCTTTACGATATCTTGCTATAAAAGGTATAGTAGCTCCCTCTGCTAACATATTTAATACTTCTTTTATTTGTTTTTCTTGTAGTCCTAGAGAAGAAACTAGGAAACTAATAACCTCTTCCATTTTTATCACCAATTTTTATTATAACTAAATTTATAACTTATTTCCATAGAAAAAGAGAATCTATTTTTCTAATTCTCTTTTTCATCTTTTTTCTTTTTATTTACTTTTTTACTATCACTAATAGTTTTATCTTCCATAATCGGAGCGCTATTAGCTAATTCTTCTTTTAATTTATTTATTTCTATTACTCCAGTTTTTTCCATTTCTTCATGATAATTCATTGCCATTCCTATTACTAATATATATGATAATAAATATGTCCATAGCATTAATATAACTATATTAGCTAAACTACCATAAAAAACAGAATAATTAGCATAATGCGCAATATAATAAGAGTAAGCCATTGTAACTAATATCCATCCAGCTGTTGTAAATATTGCTCCTCCATTTACATTACGACTAGGTATCTTCTTATCAGGAGCCATCGTATAAATCATTTTAATAAATAAGAAAATAATTACCCAAGATAATGGTCCACTTAAGAAATGTAAAACATTTACAACAATTGACGTTGTCTCGGCATCAAAATTAAAATAATGTATTAAATTAATTAAACTTTGTCCAAGTAATGGAAAGATTAAAATGAATAAGAATAATACAACAATAACTAATTCCATAACTATTGCTTTTAATCTTCTCTTAAAGAAACCTGAATCTTTTATATTATATATTGTATTTGAAGCCACAATAATTGAAGCCATTCCATTACTAGCTATGAAATAACCTACACCTAAAGTAATAAAGAATGTAGGTGTTATTTCTGTAGCAGTAATAATTGGTGTAACTAAATCAGCAATATCTCCCCCTAAAACATTAGACATTAATGTTTGAACAAAATCATTAGATAATCTAAGATAAGAACAAGCATAACCAATAAGAGTTATTGTTGGTACCATAGACAAGAAGATAAAGAAAGCTATTTGTCCAGGTAATATAAGCATCTCTGGACGCCAAAAAGCATCCCAGAATCTTTGAAAAAAGTTTTTATGATTCTTTCTTTTCATCTGAACCATCTTCTAATTCTTCTTTTTTCGTACGCATATCTTCAACAGATTCATTTATAGAGTCTTCAATTGTTTTCATATCATTTAATATCATACTATATCCAATTGCTGCTCCATGTTCATGAGGTAAATTCTTTAACTCTTTATATAATTTTCTAATATAACTTACGACTTGTTTTTCTTGATATCCAACTAAGTATATTAAGAATTCATTACCATCAGTTCTCATAATATCTGTATTATCTAATTGTGTCTTAATAAGAACATTAGCTGCTGCTTTAATTTGTGAATCTCCTTCTTCATAACCTAATGTATCATTAATCTTTTGTACTTCATTTAAATCGATAATAATTGTTGCTTGTGGATATATTGTATTCTTATTCCAATTATTAATATTTTCATTTAAATAATTACGATTCTTTAATGAAGTTAATTGATCAATATATTTCATCTTATCTTCTTTTTTAATCTTCTTAGCTATTTTAATACGTTTTGTTGAACGATAAGCTAAATAAAGAATAATTATAAAGGCAATAATAACAATAACTGAGTATTTAGCTATTCTACCTAAAATAGTACCTGAATTAACTGTATAAGTATGATTATATACACCCTTTGTTACTATTTCATTAGGATCTAAAGTAGAAACATATTTATCTAGTAATAAACTAAATATATCATTATCTTTAAGATAAAAATTATAAGTATCAGATAAAGTATTACTATATCTAACAGTATATTCACTTAAAAGAGACTTTTTATAATACTCAAATACTTCTTTATCCATTAATATAATACTCTTATCACGAATAGCTTTCTTAAGCTCTTTATCATTAGAATAAGAATTAACATTTACATTACCAACACTCATTAAATACTTCTCTAAAAGACTATTCTTACTTACATAAACATCTTTACCACTTAATGAAGTAATTGCATTCATTACTAATGAATTTTCTTCAGGTGCTACTACAACAAAAGAAATATTCATTAATGAATCAATAGGTTGATACTTAGTATCTAAATTATAATAATTATAAAATATATCTATTTTATTATTAGCTATTGCTTCAGTAAATTTCGCAAAATTCTTATATTTTACCGGATTAATCTCTGTTTCACTAAATGAAGTAAATCTTGTTAAATATTCACTTACTATTCCTCCATAAGATCCACCCATTAATACTTCATAAGGACTATTATTAATAAATCCATATGTATATGTCTTAGCTTGCATATTAGCTAATTCTTTATCAGAAATAGATAATGCACTAGTAAAAGTTAATAATTCATTTTTATCTATAGATTTACTTAATTCTTCTTCCTGATAAGTAGAGAATGTCTTTTTAATAATATCACTAAATACATCACTTTCTTTAACTCTAAAAACCATATATTTATTTAAATCACTAATATGATAATCAATTGTATAGTTTGATGTTAATATTGATGTTAAATTTTCTTCTAAAGGTAATACCGCATAATCAATATTACTATTATCTTCTAAAGCATTAAATAAATCAGTAGAAGTTTCATAAGGAGTTACTGTTACATTATTTGTATCAGTTAAGTATTTAGAAACTAATTTTTCATCATTAGCTAAAACTCCTAATTTACTATTAGATAGTTGAACTAAAGAATTAATATTCTTTTTATCTTTACTTACTACTACATAATGTTCTGTATAAAACACTACATCACTATCTTTTTTATCATAAGTAATCATAAAAGCTCTATCAGTAACATTTTCTCCAACATTATAAGTAATCGGATTTATATCTATTCCATATTCTTCTTCAACATATCCAATATAATCAAAGAATACACCAGTACCATTCTTACCAAATATATCTAAATTAACAGGTACATATACATTTTGTACTTGATTAATATTTTGCGTAATCCACTCTTTTTCTTCGACAGTTAATTTATTTTCATCATTTAAAATACTAAACGTTATAATTACTAAACTAGCTATTGCTATAACTACTAGTAAGGCAATCAAAACGATTTTTTTCGTTGACTTTCCTTTTTTCATAATCTAATCCTCATTTGTCTCAGTTGTCGCTTCTACTTCACGATTATTATTCCATGAAACACCTGACCCATTTTTATTATGAGCACCAGATATTAAAAATCCATCGCTTGTATTTGTTGCAGCTTTCTCTAAAGTCAAATTAAAATCATAGAATCCTTGTTCATCTTCAGTAAATCCCTCTAAAGATTTAGCTGCTATACTTTCAGCTTCTTCTAAAGAACAATTTGTTTCATAAGTAACTTTAATATAAACAATTCTTCCTTCAATACTTAAATCAACAGTTTTAACTTTAGCATTATTTGCCAAGTTAACTTTGTAATCACTTATTTTAGAATCACTAATTTGATGTTCTTCAATACCCTCTAAGCGATCTCCATATTTATCTGTACCTTTACCAACATAAAAACATTGGATAAGAATAGTTGAAATTATAACAATACAAACTAATATAATAGCCATTAAAATTGTAAACACACGATGCTCCCTATAAAACTTTTTTATTCTTTTCATTAAAATCCCACCTCTTTTAATAGGTATTTAAATTATACTACATTATAAGCTTATAAGCAATTAGTGAGTCTTATATAATATATGTTTTTTTTAAACATATTAGTCAATTTTGACATAAAAAAAAGAAATTATAAAGAGTCTATAATTTCTTTAAATTTTTCTTCATTCCATATTTCTATACCTAGTTGTAATGCCTTATCATATTTACTACCTGGAGCATCCCCAACTATTACAACATCTGTCTTTTTACTTACTGAGTCAACAGTAATACCATCATATTTTTCAAGTAATTCTTTTATTTCATTACGGCCCATAAAACTAATTGTCCCTGTAATAACAAATTTCTTATTAGATATAAGTGGATTACTAATAGTTTTTTCACCTTTATATTCCATATTTATCTCTAAATCTTTTAAATGACTAATTAATTCTTGATTTTTACTTTCAGCAAAATAATTAACAATACTATTAGCTAAAATATCCCCAATATCTTTAATTGCTGTTAATTCTTCCAAAGAAGCTTTCATTAAATTATCCAAATTATTATATTTTTTAGCTAATACTTTGGCAGTTTTAGCCCCTATACCTGGTATTCCTATCGCAAATAATAGTCTTTCAACAGAATTGCTCTTACTAACTTCTATTGAATTAATTAAATTATCAACACTCTTATTACCAAAACCCTCTAATTCAATAATTTCTTCTCTTTTATCTTTAAGATTATAAATATCTTCTATTTTAGTAATAATTCCCATATTATAGAAATCTTCAATTATTGCATCCCCAAGTCCATCAATATTCATCGCTGGTCTTGATACAAAATGAATTAATCCTTCTATTTTACGTGCTGGGCAATGTTCATTAGGACAAAAATGATTCGCATCTTTCCTAATTAATGGCGTATCACACATTGGACATCTATCAATCATTACAAAGTCTTTAACATCATCTGTACGACGATCTAACTTAACTTCTACTACTTCTGGTATTACATCCCCCGCTTTACGTATAGATATAACATCTCCCACACGTATATCTTTTTCAATACAATAATCATAATTATGTAATGTAGCTTTAGATACTAAAGAACCATCAACATGTACTGGATGAAATATCGCATTAGGTGTTATTTTACCAGTTCTACCTACTGTAAATTTAATTTCTCTTAATACTGTTAATACTTCTTCAGCAGGAAACTTATAAGCAATACCCCATCTTGGTACACGTGAAGTAAAACCTAATACTTTTTCATCATTTAAATCATCTACTTTTAAGACAACTCCATCAATATTATAAGGTAAATCTGGTCTTTTCTTTCCTAAATCATCAATATATTTTAATATTTCTTCAGGATTTTTTGCATGCCCATTTAATTTATAATTAGTAACAAAACCTAGTTTTCTTAAATAAGCTAAAGACTCACTTTGTGTCTTAATTCCATAATCTTCAGGATTAGGAATAAAATAAGCCATAAAATCTAAATTACGTTTAGCTGTTATCTTACTATCTAATTGTCTTACTGAACCAGCTGCTGCATTACGTGGATTAGCAAACTCATTTTCATTATTATTACGACGATCTTCATTAGCTTTCATAAAAGCATCTTTACTCATATATATTTCGCCACGTACTTCAATATCTATTGGTTCTGTTAAACGTAGAGGAATAGATTTAATTGTTTTAATATTTGTAGTTATATCTTCACCTACTATTCCATCTCCTCTAGTCGCTCCACGTACTAAAACACCTTTTTCATATAATAAAGATCCAGATAAACCATCCATTTTAGGCTCTAGAGAATAAGTTGGATTACTAACACTTTTTTTAATACGTTCATCAAACGCTCTAATTTCTTCTTCATTAAATATATCATCAAAAGATAACATTGGATGGGTATGTGTTACTTTATCAAACTTATCTACTGCATCTCCTCCAACTCTATTAGTAGGTGAATCTGCTCTTTTAAGTTCTGGATATTTTTCTTCTAAGCTTAATAATTCTTTATAGTAATCATCATACTCTTGATCAGTTAAAGTTGGATTATCAAGAATATAATATTCATAACTAGCATGATTAATTTTATTAATTAAATCATCTATTCTTTCTTGTGGACTCATATTTACCTCCATAAATCATTAGGATATTCACTACTATCTACTAAGTCTTTTATTGCTTTTTTAACTTTATCTTTATCTTCTTTATAAGTAATACCATACCAAGTTGCACTTGTCTCTAAAACATATACTTTTGCAAATCCTTCATTATTAGCTTGACTCATTATCTCTGGTATATACATTTCACAAGTATCTAAATTATCTTTATTCTCTTCAAAAAATTCATTTATTTTTCTCTCTAAATATTCAAATATTGATAAATCAAAAGCTAATAAATTAACCGAAGCTATCGTATCATCATAAATTTTATATTTTTCTCCTCCATTAAGAGGTGTTGCAATTATTTCATCACCAACTTTTTCAATTAAACTTTCCGTAATTGACTTTAGTTGACCATTTTCTAAAGCTTTAGTAACTCCTCTTTTAACAGAACCATTTTCCGTCATAGTATTAATAACTTTATAACAAATCGTTGCATATTCATTTTTATTTCCTTTTTCTAAAAACTTTTTCGCTGCTAAAAAGGCATCTCGTCCATAAAAATCATCTGAATTAATAACTAAGAATGGTTCGGTAATTACATTTCTTGCTGCATATATTGCCTGAGCTGTTCCCCAAGGTTTAACTCTATCTTTCGGAATTTTAACAAAATCTGGTACATCATCTATCTTTTGAAAGACATATTCTACTGGAATATGCGGTTCAATTCTTGCCCCAATAGTTTCTTTAAATATTTTATAATTTTCTTCTTTAATTATAAAAACAACCTTAGAAAAACCCGTTTTAATCGCATCATAAACTGAATAATCGATAATAAATTCACCATTAGGTCCCATTGGTTCTATTTGTTTTAAACCTCCAAAACGACTTCCCATACCAGCTGCCATAATTAATAATTGCATTTAATCACATCCTCTTTTCTATATTTTCTTTATACTTTTATGATTCTTTAATAATTTCTTTATTCCATAATTCTTCGCAAACGCTACTGTTAAAAAATCTCCCTTAACTTCAATAACTACTCCACGTCCATAAATCATATGCATAATTATATCGCCATCTTTAAATTCAACATCTTCATTATTTCTATATAACTCTTCACGATTTATCTTTTCTTCAGACATCATCTTATCATTTACAACATCTAATAAATTTGAATCTATCTCTTTAATAAATCTACTTGGCGGATTCATAATATCTTTACCATATAACATTCTTCTTTTAGCATTAGTAATATATAATTTTTCTTTAGCTCTTGTAATACCTACATAACATAGTCTTCTTTCTTCCTCTAATCCCCCTTCTTCTGTAAAAGAGTTTTGATGAGGAAATATACCATCTTCCATACCTATTAAGAAAACTACGTCAAATTCTAATCCTTTAGCACTATGAATCGTCATTAAAGTAACAACATCATTATCTTCTTCTTGATGTTCAGTAATATCCGCAATTAAACTTATTTCTTCTAAGAAATCAGCTAAATTAACTGAACCAGTACGTTCTTCAAAAGTCTTCGTAATAGATTTAAATTCTTCTAAGTTATCTAATCTTAATTCACTCTCTAAAGTATTATCATTTTGATATTCTTCTCTAATACCCGTTTCATCTAAGATAATATCTATTAATTCTGTTAAAGAATGATTATCAGCTTCTTTAGTTAAGTGTAATATTAATTCTTTAAATAATTGTTCCTTACCTTTACTAATAACCCTAAACATTGAAGTATCATTTTCTCTAGCTTCTTTTTCTAACTTAGCTAATGTTGCTTCACCAATACCTCTTTTAGGCACATTTATTACTCTTCTTAAACTAATTTCATCATCATTATTTAGTATTAACCTTAAATAACAAATTAAATCTTTAATTTCTTTACGAGAATAGAAATAATAACTACCTACTACTTTATAAGGTACATTAGCTTTTAAAAACATTTCTTCAACTAAACGTGCTTGGGCATTAGTACGATATAAAACAGCTATATTATTCTTATGATATCCTTCATCAACTAATCTCTTTATCTCATCTAAAACTAATTGTATCTCATGTTTATCATCATAAGCCCTTAAATACTTAGTCTTACTACCTTCCCCATTACTACTCCATAAATTCTTTTCTTTTCTTTCTTTATTATTTTTAATAACTGAATTAGCCGTATCTAAAATATTTTTAGTCGAACGATAATTCTCTTCCAAAGGAATAACTACCGCATTCTTATAATCTTTTTCAAAGTTAAGAATATTTCTAAAGTTAGCTCCTCTAAACATATAAATAGATTGATCAGGATCACCAACAATAAAAATATTCTTATATTTACGTGCTAACAATTTTGATAATTTATATTGTACTTCATTAGTATCTTGATACTCATCAATTAATATATATTTAAATTTATCTTGATAACTCTCTAAAATATCTTTATTTTCCATAAACAATTTAACTGGTAATCTAAGTAAATCATCAAAATCTACTGAGTTATTCTTAGCTAAAACATCCATATATTCATAATATACTTTTACTGCTACTTTATCTTGTGCTGTATTAAATAATCTAGATATTTCATCATTAGTTAACATCTCATTTTTTATCGTACTAATCTTATTTCTAATATAAGCTGGAGTTGTTAATTTAGGATCATAATCATTATCTTTCATAATCTTTTTAATAATTGTTAATACATCATCACTATCTACGATTGAAAAATTTCGATCTAACCCTAAAATTGGTGCATTTTCTCTAATAATTCTTACCCCTAAAGAGTGAAAAGTCCCAACAAAAGCATTATTACTAGGTAATAATTTATCAAGTCTTTCTCTCATCTCTTTAGCTGCTTTATTTGTAAAAGTAATAGCTAATATATTATAAGAAGGTATTCCTTTATCAACTAAATTAGCAATTCTTGTTGTTAAAACTCTTGTTTTTCCACTACCAGCACCTGCTAATACTAAACAAGGGCCATCAATATGGTTAACAGCTTCTAATTGTTTTTCATTAAGTCCGTATAAATAATTCATATTGCTTCCTGCTTCCTTTTTTTATTATAACATGTCCTTAAATTTATTGATAGCATTTTTACATCAAAAAACGAACTTTTGTTTACATAAATAAAAAAAGAAAAAAGGGATAAATCCCTTTCTATAAATATTCCATAATTGCGACATTTTTCTCTAACTTTACAATTAAATCTTCATTGTCATATTTAGAGAAAATATCATCAAAAGTTTTAGTATCGATTAAAAACATATTATAGAAATTAGCAAATGCATCAACATAGTTAGTAATACCTAATTTCTTTAAACAATTAATATTAGTAGTAACTATATCTTCATTCTTCTTAATTTCATTAATAACACACTCTGGTAAGTTATGATTTAAAACTTCTACAATATCTTCTGGAAAACCTAAATTAATTAAATAATTCATTATTCTTCGCCTCCATCTTTAGAGGAATTATTATTATCATAAGAATCAGTTAATTGTTTTAATATATCATCAGATTGTCTTAAATTATATAACATTGCACTTAGTATTAAAACCTTTTCCATTCCCTCTACAGAACCTTTATTCTTAACTAAGATAGCTAAATTTCTTTCTATCTTATTCTTAGAAACAGGTATATCATCTACTAAATATGTATAATAACCATATTCTGAAATATTTAATTTTTCTTTTAATAAATTCTTTAACTTATTAAGCATTTCAGTTTCATTATCATTTAATTCAATATCTTTAAATACAGTAGTTTCTTCATAATAATTATTTAAAGTATCAACAGCTTCCTTACATCCATCTATTAATGATTCTAATGAGCTATTAACTTCTTTTCTATCACGAGGCATATATTCATTAACATCTTGATGATATGTTCTATAGAATTTAAGTCCATCAACAATATTCTTATTAAATGAACCATTTTCTTCATCTTCAAAAATTGACTCATTATGTGCTAAAGCATATCTACTTCTCGCAATTAAAGTATCTGCTCGATTTGAAAGTATTTCAGGATATTCAAATAAATCTTCCAACTTAGCTTCAATAATATCATCGATATCAAATAGTAATTCTTTAGAATCCTTAAAGAAAGCTCCTAAAGCATATTTACCATTTTTTCTTTGAATAGACATTAAATAATTCTTTAATACTTCTACATCATCTTTAACATTATTAGAATTATATAATACATATTGATAATTTCTTAAATCTTTATCATCTAATTCAAAACCATTATCACCTAATATATTTAAGTTTTCATTATATTTCTTCGTATCTAATGATAATAAATGAATATTATCATCACTTATTTTTTCACTAGTTTCTTCAATTGTGGTAATACGTTCTTCTAATACTTGATAATCTTCTTTAAATCCACTATCAACATTAAGTATTAATTCTTTAATTTTATGTTCACTAACACCTTTAGCTCTTAATAAAGTAACTTTCTTATTTAAATCTTTATCAGCTAAATAAATATGATTATTTCTATATTGATAAATTGCATTATCTTCAATATTTAAACTTCTTAATAATTCATAGTTTTCTTCTATATGTTTAGTATCTACACTATTTAACGCTTCTAATACAACATTAATATCATCATTATTATCTTCAAACTTTTTAACTTCTAAACCAATATTTTCTAATTTTTCTTTTAATTCACTATATTGATCTACTTCTGCTTCTTCTACTGTTTCTTGAGTTTCTGGAGTATTTTCAGTATTTTCAGTTTTTTCTTCTGGTGTTACTTCCTCTTCTACTTTTTCTTCATTTTCAGCTTCAAATACTTTTTCTTCTTTATTTGAAGATAAAATAATTGGTTCTTCTTTTAAATTAAATTCAAGTAAAGATTGTTCATTTATAGGAGCAATATCTTCAACTACTTCCTCATTTTCTTCATGAGCATTTAAACTAGTAATATCTAATACTTGTGTAGGTTCACCATCTTCTTTTACTATATCTTGATATGTTTGAGAAGCTAAATCTTCACTAACGCCTTCATTTTCCTTTTTATATGTATCAAAAGTATTATCAACATTACTATCTAATGTAACATTTTCTTCCTTATCTTCAACTTGTTCAGGTTCTGGTGAAACAGGAGTTTCATTATCTTCTACTTCTTCACTAAAGTCTTTATGTTCTTTTTCATCATAAGTTTCATCAAATTCAATTAAGCCATCCTCAGGGAATAATATAACTTTAGCTAAAGCTGAAGTCTCACTAGAAGAGAATACACTAAAATTATTAATTATATCCTTAGCATACTTAGCTGTTAAAGATTCTCTTTCAACAACATTTGGTGATAAACTTTGTTCAAGTAAGCTTACTAATTTTTCTCTATCATTTTTAGCGGAATCTAAATTCTCATTTAATTTGCTTAGTTCATCATTAAATTTATCTCTTGCTGCCTTAGCATCTTCAATA
Organism: uncultured Bacilli bacterium; assembly: GCA_947632085.1. GTDB lineage: Bacteria > Bacillota_I > Bacilli_A > RF39 > UBA660 > Coprovivens. The sequence goes on along the minus strand of CANRNY010000013.1, from coordinate 49,887 downwards.
TTTTTTGCTGCTTCAGCAATCTTATCATCTAATTCTGCACAATAAGCTGGTGATTTTTCTTCAATTTTCTCTAACATATTAGAGATATCTAAATCAACGCCAATTGCACCTAAAGCACTAAATGTATCATTATCAATTCCCATAAATGTTGAACAAAAAGCTTCTTTTTGGGTCACAAAAATAGAAAGTTGACTTTCAGTTTCAACCTTTGTAACTTCATTACGAGATTGTTTTTCCGCTTCTTCAACAATATGATCTTCTATCGCTTTAATTTCCTTTTTTATTTTCGCGATAATTACATTGTCTTCTCCCTTTAGATTATATAATCTTTCTAATAATTCTGTTAAGTCCTGTGTCATCTTCATCACACTACACACCCCATTTATTATAATTTAAATTATAGCAGAAAAGTTATATAGTGTAAATGTTTTTTCAAAATTTTTTTCATTATCAAGCCCACGCACCAGAAAGAAACCACAAGAATATAATAAGAATGTAAGTAGGAGGGATTTTTTTGAAAAAAATTATTGTTATTATAACAAGTTTAGTTTTAATCATTACACTAGGATTTTTATTAATAACTAACTTAGACAATACTAAAGACAATAAGCTTACAACAATTAAATTAGCAGAAGTTACCCATAGTATGTTTTATGCTCCACTATATGTTGCTATTGAAAACGGTTATTTTAAAGAAGAAGGAATCGATATCGATTTAATTTTAACTAGTGGTGCTGATAAAGTAAGTGCTGCTGTTCTATCAAATTCTGTTGATATTGGTTTTGCTGGTCCAGAATCAGCTATCTATGTTTATCAAAATGGTGAGAAAGATTACTTAGTAACTTTTGCTGGTTTAACCAAAAGAGATGGTCAATTTATCGTATCTAGAGAACCAATAGATAATTTTACTATTGAAGATTTATATGGTAAAGAAATACTACCAGGCCGTGTTGGCGGTATGCCAATCTTAAATTTCCTTAATGGAGTCAAAAATGCTAAAGGTGATATTTCTAAAATAAACGTTAACTCTAGTATCGATTTTGCTTCTCTATCAGGAACATTTATTTCCGGTGTCGGCGACTTTGTTAATCTATTTGAACTTAGTGCAATGATAATCATTCTCCTATTAAAGAGACTTTTTAGAAAATATTTTAAATGAAATATAATAAGATAGAAAATAAAATATAATATTTAAAATTAAACAAATAATTGGTGAATATTTAAATAATAATTTTAAATCAACAAAATTATATAAATTAGAAAATAATAATAAAATTAAGCTACCTATTAATCCAAATACAAAAATAAGTAAAGCCGGTATTATAGTTGATTGCATTCTTCCTTTTTCAACACCCCATTTATATATACAAGGAATATCTGTACACATTAAAAAGGAAGAACTAGTAAAAGCAATAAAACAAATTCTTAAAGCATTCCCTAACCCACTTACATGTCCTCTTATTATAATAGTTATAATAAAACTAATAATGATACCACTAATAATAGATATAGCTGATGTTAAAAAAGTAAACAAATATTTGGATATAACAATATCTTTTCTAGTTATTGTTAAAGATAATAAATAATCATCTGATTCAGCATTTTCATCATAAGAAAAAGTAGAGATACTATTCATCCCAAAAAATATTAAAAAGATTATACTACCTGCAGCAAAGACATCAATTTCAAAAGAAGCTATAGCAATTAAAATAATAACCATGATAAGACTAAAATAAATATTACTTTTATAGTTTTTAAAAACATATAAATCTTTTAACATTAACCCTTTTATCGTATTCATCATTTATTCTCCTTTAACTAATAAAAGCATAATTTCTTCTAAAGTTGGTTTTCTTATTTCTATTTTTGGATAATTTTTAGCAAATGAATTCTTATTATCGGTTAAAATTAAATGCTCATTTTTATATTTTAAATATTTAATATAGTCTGTTGCTTTAATTTCATGAAAATCATTAGGAGATATTTCAATTAAACCATATTCTTCATCAAGAATACTTTTAGCAATATCTAAAATAATATTACCATCGTCTATAAAAATTATTTCATCAGCTAAATGCTCTAAATCACTAGTTATATGAGTTGTTATTAAAATAGAATTCTCTTTATTACTAACAAACTTGCCAAAAATATCAATTATTTCATAACGAAATATTGGATCTAAACCATTAGTTGGTTCATCAAGAATTAATAATTGTGGTTCATGAGAAATAGCACATATTACTTTTATTTTCATTTTCATACCACTAGAAAACTCTTTAAGTGGTTTATTACAAGGTATTTTAAATTCTTTAATATAATCATAATATATCTTTTCATTCCAATTATGATAAAATTTTTTCATTAACTTATTTATATCATTAACATTTAAGATAGGCGAAAAGAAACTATTATCTAAAACAACACCTATTTTTTCCTTATCTGCCTTTGTTAAAGTTTTTTGATTTTTACCAAATATTTTTATTTCACCTTGATCATAATTTATTAAATTTAAAATAGATTTAATCGTTGTCGTTTTACCACTACCATTTTTACCGATAAATCCAATTATCTTACCAGCTGGTACTTTAATATTTACTTTGTTCAAACTAAAATCATTATACTTTTTAGTTAAATTTACAACTTCCAAATTATTTTTCATATCAATCATCCAATAAAAGTATAACATGATATTAGTAATAAAAAAACTCTAGCTTAATTAGTAAGATTACGCTGAATTTAAATAAAAAAGAATTTATAAACTGCTACTTGATTTTTCTAATTGAGGATTATCTTGTAAAAAGGCGCTTATTGTATCAACATCTATAATCCGTTTTATCTGAATGATTATCCATAATCTATATGAACTTAGAAAAAAAGAAATACCCTCTAAATAAAGAAAGAACTTTTTAAGTTCCTTCAAACTAGTTTTATTCCAAAACAACTTCATCAATATAAGAAGATAAATAATTTTCTTCTAATATTAACTTTTTATTATCTATAATAAAATTAGAAACAACCGGAATATCAATATTATCATTATTTATCTCAATATTTTCTCTATAATAAGTTAATACATTACCATTTATTTCATATGTTCCAGTTGAATATCCAATAACACGGTAATTATTTCTTTCTTTTATAGACACCATCATTTGTCCTTTAAATACATTGATATCACTATCTATATCTGGTGCAAAAGCAACCTGTATTTTATCATCTTCATATTTAAAAAATGCCAGCATTTTGCCTAACTTCGAATAATATTCTTTAATTTTTAATTTAGTACAATAGTTACCTAATCTAACATCATAAGTAATTGTATTATATAAAAAATGACTTTTTACTTGATAATCAACTATTGTAATATTAGATTCCTTATCATAGTAATAAGCAGTATTATTACAAGAAATATGTTCTAATTTATTAACATAATTTTTCAATTCACTTTTTAATACATAGTTACCTCTTAAATTTTTAAAAGAATAACTATCATCATTATATTTCATTAAAAACGAGAATTTAGGAACGCCTAAATTAATTGGATTATCACTACTATCATATTCAACTTGTACAACATTATATCCAAAAGGTAAGAGTTTAAATAAAACTATTAATATTATCAAAATAATTGGTATAGCTATCATAATATTTCTTCTATTTAATTGTTTTCTTATTTTAATTTTTTCCTCTTCTAAAATTTTTTCAAGCTTTATATTCTTTTTATTTTCAATTTGCAATAATTCATAAATATCTGTATCTAATATATCAGCTAATTTTTCCAAAATAGAAATATCTGGTAAACCTATTCCACGTTCCCATTTACTAACAGCTTTATCTGTAACAAATAATTTATCACCTAATTCTTGTTGTGTTAAACCTTTCTTTTTTCTAAGAGCAGCAATATTCTTACCAATTTCATTTATATTCATAGTACATCACCAATTTAATTATACAATAATCACTCTTTAATTCAGCTAAACTTATAGTTTAGTAACTTTTTTAAAAGAAAAAAGTACTTTTAATATACTTCCATCTTTAAAAAAAATTAAATCCTATCTTTACAAAGAAAGGGAACCATAATTTTAAATCAATTGTATAAATAAGAAAAAACATCTGTTATTCTTACTGATAACACCACATATTTTGTAACTTTTATTCTAAAATTATATTTTTTCTTCCAAATAACTTCTAAAAATTAATATACTTACTTAATTTTTTATATAAAAAATTCTCAATCTCTTCTTCTGAAGTTTCATCAGTTCTAAAAAGTCTTCCAATATGAACATAATCATTATCTTTATTCTTTATTACTAAACCAATTTTTTTAAAATATTCTTCTATCTTATTCTTATTTTCATCCGAATTATTTTTATAATTTAAAATAATATAAATATCAATATTGGAATTTCTTACCTCAATATCATAATAAATAGTTTTTTCTTTTAAAGAATTTTCCATTAAATATTTATCAATATCAGGAGTTGTAAAATAAACATAATTTTTCCTATCAGAAGGAAGTATTGTAATTTCTTTTTCATATTGCTGACAAAAATCTTTAACAACATCTAAAGCATAATCTCTTTTATTATTTATAACCAAATTAAAAAATTGACGATTTTCATTATATATTTCTGTACAAATATCTTCTAATTCTTTATCTGCTTCCATAACATACCTCTTTATTGCTTCTTTATAATCTTCAATAAAACTTTTAACTTTTTCACTAACTTTTTCATCTAAATATAACTTATTTAAAATATCATAAATATCACGATAACTTAATAAATGCCAATAAATAAGTTCTTCTTTATCATTAGGTTCATCTCCTAATGGCGTTAAATACAAAAATATCTGTGTATAACCTATATATTTTTTCTCTACTACTTCTCGATATTTTCTAAGTTGTCCACTTCCCTCTTCGCTTTCTTCATAATCTTCACTATTTATTTTATTTTCAATAACAATAATTACTTTCTCAATAGGATTTACTAATGTAATATCAAGATGATCCATTTCTCTATTAACTTTATATGAATCAATATTATTTAAAATATTTTTCCCATTATTATAATTACATTCTTGTAAAAAACTTAAAAACAATCTTAAAAATTGACTATTTAAATTATGATTTCCATTCACATCTAATAAATAAGATAAAACATTACTATGCCTTATTTCTGTTTGTGTAATCTTAAGTACTTCAAAAACATTAAACTGATCTTCTATTTTATAAGGCAATAATTTATTAAACACTTTTTCTAATTTACTATTATCTAATTTATATGAATTTATATATTCAATATCTTCTTTAACACCCATTATCTTCACCTTTATTTATTATAACAAAAATAATACTTAACTAAAAAAAGAATCTTTTGTAGATAAACAATAATAACTACATTAGATTCTTTTTTAACTAACTTTAATAAATATTTTTTTTATTTGTGGAATATAAAAATCTCTTTTTCTTAAATAATCTACCACTAAATACATTATTATTCCTGCTATTATTGAACATACTAAAATTAATGGTATATTCACATAATATGATAAATTAAATGTTTTAATATAATCTCTAACTGGTATATGAATAAAATAAATAGGAATACTTATTTTTTCTAAGAAGTAGACAAACTTATTATTAAGATATTTAAAATCTAAAGTCTTTTCACTAAAAGCTAATGTAACAGAACTAATTAGCATTAATAATAAAATATAACCATAAAACTTATCTATAAAATGAGCAGCTAACACAGAAATTGCAAATCCCAATATTTCTATAAAAGTTATACAAATAACTCCAAACTTTGTAAAATCTAAATCTTTTATTTTTTGTACTAAAGGATATAAACAAGCTCCAATATTTATTTCAAAGAATGCTCTTATTACTCCACGATACGTAAAACCAACCCATATCTCTGGTCCATTTAGATTATGAAAAAAATGAAAGTAAAGACCACCCACAATTATAGCTTGTAAAATTCCCTAGAAGCAAAAATAATTATCTTTTAATTTTCTTATTTGTGGATAAATAAGAGCCATACATAAAAGCATTGCTGAAATATACCATATCTGATCAATAATTCCACTTCCACCAAAACCTACCATATTTAATCCTAATAATTCAAAAACGGAGAAAAGAACTAATCTAATCGTTATTTTATGTTTAATTAATCGAACGATAAGACCTAATATCATCGAAACTAAAAGGTAAGGAAATAAACCTTTATACTTTCTAAAAATAAATAAACCAGTTTCTTTACCTATATTTTGGTCTTTATTTTTAGAAGATTTCTTTTCTACCCCCCCCCGCACTTACTGCGGATTTAGCCAATAAGTACCCTGAGACTAAAAAGAAAAATTCCACACCTATAGAACCGAACTTAAAAATTCTATTAGGTATTCCAATACCAGTATGTAAAACAACTATTAACAAACAAAAAATAAATTTCCAAAGACCTATAACACCATTATGTTTTTTCATATATACCACCTGACTACTTATAATATTTTCTTAATATCTTTACTCCTTTAAATTCTTCTTATTTCCATTATACCAAAAAAAGTTGAGTTTTCCTCAACTTTTACAATATTTAAGTATTTCTTAATCCTTTTTATAACCCAAATGATGAATCATCATCAAAATCAAACATATCAAAATCTTCCTCTTCTTCATATAAAGGAACTATTTCTAAATCCGATACTTTATCTGGATCAGTCATTTTAATATCTTCAATAGGTACTCTTTTTAATCTTTTAGGCATTGCTTCTACATATACATAAGTCTTACCATTTATCTTTTCCATTCCACATAATAAGAATTCTATTTCACGTCCTAAAACAACTTCCATCTCTCCTTGAATCGCCAAATCAGAACCATTTAAATAACAATAATTCGTTCCACGCGGAACTCTTATAACCATAACAACAGGAGATTCATTAATAAATCTTCCTCCTAAACAAGCAGTAGTAGAAGTATAGGCATGATTAGTATACGTCTTACCTTCATCTATGGCATCGGATAATTCTGATTCTTCTTCTATTCCTAAATCAGTAAATTCTTTCATTGTCGTTCCACGATATAAAACCATATCCTTATCAGTTATTGATAAAGATAAAAGAAAATCTAACGCATCAACAACTCCTTCAAGATAAAACTCTTTTACATCCATTGTATTAAAATTAACTTGTTTTACTGTTTCACCTGTATTTCTTACTAAGCCCTTATTCTTTCTTAAAAATCCTTTATTAATATCATCAAATCCTGCTGATGTATATAACTCAATAGCTTTCCTTATTACTAAAGGTAAAGCATCAATAAATTCCTTATTTCTTCCTTGTTGTTTAAAATAATCAGCAGCTTCTTCTCCCTCACCAAAAGTAATTGTTTTACCATCATCTACACCTATTATATGTTGTACTCTTTCCGTAATTAATTTCCAAAGCATTACACCATCAATATCATTAGGTACATTAAATTCTTCTTTAAGTCTTTTAAATACTTTTAATAATCTTTCTTCTTTTTCTTCTTGAGTCATAATATATTTACTCCGTTTCTGTACACCTTTATATACATTCATTATACTATAATTTAATGAAATGCCCAGACAATTAAACACTTTATTTACATTGTCAACATTTATAAAAGAATAATAAGTTAATACTTTTTTGCTTAAAAAATGAAGGAAAATTTGGCAAAATGACGATTTTTTGCTATATTTTTTATAGGTGATAAGAATGAAAAGAGGAAATAGAAAGAAAATTACTGCTTTATTAACTGGAGCATTTATTGCTGCTAGTAGTTTTTCTGTGCCTACTTTTCATACTGAATTATATATAAAAAATGCTTATAACTTAACAGCAGCTACTGTTTGTGCTTCATCATACGATGATAAAAATTATAGTTCTTTTATGCAAGATACTTCAGTAAAAGTTCCTATTAAGGATAAAATGGTACCTCAAGGTTTAACTAAAGTTGACGATAGTTATTTAATTAGTTCTTATGATTATGACGGAAATCAAAAATCTACTATCTATGTCTGTGATAAAGATGGTAATTTAGAAAATGAATGTAATCTAGATATGAGAGCTCATGTTGGTGGTATATCTTATGATAAAAATAATGATTTAATATGGGTTGCAGCTAGTAATGGTTACGTTAATGCCTATAATACTAATGAGATGTTATCAAATAATGAAAACCATTACATATGTTCTTTAAATGTTGGTAAAGGTTGTAAGAACTATATGAATCCTTTAAAGAATTCTATATCTTATCTTACTATTGATGGTAATTATTTATATGTTGGTAATTTTTCTTTATTTAAAAATGGTGTTGTAAAAAAATATTTAATTGAAAATAATAATGGAGAAATTAATTTATCATTAGAAAGAAAATTTAAAGTTCCAACTAAAGTTCAAGGTATGACTATCTATCATAAAAATAATAAAGAATATTTAATTCTCAGTCGTTCTTTTGGTGAAAATAGTCCATCAGTTATTCAAATCTTTGCTTTTAAAGACGATATAAAAGATTATTCACATCCATCAGTTAAAAGTGTATGTTATAAAACAGATGCTATGGTTGAACAAATAATGATTGATGAAAACAATTTATATGCTTTATTTGAATCATCTGCTTATCCTTATCGCTATAGTTCATCAAGTGCTGATAATTTAGAAATATCAGATATGTCTTTAGTTTTAATGCCAAAGTAAAAAGAAGTTCAAAACTTCTTTTATTATTTATTATCTTTAATAATACGATTTCTCTTTTCAATTAATTTCTTTATTTTCATCCAATCTTCTTTGTTGTCTTTACTAGCAGTAATTTTATCTTGAATTTCTTTTTCTAATTCTTTCGTTAAATCACTAGATATTGAATCAGAATATTTAACTAATTCTTTTACTTCATCAACTACTTTTTTAACTTCATCACTATAATTATCTAAATCTAAATCATTTAATAATTCTAATGTATCTTTAACATATTTATCAGCTTTAGCAATTTTTTGATCATAACTTTCAATTTTTTTCTTGCTTTGACCTAAAGCTATTGCTAAAACAGCATAAACTAAAGTACCTACAGCTAAAACAATAATTACTTGTTTAAGATCATAATAATTATAATAACTTAAAATAGAATATCCATAAACAAAAACTAAATATAAAAAATTAATAATAGTTCTTGGTGTATTATTAAATTCTTCTGTTAAACTTTTATGACTTGTTAATAAATTTGATATTATAAACAATACTAAAGCTAAAGCATCAAAGCCAATAATAGTAAAGAATAATGTATCATAAGGACTATTCTTAAAACTAAAATCAATCTTTTCTACACTACTTGGTATATAAATATTTTCAATATCATCATTTATTTCAAGTACTAAAGAATTAACTTCATAACCATCAATTGATTCAGGTACATATAAATCTTTATCTTTACCTTTATATTTAATAATTTCTATTTTTTCACCAATATTATATTCAAACTCCGTATTAGTAAAGTAAGGATAATATTCTGAATCACTTAATACAGTTACTTTTAGATCTTTATTTTCATCTAAACTTTTACATACATCATTATCATAACAATATACTTCTATATCTTTTAATGTATCAGGATTTATATTAATAATAGTATATGGTAAATAAACTTTTTTTACATTTGTATTTTCAAATAAATTATCTCCTAATGATAAAACAATATTGTTATCTATTACAGCAGGAATTACTAATTCTTCACTTTTACCATTATATTCTTCAAGTTCAATTCCTTTATTTTCATACAAGTTATATTTATAATTTTCTATTTTTTCACTATAATATTTTTTTTCTGAATCAGCTATTGTTTTAAATTCTATATTATTCTTTTTAGCATATTCATAAGCATAACTATCTTTTTCACCATAAATAACTATATCTTTTTCTTGATATGCTAAAACAAATAAAGTTAAAATTGTTAACAAGAATAAAACAATTCCTACAATATAATTAATTGATTTTTTCATATTATCTTATCCTTTCTCCACATTTAGAACAGAACACTGCGTCACTAGCAATTGGAGCATTACATTTAGGACAAGTTGTAGCTATTTCAATTTTAGCTCCACAATATTTACAAAATGCTCCATCATCTATTTGTTTATGGCAATTAGGACAAGTACGAACATTCATTGTTGCAAATGCTCCTTTAACTTCTTTACTAACTTCATTACTAATAGGTCCACCAACACCACTTATCATACCAAGACCAACTCCGACATTAGTAAATTGACCAACTGCATCGTTTTCTGCAACCTTTTTACCAATTTCATATGCTTTTTCTTCTTGATAAGTATAACCTTCTTGACTACGTTTAGTAGCTTGTGCTTGTGAAGCCATAACTGTTTTCTTAGCTTCTGTATCTTCTTTAATAAGTTCAATCTTTTGACTTAATTCTGCTTCAGCTATAGCAACAGTTTGTTTAAAGTATAATTCCTTAAATTCTAAATATTGTTTATTATCTTCTGGCTTAGCAATTGTTGTTACAAAAAATTTATTTAATTTAATACCAAACTCATTAAAATCATCAGCTAATTTTTCTTGTAAATCATTACTGAATTGTTCTAATTGTTGATCTATTTCAAATATACATATTTCTTTTTCTGTAATAGTCTGTGCTATATAATTTTTAACTTTAACAAGTATTTGTGATTCAAAGAAATCATCTATATTTTCATAATCAAATGATTTTTTTACTCCAACTAATTTAATTAATAACTTACGTGAATCTTCAATTGTAAATCTTAATTCACCACAAGCTCCAATAGATATTGGAAACTTATATTTAGGTTCTAAAAATTCTAAACGACTCTTTGTCCCCCAACGCATTGTTTTTTCTGATTTATCTATGAAGTATACTTCACAACGAAAAGGACTCTTACCGCCAGTTGGAATATTAATTAATTTTCTAAGCAATGGAATATTATTAGTTTCCAAAGTATATTTACCAGGTCCAAATAAATCTAATGCTTTACCATTACTAAAGAATAATGCTTCTTGTGATTCATGAACAACTAGTTGTGAACCAGTATTAAAGTTCATTTTAGGATATTTCCAAACAATGTTGTCATCATCTTTCTCTTTTTTTATAACTTCAAATAAAGCCATATACTTCCTTCTTCCTTACTCATATTTTATAATTAACTTTTTAAAATAGCAATAATTATTCTGCCTCTAATATTTCTACATATTTTTCACTAGTATCTCCGTCAATTATATAACCTTCTACATCATTATTAGTTCTAATTTTATACCATGTTCTGCTTCCATTTTTTTCTTCATCTAATATAGTATATATCTCATCTTTATATACAACTCCTACAATATCACCATTTTGTTTACTATCATCCCTTACATTAACAAAATCATTAACCACAACTAATTGTTTTACTGAAGTATCACGTTCATTAGCTTGTAATGACATTTCAGGATTTAAAGGTTCAACATAATTTGTTTGACCACAAATATATCCACTAATTTCACGATTTGTTTTTATTTTATACCACAATGAACAATTGCTAAAGCTATGATAATTCAAGTCTAAAACAGTATAAATATCTCCCTTTTTTACCTTACCAACAACATCAAAATTTTCATCCCTAATTTTTAAATCATCAACTAATACTTTAACTTGATATTTACTATCATCAATCGGATTACTTTGAGAAGTAAATAAAAGGTTCCAAGCAAAAGCAAAATAAACCAAAATACTAGCAACAGTTCCTAATAAAAAGAATATAAACTTTATCGGATTTTTTACTTTAAAAGTAAATTCATTTCTAATTTTATTATTTTTAGCTTGAATTTTATCTTTTTCTTCTTTATTTACTATTGTTTTTAAACTAGCATCAATATGCCATTTTGGATTAACAAAATATAATAATAATTCACAAATAACTGCTATAATCCAACCAATTGATATAATAGCGTTATGTCTTATACATAATAAAGCAGTAATAACATCTAAAACAAAAACGATATAACAAATTATATAAGATATTTTAAATAGTTTTCTCGATATCAATCTAAATAACAAAGCAAGAAAAACTAAAAGAGAACTTATTAAAACAACTATATTAATTTCTATAAATTCAGGTTGAAAAAGATCACCATAAACATAAAATGCAACAGCATCTTCCATTGATAAATTTGCTCCTTTTGCCTCGAACAAAATTAAAATTAAGCAAATAACAAATATAATATACCACGTTGGTAATTTTTCTTTAACTTGTGTTACCTCATATTTACCATTACCTAAAGATTTAACACCATCGCTTGCTTCTTCCAATCTTTTTTCTAAATCTTCATCAGAAGTTGTTTTAGGTTCATCTATTAATTTCTTAACACCACGAACTAAATCTTGCATTGCCCCTATCTTATCCATACATTGTGCTTGCAAATTAGCAAAATCAGCTGGCATACGATAAGCATCTATCTTACTATAAACTGGAATCAATGATTTAGATTTATCTTTCTTCATAAATTCTAAATATCTACTCCACTCATTCTTAACCCATACAGCTTCAAAATTTTCTTTAGTTGTTCCAACAACTAACATAACTCTAGCACTTTTTAAAGCTGAATAAATATAAGGCTCATATTCTTTACCTAATTTATCTTCCAAAGTAATTCTTGCAAAGAATACTTTATATCCAGCTTCTGTTAAATCGTTATATATATCTTCAGCTATAACACTATCATGAGTTCTTTCCCCTTTATCATCAGTCTCTTTATAACAGATAAAAACATCATATGGTTTTTCTTTAGAAGATATTTCCAAAATACCTTTTTGAATTTCTCCAATCTGTTCAGCTTCCTTTTTATATAACTCTAAAGCTTCTCCATAAGAATTTTTTATAATATATTTATAATCTTTATCAGACAAAATAGAAGATACTAAAGTTCTATGACAAGTAGGTACTTTCTTTTTTGTTTTAGGATCATCTACATATTCAACACCATAACGACATAGTACTAATCCCCAATGGGCTTCTACTTGTTTTTCATCTATCTCTAATATCGATTCATATGTAGTATAAGCCTTATCAAATTCATTATCTAATCTTAAATCATTAGCACGATTATATAAATTTATAATCTTTTCATTATCAGAAATAGGTAGAGTCATAACACTTTTACAATACAAACACTTACCTGTATTAGTACCCTCAATAACTTCTATATCTCCGCCACACATCTTACATTTAAATACCATACTTCATTACTCCTGTCTAATCTATAATACCACTATTTTTCTTTAGGTAAATACTCTATAACATCAGAATATCCTAAACTATAACAGCCTGGAATTACATCATTAGAATTAACTTTATTACTAATTCCTGTACATTGACCTACAAAAAGATACCCTACTAAACCAGTAGCAGTTTTTACTTTGGCATATAAATCATAATCATTTGCTTCAAGTTCTATCACATCATATATATCATCATATCTAACATATGTAACCACAGACTTTTCTAAAACATCATCAAACAATCTATACCCACGAGAATCCATACTAACGACTTCTGATTCTTTTTCATCATCTAATCTATCATCATCTAACCTATCACCATATGTTTGAGTAATTGTACGAGATGAAAAAGAATTTGATAAATCATTCTCCCCACGATAACCATTATCAACAATTTTAATTTGATCAACTGACTTATCCCGTTCATTTGAAAAACTAGGTAACTTACGAGTATTTAATAATACCGCTATAACAATACAAATAACTCCTACTAAAGCGCAAATACGCATTTTTAAAGATCTATCTATTTCAACATAATGTTCTTTAATTCTTTTATTCTTTATTTCTTGTTTTTCCTTACTTTTTTTATTTAACATTAATTTAGTTGAAGACAATACCCATTTTGGTCGTAAAACAATTAATAATAAATTTAATATATAAAATATATAGAAACCAAAATCAACTTTAAATCCATAAGCAAAAATTATATTAAGAGATATTGTTTGTAGAACAAAATTTAAAAGATATTGTATTTTAGATATAAAATGAGCACGACGATTAACAAATCCCATAAAGAATGCTAATAAAGTATTTAATCCTATAATAATATTAATAGAAGCAACATAATCAAATATTTTTAGTCGATGAAAATAAACATAAAAATTAAATCCTCCTATAAGATTAAAACTGCCATTATTACCATTTAAAATATAAGCTATCATCCAAATAAACATTAAAAATGATAAAACAAAACTAATAGCAATAAATAAAAATCCTGTTTTTTCTTTTAAAATAGTTGTTGAAGACATTTTTTCATTACCAACAATATCTTCTTCATCTAACATTTGTTTAACTTGCGTATACACATCATCTGATACATTTTTAGTATTTTTATTATCATCAATTAATTTTTTTATTCCACGAACTAAGTCTTGCATCGCTCCTATCTTATCCATATTTTGTGCTTGAAGCATTGCAAACTCTTCTGGAAGTTTATAAGCATCTATCTTACTATAAACTGGAATAAGTGTTTTAGATTTATCTTTCTTCATAAATTCTAGATATCTACTCCACTCATTCTTAACCCATACTGCTTCCAAATTTTCTAATGATGTCCCAACTACTAACATTACTTTAGAACTTTTTAAAGCTGAATAAATATATGGTTCATATTCTTTACCTAATTTATCCTCTAATGTAATTCTGGCAAAGAATACTTTATATCCATTTTTAACTAAAGCTTCATAGATATCTTCAGCCATAACACTATCATGTGTTCTTTCGCCAGCTTCATCTGTTTCTTTATAGCAAATAAAGACATCATATGGTTTTTCATTAGCTGATATTTTTAAAATTCCTTTTTGAATCTCACTAATTTGTTCTGCTTCTTTTTTATACAATTCTAAAGCTTCACCATAAGCATTTTTTATAATATATTTATAATCTTTATCCGTAAGTATTGATGAATCTATAGTTCTATGACAAGTAGGTACTTTTTTCTTAGACTTAGGATCATCTACGTATTCCACTCCATAACGACATAATACTAATCCCCAATGAGCTTCTACTTGAGATTCATCTAATTCTAATATAGATTCATAAACACTATAAGCTTTATCAAATTCATTATCTAATCTTAAATTATTAGCTCTATTATATAAATTGATAATTCTTTCATCATCAGAAATTGGTAAAGTCATAACGCTTTTACAGTACAAACATTTCCCTGTATTAGTACCTTTAATAACTTCTATGTCTCCACCACACATCTTACATTTAAATACCATATTTATACCTCTCAAACTTCTAAATTGTTATTAAATTATATACCTAAATTTTACATTTCTTTAATATAAAAATCAACTTATTTTAGGTCTAAACAAAATATCTAACTTGATAATTAATAAGATATCTTTTTGTCCCTTTAGTATCAAACCCTCTTTTAAATTCATAAGTCTTATTTATTTGTTTATCTTCCCTATACTTTAAATAAATATCTAAATATATTTTATTATCTCTTTTTATTACTTCCATATAATTAAGTAATAAATCAATAATCTTTTCTTGTATTTTAACCGAATTAATTTTATCTCTAATAATTTCTTTTATTTTATTATTATCACTATTATCTTTATCTATTTTTAAACTATTAATATTTTTCTCTAAATTTTCTATCTGTTCATTATAAAGTATATTTCTTTTTTCAAACTCTCTATCACTTAAGATACCTTTTATACTAAGATCTAATAATTTATCTTTCTTTATATATATCTTTTCAATTTCTTTTTTTATTCTATTAATTTTTATCTTATTACTATTATTAATATCCAAATCTTTATAATAACCCATTAAAATATTAACTATTTTATCTGTATCTATTCCTAAATTAATTATTAAATCTTTAAATATATAATTTAATTCTGATTCTCTTATATTTGCTGAATCACAATATTCTTTACCATATTTTAAATACATAGAACAAACCCAAGTAACATCTTTATTATTATGTCTAAATATTCTTCGATAAAATAAAGTCTTATGACATTTACAAAATATCTTCCCACTATATAAATATCTATCTTGATAATTATTCTTAATATTACTTTTCTTTCTCTTTATTAATCTTTGATTAGCTAATTCCCATATTTTACTATCTATAATAGGTGGTATTTTTTTATCTTCATATACTATCCATTCATCTTTATCTATTTTTTTTATTCTTTTAGTCATATAATCTTCTACTTCAGATTTCTTTCCACAATAAAATCCTTTATATTTAGGATTCTCAATCATTCTTGATATGGTAGTAACTGACCATTTCTTACCTTGACTAGTTATAATATTATCTTTATTTAATCTTCTAACTATCTCTCCTAAAGACAACTTATCAACGACATAATATTCAAATATTCTTCTTACTACTTCAGCTTCCTCTTTTACAATTTTCAATTTCTTAGTCTCTTTATCTTTTTTATATCCATATAATAAGTCATTACCTAATATCTCACCTCTTAAAATTGCTCTATTCATGCCAAACTTAACTCTTTCTGATAATCTCCTTATTTCATCTTGAGCCATTGAAGCCATAATAGTAAGACGAAGTTCAGCATCAGGTAAAGCTGTATTTATATTATCATTAATAAATAATACTGCTACTCCATATGTAAGTAACTCTCTTGTATATTTAATACTATCTAAAGTATTTCTCGAAAACCTTGATATTTCCTTAGTAATAATTAAATCGAATCTCCCCTTTTTAGCATCCTCAATCATTTTCATAAAGTTATCTCTCTTTATATCACTCGTTCCACTAATTCCATTATCGACATACCCAGATATATATGTCCAATTACTATTATTCTTTATCATTTCTTCAAAATGTTCTATTTGATTTTGTAATGATTTTTGTTGTTCTAAATGATTAGTTGAAACTCTAACATAATCCGTAACTCTTAATTTAATATTACTAAGTGAAACTCCCATACTTAATTCTTTTCGTACTTTATATAAATCCATCTATTCATTCCCTATCTCTTTTAAAATCCTAGTTTCGACACATTTATAAATTTGATAAGTAATTTTATTTTCATCATATAATTCTTTATTAATTATAAAAGCTATTTTTAAAATTATTATTTTATTATTCATATATAATCCCTAATTAAAATTATGAAAGTATTTTATTATTTAGTACTTTCTTTTTATAACTATAAGTGAACCTAATGCTACAAAGTTAGAAAAAGAAGGATTAGGTTATGTTGTTGGAAGTATTGGTAAATTATCTGGTGAAATGCCATATACAGCATTCTATGCTCGTCAAAGTTATATCAATGATCACGAAGAATTAATTAAGAAATTTAATAATGCTATTAATAAAGGCTTAGATTATGTTCAAAATCATAACGAAAAAGAGATAGCAGAAGTCATACTACCTCAATTTCCAGATAATTCACTTAATGATGTCGAAGTTATCGTCAAAAGATATAAAGATGCCGATTCATGGCTTAATAATACTACTATTAGTGAAGAATCTTATAAGAATTTAGAGAATATAATGATAGATAATGATTTATTAGATGATTATGTATCTTTTAAAGATTTAGTAATTAATTTAAATGACTAAAATATTAGAAGTAAATAATATAAGTAAAAAGTTTAATACCATTAAAGGCGAAATAGAAGCTATTAAAGATATAAGTTTTGATGTTAATGAAGGAGAATTTATCGCTATTGTTGGTACATCAGGATGTGGTAAAAGTACTTTATTATCTATTCTAGCTAATCTAACTAAGCAAACTAGTGGAACTATAAAATATTATAAAGATAATCCAGTAATTGGTTATATGTTACAAGAAGATGCTTTATTTGAACATTTAAAAATAATTGATAATGTATATTTAGGATTAAAAGTTCAACATAAGTTAACTGAAGAAAATAAAGAATATGCTTTAAATCTATTAAAAAAATATAATTTAGATAAATTTATTAATCAAAAACCAAGTGAATTATCTGGTGGTATGAAACAAAGAGTTGCTTGAATATTATAAAGACACAAAAGCAAACAAAAAACTGATAAAAATCAATTTATCAGTTTTTATTATTATTCACTTTTTTTAGATTTAATAGCTAAGAAACAAATCGTCCCAGCAACTAATACTAAGGCAACTCCAACGATAATCTGCCATACTTTAGGACCATCTTTTTCTGAAGAATCTTTATCTTTATCATTAGATTTTTTATCTTCATTATCTTTAGATTCACTATCTGTATTATCTTCTTCATCTTGATTAGTATCAGCTGAAGAATCATCATCTTCTGTATCATCAGTACTATTATTATCAGTACCATTACCATTTGATGTATTTCCTGAATTACCATTAGTAGTTACATCGCCATTATTACTTGAATTGTTATTTGAATTATTACTTGAGTTATTATTTGAATTATTATTTGTACCAGTACTTGAACCATTATTATTTGAACCATTATCTCCCGCATTTTGTTCATTATCTTTATCTTCGTTGTTATCATTATTATCTTTTTCATCATTTATCTTTAAAGTAAATGAATTATCTTTTAATTCAGGAGTAACAGTTTGTGATTTCCAAGCATTATCTAGTACAGTTAATTTACTACATTCTAAAGTATAATGCGTATCACTTTCTTCTGTAGTTGTAAATAATATATTTCCCAGAACTAATTCTTTATTAACATTAAGTAAATTATGACCTGTTCCAACTCCACCAGTTGTAACTTTAATATTAATTGTTTTATTTTTCTCATTAAATGTAACTTTATTTGTATATTTACTATTAGTTAACTTACTATCAAGATTAATTTGTTTATATTTAACATCACCACTATATTTTAAAGTAATATCAAATCCTCCAACAAATCCATCTTCAAAATGTAATGTTGCTTTAACATTTCCATTACTATTTTCGCTTAATGCTAATTTAGTAGCAGCATTAACAGAAGTAATAGATACAAAGACACATATTATAAGTATTGCTATAGTTGTTATTATCCTCTTATGCATCTTTATCACCTCTTACTAGTTATCTCTAATTGTGGTAATTCACTATAACTTACCATTCCACTAACAGCTTTTGAAGTACTTGTTAATCTTTGACCATCATTTGTAATCGCATCGTTAACTCTATATAGATATGCACGAATACTCTTAGATTCTTTAATCATCTTTTCGTATTCTTCTTTAGTCATTACAAATAACCATGTACCTTTTGCTACTTCATATACTGACTTATCACTATTTAAATTAGCAAATATAATTTCATATCCTTCGTAGTTCTTTTGATCATTTAATGAATCACCAATTAGTATTGCATTAAATGCTGGATTTCCACGATAAGTTCCTTCGATTACAACTGAACCAGTTTTAATTTGACCTTTTTTACCAATTACTTTACCATTTTTATCTGTTTCATCTTCAGTACATCCATCATTTAGATAGCAATAATCTTCTTTTAGAACACCAATTGATGGTTTACCATCTTCGCTAACTTTAATATCAACATTATCTCCAGGAGGAGCAATAACATCAATTTCACTTCCTGATAAGCCATTCTTATTACCATCAGATTCTATCTTAATATAGTTAACACCATTATAAGTCCATAGTTGATCTTCACTATCAGTACCTGGTTTCATAAAGTAAACTGTCTTTTCAGGTTCATTAGCACTTGTATTAAATGAACCAGTAGCAGCAAGTGTCCAACTATTATCAGCACCAGTTGCACTAACATAAATCTTATATTTATTAATCGTATTAGTATCAAGTACACCATTTGTAACAAGCGCACGATATTTAATACCACTTACAGACATTGAATTATTTAAATTAATAATTACATATGCATTACCATTATCATCAGAAGCAGTTGGTTTATCACCACTAATATTATATTTCTTAATCTTTTCCGTACCATTGAAACTAGTTTCATTATCACCATCAATTAATTTATTAACTTCTAACTTATCATAATCCATATCTTCAGCTTCATCATTAATTACATCATTATGTGCTTTTACATTAGAAGTAATAGTAAAGGCATCTTTCTTAATACCACCTTTATGAGATATTTTAACTTCATCTAATGTTACTTCATTTGTTTTATTTAGATAGTAGTCATAAGCAACTACTGAATATGTATAAGCTCTATTGTTTTCAGCTCCTACATTATCAACAAATTCTTTAACATCTTCTTTATTTTCAACAAAACCAATAGCTACACCATTACGTTTAATTTCATATCCTAAAATCTTATCACTATCAGATTTTAAATTTAAATTAATAGTAACACGTTTTTCTTCACTATTAGCATCTTTAATACTAGCTTCTAAGATATTAGCACCATCAGTTATTTGTCCTTTATTAGCTAAAGTATAACGTCTAGCACTATCATTTAAGTAGTAAATAGGTCTTGTTTCTTTTTCATAACCTAAACCACTAATTTCTTCTCTAACTGCTTCAGAAGCAACTAAGCCCCAAGTTTCAAAGAAATCAGTTAAGTCTTTTTCTACGGCCATAGAAGCAAATAGTATAGTTAAATCATCTCTACCATAATTTTTATCTTTATTTGAATAAGATCTAGCAATTTTATTTATTTTTGCATAAACAGAATCTTTATCTTCAAATGTTTTATTTTTATCATAAGCTAAATGTAATTGCCAATACATACCTAGTTGAACAAATACATTTTGTGCTCTACCAATTGTATGTGATGTAACTTTATCATATATCTTGTCATAACCTTGAATTTCTAGACGAGATGAATCGCTATCATTACTTGTTTGTGCAAGTAATGCATAGATATTATTTGTTACTTCAGCAAATACAGTATCTTTTAAATTGATTTGATGTCCAACTTCATGACTAATACCCCAACCAAAGTAACCAGTAGCATCGTCTCTATTTCTATGAGCTTGAACAAGTCCAGCAATTGAACCATATTCAATACCTACATGATATCCACCAGCATACATAAATGCTCCATAGAACATTTGCATGTAACGAATATTAATTCTTGCTCTAGGCATCTTATCAGTAGCTACAGCATCTTCTGCATCACTAAATCCTTTTTGACGATAGAATAATTCCATCATCTCATCAAAGGCTTCCATAGATTCATATAATGTATTAACTTTTTCATCTATTGTACTAGCTTTAGATTTTAAAGCATCTCCAACAGCAACACTTGATACTGAGAACATTCCATATTTAGTAACGATTTCAGTAGAACCAAGTACACTACTTAATTTATTAAATGTAGTTTTAGAATCATCATCATTAGCATAAACACTTTCAAGTTTACTATTATAATCCTCTAAAGTTTCAATATATTCTTTTATTGCTGCTTTAGCATCTGTTTCATCATCAATTAAAGTTGTATCTATCATTGGTATCTTTGTACCACCACTAACACGAACTTTAATTGGATTTTTTACATCAGGAGTAGAAGTATAACGAATATATACACTACCACCACGCTCATCAGCAGATGACCCAATCTTTGGTACTTCAATTATATTTAAACCTTTTTGTAAAGCTTTTTCAGTATATGGAACATTCCATGCATTAGCTTCAGCATGATATTGTGTAAATACAATTTGTGCATTTACTTTACCATTAGTTCCTACATATACATTTAGTTTTTCACCAGGTCTTGCAACTATACCTAATGGTTGATAATCACTAATTGTCATTGCAAATTTAACATGGTTATTATAACTATTTGAAATATTAGGATTTAATGTAATAATATCTTCTATTTTTTCATCTTTTAAGATTTTTTCAGCATAATCTAAATCAGCTAATACACTTTCTTTATAAGGAGAATATTCTCCATTATCCATTGTATTTGCTCTTTCTCTTAACTTATCAATAGTTGTTTGATCTACATTTGGCGCAAGCTCTAATCTTAAATCATCAGTAAATAATTTAGCTACATCATCTACTAATGAATCATAATGATAGAACTTAACTTCATCAATTTGAATATCTTTAACATTATTAGCAACTGTTAATCCAAATGCTACAGCTTTAGCTTTAATTGGATCTTCAAGTTTTAATAAGTAATATCTACGTCCTTTTTCATCATATTTAGATAATAAAGTTCCTTTTACTTCTACACGACCAGTATTATCATAAACATCATGTTCTTCAGCCCAATAATGAAGTTTAACATCATTACTATTAGGACCACCAGATTTTAATACAGCTCCATAACTATCTGGAACAGTTAAAACAAATTCATCCATTTCATAGACATTGTCTAATACAAATACTGGAGTTCCAGGATTAAAGTTAGTATTTGATGATATTGTCCAATCTTTATGTTGCCAATAAGTTGTAAAATCATCATCTACCATTGCATATTTATTATCATTAGTCATTGTTCCAGTATGATAATGAACTTCTTCAATATGTGTTGTTTTCTTTGTTTCAGAATCATAACCATTATTTATTAGTTTATATTTAGGTACAATCGCAGCTCCATTAGTCTTTGTAGTTGCTTTAACTAATGTATAGCTATCACTTTCACCTATTTCATTAACACCAATTACATAAGCTTCATATTCTGTATCTGATTTTAATCCTCTTACAGAATAACTACTACCTTTAATATTATCAACTAAAGTATAAACACTAGTTCCTACTTCACGATAATATAATCTATATGATGTTGTATCATCCATTGCTTTCCAACCAAAATCAATTCCACCATAAGTAGGTGTAGCTTTAACCATATCTACTTTAGGTGCTTTACTAGTTGCTTTTGGTGTACCTGGATGAGCTTTACTCCATCCACTACGCCATTCTTGATTAGTAGATTGTACATATATATCATATGTTACATAGTTCTTTAAATCTTCAATAGTAAATGTATTAAATGTTGTTTGGAAAACAACTCCATTCATTTTGCCACCATTAATTTTGATTTCATATCCCGTTACGTTTGGAACATTATCAAAAGTAACAGTTAGTTGTTCACTCTTTGTATCATCTACATGAATATTTTGTGGTGTATAGAAATCATCAGGTTGTTTAGTTTCTGTTTTTACATTATTTAGGAATTCTACTTTAGCAATTTCAGCTAAATTATTTGTTGATGTTTCCGTAATAACAATTGTTACTTTTTTAACTGCAACTTGTTTTCCTAAATCAACTTTTATTGTTCCTTCATCTTCATCTGTAAATAAATGAACACCTTCTATACCTTGTTCTGTATCATCAACTAAATATTCTAATATTTCATCGTTTTCATCTACAACAAGTAATTTCATTTTCTTTGGAACATTAGTTTCTCCAACACCAATTCTTATTTGTCTCATTTCAACTGTTTCATCTTTAGATTTACCTAAATCAAGAGCTAGTTGAACAGGATTATCAGAAGAAATAGTTCCTTCAGATTTTAATGTAACAGTTCCTGTATCAGTAAATAAATCACCTAAGTCACTATTTTCATCAAGACTAGTACCTTCAGGTAATTCAAAAGATACATTATCACTATTCATTATTATATTTGTGTCTTCTACTTTAGCTTTTTTCTTTGTAGAAGTCATAACAGCTGTAATATAGTTTAAATCAGCAATATCAACAACGTCATCTAAGTTTAAATCCTTAGTTACATCATTGTTTTCAATCGCTTCAATCATAACAGTTTCATCATCTTTATCTACTTTACCATCATGATTAACATCGCCAATTTCAAACATTCCAGCTTCATCAGATATACTAATTCTCTTAGAGAAGTCTTTTAATGTTACATCATATTTATAAGTAACAAAATTATCTCCACTAAGCATAATAGTATACTTACCAACATTTAGTGAATATAGATTAATACTATAATATACAATATTATCACTAACTACTTCACCAGATAATATTTGTCCATTAGTATCACGTTTAGTTATTAATGAACGAATACTTTGTGAGTTAGCTCCATCCTTACTTCCTAATTGAAGAGTTGTTTCATAAAGACCATCTTGGGCATTTTTCATATCATTCAAATCAATTGTTGCTTCATTGTTTTTTTCATCAACAAGTGTGAACTTAATGCCTGTTTCTTCACGATTTCTAATTGGAAGTGCTAAATGAAGTTCTACCTCGATGTTTCCTTTAGATTGTATGTTATCAACAGCAATACTACGAACTTTATCATCATCATCGTTTTCACCGTCTAAAGCCATTACAACTAAAGGTGAAAAATTATTAAATAACATTGCTACGACTAGCAATAAAGATAATAATTTTTTCCAAAATTTCATATTAAACTCACCACCTTGGCTTCATTATATAGTATGAAATTATTTTTGACAATATCATTTTTTCACTTTTATTAATTTTTTTGTTTTACCCCTTTTAGTCCCTTTTTAATTCTATATTTTTTAATCGTCAATATAATATTAATAAGATGTAAATTAAAAGGAAAGTGACCAATATAAAATACAATATAATTGATATTATTAATCCTAATTTAACTAACCAAAAATTAAAAGAAATAATTAATTATAAGTTATTTAAAATTATTGAAATATTGGAGTTTAATAACTATGATAGATAATAATTATTTAAGAGTCGGTATTTATGAACGATTATCTAAAGAAGATCGTCATAAACTTCATCAAGATGAAAATAGTGAATCTATTAAAAATCAACGTCATATGTTATTAGATTATATTAATAAAAATCCCCATCTTAAATTAGTAGACGAATATTGTGATGAAGATTTATCTGGTGCTGGAACTTATCGCCCCGAATTTACAAGATTAATAGAAGATTGCCAAAACCATAAACTCGATATTGTCTTATGTAAAAGTCAATCAAGATTTTCTAGAGATATGGAGATAATTGAAAAATATCTTCATAATAAATTTAAAGAGTGGAATATAAGGTTTATTAGTTTATCTGATAATGCTGATACTGCTAATCTTGGTAATAAAAAAACTCGGCAAATAAATGGTTTAGTTAATGAATGGTACTTAGAAGATGTTTCAAATAATATAAGAAGTGCTTTTCTAGCTAAAATGAAACAAGGTGAATTCATTTCACCCTTTGCTTCATTTGGCTATGAAATTTCCCCTAAAGATAACAATAAATTAGTAGTTGATCCTATCGCCGCCGAAGTAGTAAAAACAATTTATAATTTATACTTAACTGGATTAGGATTTACTAGTATCGCCAAATACTTAAATAATAAAAATATCCCTTCTCCCTCCTATTATAAATATCAAAAAGGAATTAAACTTAATATAATTAGTCAAAGACCTCGCGATAAGATAAAGTGGTCTTCTAATGCCATTAAAAGAATTCTTAAAAATGAAATATATATTGGTAACTTAATTCAAGGAAAAAGAACTACAATAAGTTATAAGAATCACAAAATAAAAACGAAAGCTCAAAGTGAATGGATAAGAAAAGAAAATACTCATAAAGCAATTATCGATAAAGAAACATTTAATAAAGTACAAACTTATATAAAAGAAAGAACTAAACCTATAAAAACAACTGGTATAGTTCATCTTTTCTCTGGTAAAGTATATTGCCTTGAATGCCAAAGTTACATGCGCAAAAAAAATTCCAAAACTCACGAGTATCTCTTATGTTCTAAAAATAAAGATATCTATGATAATTGCTCTAATAAAGCATCTATAAGATATGACTTTCTTTCAAGTATTATCTTAGATACTATTAATAAAAAGATTAAACAATTCTATGATAAAGAAGAATTAGATAAATTAGTTTCAACAAATAAAAAGAAAAAATACAAACAAAAAATAAAAGCATTAGAAAAACAAAAACTAGCAATAGAAAGTCAAATAGCTAAAACCCAAAACTACTTAAAAAATCTTTACGAAGATAAAGTAAATGGTATTATTACTACTAATCAATTTAAGGATTTACTTATAACATACACCGATAATGAAACTGAATATCAAAGGCAAATACAAACTATCAATAACGAAATTACTTATTATCAAGTAAAAGAAGAATCAAATACTAATCAAGAAATATTTAATAAATATCTAAAATTAAATGAACTTAATCGAGTTATAATTGATGAATTTATTGATAAAATTTATATAGGTAAAATAAATACATTAACAAATAGTAGAGATATTCAAATTAAATGGAATTTTAATATCTAAAAAAGTGTCTTTACAACATTCACCCAGTTGCTTTAATCAGAACACTAGCTATCAAACCTGATATTCTCTTTCTTGATGAACCATTTTCCGCCCTAGATTTTACTACTGGTTTAGAATTAAGTAATGATGTCTATCGTATTATAAAAGAAGAAAAAAAGACTGCTATTATGGTTACTCACGATATATCATCAGCTATAAGTATGGCTGATAAAGTAATTGTTTTAAGTAAAGGCCCAGCAACAATTAAAAATATATATGAAATAAATCTATCGCAAAAAGACACACCAACTATTAATCGTCAAGATAAATATTTTAATTACTATTATGATCTTATCTGGAAAGATTTAGATAAAATTGTCTAAAGAACAACAACAATTTCTAAAACAATACACTAAAAATAAAAGAATTATCTTTTTAATTCAATTATTAATTATAATATTTTTCCTTATTACTTGGGAACTATTAAGTCATTACCACATTATTAATTCTTTTATTTTTAGTAGTCCTACTAAAGTAATTAAAACCATTTATAAATTATACTTAGAACATAATCTCTTTAATCATATCTTTGTAACTATCTACGAAATATTAATATCTTTTATAATAGGTTTATTAATAAGTATTATTTTATCTATTTTATTATATTTATATAATAGTTTATATAAAGTAATGGATCCATTTTTAACTTGTTTAAACTCACTTCCTAAAGTAGCATTAGGTCCAATGATTATAATTATTGTTGGTGCTAATACTAAAAGTATCATTGTTATGTCTATTTTAATTAATGTTATAGTTAGTACAATCGTTATAACTAATGGCTTTTATAATACTGACCAGATTAAATTAAAATTAATGTTATCTTTAAAAGCTAATCGTTATCAAATATTAAAGTATTTAGTCATACCTAGTTCTTATAAAACTATTATATCTTCTTTCAAGTTAGGGATAAGTATGAGCTTAATAGGTGTTGTAACTGGGGAATTCTTAGTAAGCCGTGCTGGTTTAGGTTATTTAATTATTTATGGTACTCAAGTCTTTAATCTAGATTTAGTTATCAGTGGTATTTTTCTTTTAATTATCATATCTTATATTCTTTATAAATTAGTCGAATTACTTGAAAATAAATTATTAAGTTAGGGGGACAAAGAAGTAAATTTTTATTTACTTCTTTGTTGTCAAACAAACAGATATTAAAATAGATAAATGTATTATTATGTTATAATTTACATAGTAGGTGGTTAAATGAATAAAACTAAAAAAGAAAAAGCCTTAGATAATAAATGTCCAAGCTGTAAAGCCCCTATCTTTTTTTCACCTAGTTTAGGCAAATGGAAATGTGATTATTGTGGCAGTGAATTTACTTTAGAAGAAATTGAAGCAAAAACAAATGCTGGTGCTAAAGCTAATAATGAACCGGTTAAAACTAAAAGTGATGAGAAAGAAACTGAGGTAACTAAGACTGAAACTATAGAAGAAGATAACACTAACTATATTACTTATCGTTGTGAAAACTGTGGTGCTGAAATTATTACTGATGAAGAAACTGCAGCAACCTTCTGTTTATATTGTGGTAATACTGCTATTTTAAAGAATAAATTATCTGGTAAATTTGCACCAAACTATGTTATTCCTTTTAAAATCGAAAAAGAAAAAGCCATTGAAGCTTTTAAAAATTTATCGCAAGGTCGTCCTTTTGTTCCAAAAGATTTTAATAATGAAAACAATATCGAAAAGATTAAAGGTTTATATGTTCCATTTTGGTTATTTGATGTATCGGTTGATGGTTCAATAGATTGTGATGCTACAAAAGTTAGTAATTGGACTAGTGGTGATCGCGCCTACACTAAAAAAGAAATTTATAAGCTATATCGTACAGGCAGTATGAAATTTAATAATATTCCTGCTGATGGCTCTACGAGATTTGATGATAAAATTATGAACTCTATAGAACCATTTAATTTTAAAGATTTAGTTCCTTATAATCATGCATACTTATCTGGTTTCTTCGCTGAAAAATATGATACTGAAGCTGATGCAGTTGCCGAAATAGCTACTGATCGTGCTAAAGAAACAGCTAAAGATACTATGTATAATGATAGTCATTATTATACTACTAAAGTAATTACCAATAATACTTTAGAACCAACTGTTATCGAACATAAATATGTTTTACTTCCTGTTTGGATGGTTAATGTTAAATATAAAGATAAATATTATATTTTTGCTATGAATGGTCAAACTGGCGAATTTATTGGTGATATACCACTTGATAAGAAGAAAGTTATTTTATGGACAATTCTGATGTTCGTTGGTATCTTCGTCCTTATTATTATCATAAGTCTCATCCTTCATTTTCTAGGAGGTAACGCATGAAAAAGTTAAAGTATATATTTCTTATATTAATTTGTTTTATTGGTTTAAATATATGTTCTGCTTCTACTAAGACATATGAAAGAAGTGAAGATAATCTACGTGTTAATAAAAAGTGGGATATTAACAGTAGGAATATAGACAATGTTTTAAATACCCCTAGTGTTGATGCTTCTGAAAAAGTATATGACTTTGCTGATATTCTTACAGACGAAGAAGAAAAAGAAGTCAAAAGCTTAATTGATGATTTTATTGATCGTACTGGTTTTGATATGGTCTTTGTCTCTGATAGTTTTACTTATTATGATGATGAAGATAATGAAGAATACGCTTCTGATTTTTACGATTATAATGATTTTGGCCTTGATGATGAACATTATAGTGGCATTATTCTTTTCCGTAATGCTAACGAAGCTGATCCATATTATGGAGCATACTACTTTGGCGAGGCTCAACTATACTATCCACCTGAAAGATATAACCTTATTTTAGATGATATATATAATAACTTTAGTCAAAAAAACTATCTTCCAGGTATTAAAATGTTTTTAGAGATGTCTGAATTATACTATAATAATGGTATACCAAGTAGTATGAATGATTATTATATTGATGATATGGGATACTTGCAAAAACATTATAACCCACCAATTCTTTTAGGAATAGTTATATCAACAATTATAACTGCTATTGTTATTGGTGTTTTAGTAAAGAAAAATAAAATGATTGCTCAAGAAACAAAAGCATACGAATATTTAGATCCAAAAAGTATTTCATACACTGTTAAACGAGACCAGTTTATTACTTCCCACACTTCATCTTATTCTATCTCAACAAGTAGTGGAGGTTCATCTGGTGGCGGTAGTTTCCATTCAAGTAGTGGTTCATCTGGTGGTGGACACTCAGGTGGTGGAAGACATGGTTAAAAAAAGTTCTCAAACGAGAACTTTTATTTTTGTTTTTCAATAACAATTAATTTCTTTTTAGGTTTCGGTCTATTTCTATTAACCCTTTTAACTCCTCGAGGATTTAAATTTAATGAACGATTACCATTATTAGTTCTATTGCTATTATTTGTTCTATTACTATTATTTCTATTTGGTCTTCTAACACGTTTAACATTACGTGGATTTAAATTTAAAGCCTTTCTACTTTTATTCTTATTTTCTTCTAAAACAATATCTTCGCTAATCGGTCTTTCTATCTTTTCACGACTATTTTCTAAAGGAATAATGTCATTTAAATCTTCATTACCATTTTTTTCTTCATAAGTAATATCAACTATTTGATTATTACGTTCTTTTTCTTTAATACCAATCTTTCTACGTCCTTTTTTAGCTTCTTCCATCTTAGTAACTTTAATATGACTACCTTTTAAGAACTGTTCATCTTCTACTACTTCTTCTTTTTCTAAAGTAGCAGGTTCTTTTTCAGCAAGAGAAGATTCTTTTTCCATTCTTTTTAATACTTTATCAAGTTGATTAATACGATCATCATACTCTTTAATTCTTGTTGTTAATGGATCCGTATCTAAAACCTCAACCGTATCTTTCTTATATTGTGCAATTTCTTCAGGTGTCGTCGGTAAAGGCAAAGGATTTTCCATTGCACTCTTTATTTTTAATTCTTCCTTAATCTTTTCTTTACGAGCATTTTCCATTTCTTCTTGTTGTCTATCTAATTCTTCATTATTATTTTCATTAACTACATTTTTAACTTTATTCTTAATACTAAATAAATTAAACAATTTATAAATCTCTATAAACATATATATAGATACTGGAATTAGTAATAAAAACAACCAACCCTTTTGATTAGCAATCAAAAATTGTATCTTACCTAAATATGGAATAATTAGTATTTCTTTACCAATTACTTGATCAAAATTAACATATACTTTATCTGGTTCACTATTATTATCACCTTGCGTTTGATACTCATACCCACCATCAGGTAATTCATTAACTTCTATAACACGATGAGTAATTGTCATTCCTTCTGATGTTGGTGCTTTTGAAACATAAGTTATTATATCCCCTACTTTAATATTTTCAGGATTATCTTCTCTTATATTAATAACAACATCATATACTTTTATTGCTGGTGTCATACTTGGACTAACAATCGTATATATAGATATTTTTGGTTTATAATCATCATTATTCGCATTCATTTGTGAAGATATAATGTAGTATAGTAAAAATAAAGCAATTAAACATATAAAAGCAATCACTATGTAATATAGTAATTTACCAATTTTTGCCAATATATTTGTTGATTTACTATTTTCCATTGATTACCCTCTAATCTGTTATTACTCTAATAGATTCGCTTTATCATCTACTTGTTCAACCAAGATAGAAGCATGATAATAATTATTAGTTTCTTCTTGAGGAATAGTTCCTTGAAAAACAACATCTATCGTATAAGTTTTAGTTTCTTTAGGTTCTAATTTAACATTATCTAAAATTACTTTATCAGATAAAGGTAATTGTTTTGTACTACCAGCTTCTCCATTACTTTTTATAATATAGAATAAATTATTAGTTGATAATAATGATGTATTAACAGCTGAAATCTTAATATTATAAGTTAATTCTGTATCTCCATTATTACTTATTTCTATTACTTTAGGCGTACTTAATCTATATCCAGTTACAATATTATCTAAATTTAAATTAGCTGAATTATTATAAGCTACTGATAAAGTTTGATAAAAAGTCTTTTCTTGTTGTGTTGTATCTTCATGTAGATTAGAACTTTTACGATAAGCAGCATAAGCAAACACTGTACTAACTATCACTGTTATTAAAGTTAAACAAACAACAATAAATAAGGCGATAAATCTTCTTTGTTCACTTTTTTCTTGCGCTTGAATAAGAATGGTATACTGAGTCTCTAACTCTGATTTAAAATTTTCATTTTTTTCCATTCTTATCACTTCCTTTTATTCTTTTACAACTACTTTATAAGTTCCCGTAAATGTTTTATTTAAATTATATGATTGATCTTGACCAGTATTTATAAAACTAATCTTTATACTACATTCATTTGTTTTATTAGTTTGTAGTTCTAAATCATCTATAATAATTTCATTATTTAAAGGCATCTGCTTACTAGTAACTTTTTCGCCATTACTACAATTTAAAGTATAAACGAATTCTGCAGGTATTCCATTACCATTACTCCATGTACTAGTAACATTCTCCCACTCTATTAAATATTTAATTGTATTTGAATTATTATTAGTTATACTAAATTTTTTTTCTAAGTTATATCCAGGGTTAATTGAAGATATTTTTAAATTATTATTGGTATCATAAATAATTGAAGTTCTTTTATATATATTTTTATTCGCTAAAACCTTACTACTATTAGCTTCAGTTCTTATTTCATCATTCATAAACACTATACTCGTACTAATAACTGAAGATATTAAAGTAAGCACTGAAAAAAAGCATATCAGTATCATCCACTTCTTATCCATCCCAATCACCCTTTATTATATATAATAATAGCAAAATAATCCTTTATTATCAAGATTATATTTATGTAGCCAACCCCAAAAATTATGCTATAATGATTATTGAGGTGCAAAGATGAAGTTAAGTATTATAATCCCCTGCAAGAACGAAGAAGGAAACGTTAATAACTTACACGATGTAATTTCTAAAGTTCTTGGTAAAAAGAAATATGAACTTATTTTTATTGATGATGGTTCAACAGATAATACGCTAGTTGAATTAAAAAAGATATATGAAAAAGATATCCAACATACTAAAGTTATTTCTTTTTCAAGAAATTTTATGAAAGAAGCTGCTATTTTAGCTGGTTTAGAAGCTAGTAGTGGTGAATATACCTGTATTATAGATGGTGACTTACAACAAAACCCTAAATATCTATTAGATATGATGGATTTTCTAGATAAAAATGCCGAATATGATGAAGTAGCTATGGTTATGAATAAAAGAACTACTGATTCAAAGTTTATGGCTTTCTGTAAGAATATGTTCTATAAAACGATGAATAATCTATGTGAAATTAATTTAGAGAATGCTGCTTCTGATTTTAGAATGTTTAGAAATAATGTAAAAGAAGCTTTAATCAGTCTTAGCGAAAGAAATAGATTTTCTAAAGGTCTATTTAGTTGGGTTGGTTTTAACATAAAATATATGCCTTACGAAGTTGAACCACGTTCTACTGGTACTTCTTCATTTGGTTTTAGAGCTAGTATGAGATACGCTATTAGTGGTATAATTGCTTTTTCAGAAAAACCATTAAAATTTGGTATTACCATTGGTTTATTATCTTTATTAACTAGTTTCATTTACTTAATAATTTTATTAATTCAAATTATTGGTTTTGCATTTGAAATGACTGCTGTTCACGCACTAATTATTCTTATCTTATTCTTATTTGGTATTCAATTTATTCTTCTAGGTATCATTGGTAAATACTTAGGAACAATTAATTTTGAAGTAAGAAAAAGACCTACATATATAGTTAAAGAAAAATTAGGTTTTGATAACGAAACAATACTATAGGTATTGTTTTTTATTTAAGTAAATTATAATGTCTAATCGTATCAAGTTTTCTTGCATAAAAACAATGGTAATAATATAATAATCTTAATAGTGGGTATGTATTAAAGACATATCTAAGTTAAAAGTTTATTAAATGGAGGTATTAAAATGGGTTTAATTAAAGCTTTAACTAGTTCAACATCTAGTGCCTTAGGCGATCAATTTAAAGAGTTCGTCACATGTCCTAGTGTTGATAAAAATGTTTTAATCGTCAGAGGTACTGTATCACATGGTGAAGGAAACAAAAATCCATCTGAAGGAGTTATTACTAATGGTAGTAGAATAACTGTTCCACAAGGATGGGCTATGATGTTAGTCGACAATGGTAAAGTTGTTGAATTCTCATCAGAACCAGGTGAATATACTTATGATAATAGTAGTGAACCAAGTATTTTCTACGGTGGTTTAGGTAAAGGTATTCTAGATACTATTAAAACAATTGGTTCAAGGATTACATATGGTGGTCAAACTGCTAGGGATCAAAGAGTTTATTATGTTAATTTACTTAATGTTTTAGGTAATAAATTCGGTTCTCCACAACCAAAAAAAATAACTGATGAAAAATATGGTATTATCGAAGTTACATTCTTTGGTGAATATGCTTATAAAGTAGATGATCCAGTTGCCTTAGTAGGTAATGTTATTGGTGCCAACGCTAAAGATCAAGTAACTTTTGATGAAGTAATGGGTTCTCAATTAAAGAATGAATTCGTTGAACAAATAACTAAAGCTATTACTGAAGTTATGAGACTTAAAAAAGTTTCTTTCGGTGATATGGGTATGTATGGTAGTGATATATCTGATAAGATGAATGAAATCTTAAGCCCTACATGGAAAGAAAAATATGGTATTATCGTAACTGATGTTGCTATGGGTGATATTAATGTTACAGATGAATCACTTGCCAGAATTAATAAAATTGATGATGCTACAATTTTCTCAGATGCTAAATTACAATCTGGCTTATTGGCAAATGCTTCTGCTGAAGCTTTAAAAGCTGCTGCAAGTAATGAAAATGGTGCAATGATGGGCTTTGCTGGATTAAATATGGCCAATAATGCTGGTGCTGGAATGATGGGTGTTGCTAATCAAAATGCTCAAGCCCAAGCTCAAGCTAATCCTACTCCTGCTCCTACAGCTAGTGAAGCTGCTCCTACTACAGGTGGTACTGTTCCAAATTTCTGTCCCAATTGTGGAAAACCTACAAATGGTGCAAACTTCTGTGCTAACTGTGGACAAAAACTAAATTAAAAAAAATCTACTAATCGTAGATTTTTTTTGACTTAAATTTTTTTAATTAGATAACTTTTCATTAAATATTTTCATTAAATCATCGTGATCAGAAAACAAACTAATATTACCATCAATATCAACAATTGCTGTATCAAACCAACAAGAACTTTCACCACAAGAAGAAACATCATTAATTGAAACTATATATTTTAATGAAGATACTAATTCAGGTTTATAATCAGTAGCTAGAATATCGTTAACATTATCAGCGCTAGAAGTTATAAAGTATACATTACCATCAGTAGTAATTGCAAACAACATACCTAATGCTTCTAATCCATTACCTTCTACTAAAAAAATATCAACTACCTTACCTATATTTACCATAACCCCTTCAGTATCTGAAACACCAGGAATTGAAACTTTTGTCGTACTATCCATTCCTTCTTCATATTCAACATATAAAGAATTATCTTGAGTTAAATAGAAAGCATGAGTAATGTCTTCCGTTTCACCAGTTAGTGAAACAACTTTAAAAATAGAATAACTTTTATCTATATTTTGCAAATACATATTACTCAAATAACTCTTATAACGTTCAGCAGCTGTAACTTCTACAGTCTTAGTTTCTTCTTTTTCTTCAGTAGCAGAACATTCCTTTTTATTAATAAATTCTGCATAAACTAAATAACCGCCTAATAAAATAACTACTAGACATAAAACCCCAATAACAACATTCTTTTTCATTTGACCTATCCTTTCTATTAAAATTATTATACCAAATCATATTCAATTTTAATATCATTATTTTTTAAGTCTATTAAACATATCCAAAATTCTTTTTCTACGTTCCTCTTCTTCATCTAAATCTAACTCATACTTATTATCATTAAACGAAAGGATTGTTCCTTCTTTTATTTCTTCTGGTAACAAAGAAATATCTACTTCTTTCTTTTCTCCTGTATTAATATCTTCTAAAACAGCAATATTATTTTCTATTCGATCTATACTATATTTCATTTATACCACCTATCCATTCGTTTTTGTTTTAAAATTATCAATCGTTAATTCTTTTCCATCACTATTAATTCTTATTGTACCAAGTTCACTAGTCATATATATCTTATCAGTATATTTTTTTATTCTTTCTAAAGTATCATTACTAGGATGTCCATAGCTATTTTCTTTAGCTACTGAAATAAAAGCATATTTTGGTGTAACTTTACCTAAAAATTCATTAGTACTACTATAAGCCGAACCATGATGACCAACTTTAAGTACATCAACATCTATATTTTCTTTTAATAAGTCTTTCTCTACTTTATCAGTTGCATCACCCATAAACAAATATGAATAATCACCAAATATCATCTTTAAAACAATTGACGTATTATTTAAATCAGATTCATCAGTTCCTATATGCATTACTTCCGTCTCAGCTTCGCCAATTTTAAACTTATCTCCTATTTTAGGTACTGTATATTTTAAGTTATTATCTTCTAAAGCTATTAACACATCTTCAAAAGTTTTTGTTGTCGTAATAACATCGGGAATATAAAAAGTTCCTATTTCAAAATTATTAATTATATCATCCATTCCCCCAATATGATCTTCATGTGGATGAGTACCAACAACATAATCTAACTTTTTTATTCCTAAATCATCTCTTAAATACTTAACTAGTAACGGCCCATCTTCATTATTACCAGCATCAATTAACATATAATGTCCTTGATTAGCTACTAATATACTATCCGCCTGACCTACATCAATAAAATAAACTTGTAAGTCCGAAGTTACTACATTTTTATTAGCATGTGTATCATTATTATCACTATATAATGAAATTAAATAACCTATTATAGCTATTATAAATATAAATGTTACTAAATAATTTCTATCTCTTTTTCTTCTTCTACTCATATAAAAACCTACTTTATATTAATATTATAACATCATATTAATTAAGTAGGCTACTATTATTCCTTATTTTGTTTAGGATCAAATGTTAATTTTTTTACAACTTCTTCATTCCCAGCTTTACTTATTACCTGATCATTAAATGCAATCTCATTATAACGACCATTAACATATAAATCTACTAACATATATATCGCATCAAATAGTAATTCACTATCTTGCCCTAATAAACTTAATATTTTTTCTAAAGAATTATTTTCATAAAATGCAATATGTTCCTTTAAAGTTTCGTTTTCTTCGCCACTATTAACTAAATATTTAGCAGCTCTATAATCTACTAAAGCAATTTCTAAACATAAAGATTTAGCATTACTATTATCTATATTAAATAAACTTTTAATAAAACCAACACCATTATATATAACACCTTCAGGAAAATCTATCATCAATGTTTTACTATAATACTTAAATTGATTTTTTATATTTTTAACTAATCTATCAATTGTTATAGTTTCATAATACGTATCTAAGTCTAAGTTATGACAAGGAAATATTTCACTTAACTTTTTATTTTCTGATAAAGATAATGATCTAACTACTAATACTTTACCTAATCCAGTTAAATTATAAAAATCATAAGAAGCTTTAATCATCGTATTAAATAAACCTATATTAGAACTTATCTCTGCTAATAAATCATTAAAATCTACTATATTCCATAATTGATAAAAAGTATCTATATCATCTTCTGTTGCTATTCCTTGTTTTTGACGATAAGCATACATCTTATAAGCATCTAAATAAACAACACCCATAAAGAATTCACGATATATATCTATCGATTTATCAGTATAATTTTCTAATGAGTATAAATAATTCATTATTCTATCTATACCTTCCTTAGTACTTATTCCTTCTAATAAATTCTTTTCTATTATCGTATTTATTTGTTTTCTAATATCTTGATTAAAGTTTTTAATTTTATACTCTGCCATATTAAATCCCCCTAATGCCCAATATTTTAACAAATATCTATTAAAATAAAAAGATAATTTTTATTATTCTATTCGTAATCAATTGCAGAAAATCAAATAATATGGTTTAATTTAATTAGAGTAAAGGAATGATAACATGGAAAAACTATCATCAGATACAGCATTAGAATTATTAATTAAAGATGTTATTCATAATAAAAAAGAACTTGAGATTCAAAAGAATCGTTGGGTTAAACATTGTATTTTTGTTGCTATTGCTGCTGGACGAATTGCTCGTAAACTTAACTTAGATGAAGATTATGCCAATGCTCTAGGCTATATTCATGACATTGGTCGTAAAATAAGCCATAATAATCATCCTGTCCTAGGATATAAATATATGATTGAAAATGGTTATGAAAAAGATGCTAGAAGTTGTCTTACTCATTCATTTATTGATAATGACATAAACTTAACAGCTGGTCCTCTACCTACTGATGAAGCTTATGAAATAATAAGTGAATATCTAGCTAATACTGAATTAACTATTTATGATAATATTATTCAAATGTGTGATTTATTCTGTTTAGAAACTGGTTTTACAACAGTTGAAAGAAGACTACTTGATATTACTAAACGTAAAGGTGTCTATCCTCATTCACTAAAACATTTTGAAAGTGCTTTAGCTTTAAAAGAACGTTTAGAAAATCAAATGGGATGTAGTTTATATTCCCTATTTCCTGAAATAAAACCTGAAATTCTTGCTGCAACCGAAAGTGATCGTCAAAAACTTATTGAACTTTTACAATCACCAGAACTTATGAAACCAGAAGAACCTAATAATAGTGGAAAAGCATTAAAATAATGCTTTTTTTATTTACGTTTGACATTATCCAAAATGAAAAAAGATAGACAATTATTAATAAAAACTTTATCATTATCTTAGAGAATATAATCTTTAGGAGGTAAAAAATGGAAAAGAAAAGACCTAATATCTTCTTATATACTTTATTAATGATCTTCTTATTTATCATTATTACAGAAGTCTTAATCTGGGGATATGGAGCTCCTTTAATCTATAAAGCTATATTACTTTATCCTCAAGGTAACTTAGTAATCAGTGAAGCTGTCTTAGCTTTATTAGTTCTAATTGTTATGCTAACTTTTAAAAACTCCTATGTCTTCACTCAAAAAAAAGAAAAACTATCAACTAGTTTATATTACGGATTATTCTTTTTAATATTTTCTGGTTTAATAATTCTTATAAATGGTGTCTTAAATGGTGGTTTTAAAAGTGGTCTTACTCTTATTAATATTACTTTAGGTTGCTTACTTGTTGGTGTATGTGAAGAATTTTTATGTCGTGGTTGGTTACTTAATGAATTTTTAGAAAGATTTGGTGATTCTAAAAAAGGTATTTGGTATTCAATTGTAATTAGTGGTGTTATCTTTGGTTTAATGCATATTGGTAATATGTTTACTCAAGGTCAAGATATTATCACTACTATTAGCCAAGTCTTAAATGCCGCTGCTATTGGTATTATTTTCGGTTTAATCTATTATAAAACTAAAAATATTTGGTCTGTTATAATTCTTCATGGTTTATGGGACTTCTCTATTTTCCTAGGTGATGCTATTCCTATAACAAGTGCTACAGAATCATATCGTACAATCTCCATAATATCATTTGTTATTAATCTATTAATTGTTTTAGCTGAATTAATTAATGTCATTCCATATCTTAAAGATATTGATGCTAAACCTAAAAAAAGCACTATTGCATATCTAGCAATCTTAAGTACTTTCTTATATCTCCTATTTACAATGGTTATGGGTGTTTTATCAATTAAATCAAGTGATACATATGAATATGGTAACTTAAGATTAGATAACTATGCTATTACCAAAGACAATTATAGTGAATATAACATAGAATATTTTAATGAAGATAAATACTCTTTCAGACTATCAAAAAACAAACAAAACAATTTAGTATTAACTAATTTAAATACGGAAGCCAATATTGAAATAGAATGTGATTATTTAATCGATTATATTATCTTAGAACAAAAAGAATACTATGTTTTAGGTTATGTCGATTATGTAGATAATCAAAATTATTTCTTATATTATATCTATCTACCTAAAGAAGAATTATCAAACGAAGATAACTATCTAGATAATATAAAGAATAATATGAAGAAATATTTAGTATCTTCTAGTGATGAACTAGTAGTAATAAGTGATTATGAAAATGATATTTCATATATTAGTAATTATGATGTAGATTACGGCTATTTCGTCTTAGTTAATGAAAATGATGTGTCAATATTAAACAGAGAT
The DNA here is from genome assembly GCA_947632085.1 of uncultured Bacilli bacterium. GTDB lineage: Bacteria > Bacillota_I > Bacilli_A > RF39 > UBA660 > Coprovivens. Next base: position 10,267 of record CANRNY010000013.1, on the reverse strand, counting down.
TAATCATCTAAGCTTATAATTATGGTATAATATCTCCTGGTTGCTCAAAAATAAAAAGGAGGTATTATGAAATTAAGATGTAAATTCTTTGTTGTTGCTATTATAGGTTGCGGTATAGCTACAAGTCTTAGAACTTGTCACGGTAACATAAAAATGTCTACTCCCCCAATAATTAATTATGAAGAATACGACATTAATAATAATCCCTTATTTGCAACATATGATAATGGTGAAATATATATAACAAAAAGTCTTACTAATGTTAATGCTGATAACAATGATATTGTTATTATCGATTTACGAGATAAAAAAGAAGATATGCAAATAACATCATCTTATCGAATTGGTGATATATCTACTCAATTAAAAGTAATAGATGTTATTATAGAATATAATAATTTATACCCTAGTGACACTCCTTGGATAAGATCTAAAAATTCATTATTAAATGAATGGATTGCTCATAATATTGCTTACTATTTAAATTATGAAAGAACAAGAAGTGAAAGTGTTGATTTTGAAAACAACGAAGAAGATACTTATAACACTTTAAGATTAATTAAAAAAGCAAAATAGAATATAAATACTATATTCTATTTTTTATGATAAAATGAATATAGTAATCTTGGAGGTACATTATGAAATTAGTAAAAGCTAAATGTCCTAGTTGTGGGGCAGATATTGAAGTAGATAAAAATAGTGATAGTACAAAATGCGATTATTGTGGTTCTAAAATAATTGTTGAAGATGCTATAAATATTAATGCTGTTGAAATAAAAAATTTACCAAAATTAGAAGGTTATTTAAAAAATGGTGATCGTGAATATAAAAATTATGATTATGAAGAAGCATTAAATTATTATAATAAAGCTATTGAATTGGATCCTGATAATCTATTAGTAGTTTTAAGAGTTGGTATTTGTAAATCAACTACATCTACCTACAATAAATTTGCTACAACATATGCTATCAATGCTTTAAAAAATGTTTTAAAGGAAGAAAAAGATGAAGCTAAAGCAAAAAAATATATTACCGAAACATACGCTTGTATTTTTAAATTAGAACAGTTAGCTCGTAATACATGGTCAAGTGTTAATCAATATGAAGTAATAAATATTACTAATCATAATGAAAGATTAAATAAATGTTTATTAGCATATGAATATCTTTTTGAAGTAGCTAAAACTAAAGAATTTAAAATAACTATTGTAAATCGTATAATAAATATTATATGTGAATTATTAGCTCCTAAAAAGTATTATACTTTTAACCGTGCTAATGGTAATAGAATAGTAAAACGATATAACATAGATTACAACTTTACGAACATGCTTAATCAAAAATATCAAAAATATGTTAATGAACTATATACATTAGATCCATCTACTATTCCAACTAATAACACTAATAAAAAAGTATCTAATTCAAATTCTAAATCAATAATTAATGTTATTATATATGTTGTAGTTGGTATCTTAGCATTATTAGGCTTAATTACTAGTAGTTATCTATTTGTTCTTATTCTTATAATAGATCTAGTACTATATATTTTAAAAGAAAATAAAAAGATATTTGTAAACAATGATAAAGCTGCCTATATTACAATGATTATCTTAGGTATAATAGGTATAATTGGAATATTTATTTAACAACAAAAAACTTACAAACATTATCGTTTGTAAGTTATTTTTATATGGAGGGGCCTACCGGATTCGAACCGGTGCTCAGGGAGTTGCAGTCCCTTGCCTTACCGCTTGGCTAAAGCCCCATTAAAACATATCCGAAGACATGTCTTAATTTTATAATATTGTATTATAAAAGTCAATTCCTATTTAACTGATAAAACATATTTTTTATTTCTTATTTTTATTATCATATCAATTTTATTAGCTCTCAGGATATTTCCTGATACTTCATATATCTTAGTACCATTAAGACCAGCTGGAGTTACATTTTTCATCTCTGTTACATTGTTTTTACTTTCATTAATTTCAACCCCAGATGATAAATTATATTGATAACTTAAAGTTACAAAATCACCATAAAAATCTTTATTACTATTCTTATAATAATCTGTTGATTCGTCCCATTTTAATTCATCTTTTATTACTACTAATGCATTACCTGGAGATGCTACCGCTGTATCAGTAACTGTATTACAATCTTTACCAATACAATTTTCTTTATCAAAAAGATAATGATCAACTATTTCTATACTATTTAATTTATATAATGTATCTTGTAACATAGAATTTTTAAAAGATATTTCACTACCAAGTTTCAATTCACCTTTATAAGTTTCTTCTTTTAATAAATTAGTAGGTTTAATATTAATTTTCTTATATCTTTTAATTAATTTATTTTCTTTTTGCGTTAAACCATTAAGAATTCGCATTTGATATGAATTTTTAACTTGATCTTTAGTTAATTCATATACAAATACATATTCACCACCTGCATACTCTTTTACATTAGGAATAACTTCACCTTGATATACTTTAGCTATATCAATAAATCTTGAAGCTCTATCATAACTAGGATATAAAGATTCATTATCTAAATATATTCTAAAGTTTGAACTATCTATACTTGAAGCACGACCTTTATTTATTATTCCTAATTTAATTGCTAAATAATATTTATTATCACTTATTACTTTGCCTTGATAATCAACATTAGTTATATAACTATCTTTTAAAGATAAAGTAAAACCTTCCATACTAAATTCTTGATTTAATGAATAAGTCTTATTATATACTTGGAAGTTTAAAAATAAAGAAACTCCAATAACAATAAGAAGTAATACAGCAAAACAAACAAATACAAATTTATTCTCTAATATATAATATTTTAATTCTCTAATTAAATGAACAACATTCTTTTTTAAACTATTTTCTTCACTACCAAGACGTAATTCAATGTTTTCATCATCATTCTCGGCAATTACTAATTCTGAATTATTATCAAACCTTAATGTCCTAACATTAAAGCCGACACCTTTAGAAAGTCCAACTGCCAGCAAAAAATAAGCCGGTATAAAACTTAAATTAGCACAATCTCGAACAAAATTAGCAAATGTCTGATCTATAACAGATAATTGCATATTTTCCATTGTAACTCTAAACAATAAAGCCATTAAAAGTAATACAGCATAATAACCAGATGCTATTAAAAAATACGATATATGCTTCTTTTTAGTCATACATATAATATATATAATAGCATTAACAATCAGCATTACAATTAAAATTAAGAATGTAAGCCCTGTAACATATTTAACTGCATACCCAGTTTCTACAGTCGTATAATTATTTTTTACATAATCTCTAAAGAAAGAAGCAACATCACCAAATTTAAGTGCTAAATAAAGCAATGGTACTAATAATAATAAATTAATTAACTTATAATGTTTAGCTAAAAAACTATAAGGATTTCTTATTACCATAGTAATGCCCCTCCTATTCTATAATTATTATATCATAATAAACATAAAAAAGAAAAAATATGATTACTCATATTTTAATTCTTTTTTACTAATAATTGCCCAGGTAATAAATATATTGTTTCATTATTATTTAACATTTCTTGATGTGAAACATTAAATTTATCAGCAACAATATCTAAAGTATCACCATCTTTAGTTACATAATAACTATAATTACTTTTAGGTATTAATATTTCTTGATCAGGATAAATATAATCTTGACTATTTAATCCATTTAGAATAGCTAATAAATCAGGATTAATATTATATTGTCTAGCTATTGCATATAATGAATCGCCCTTTTTAATTGTATAGTAATCAAAATATTTCTCCTTATTAATAGGAACAATTATCTCTTTACCAGCTCTAATCATATCTGGAAAAGGAATATTATTTAAATCCATTATTATATTTTCTTTCGTATTAAACTTTTTAGCAATACTACTTATATCATCACCAGGTTGTATTAGGTATTTATCATACATAAAATCACTCCTAATATAACTTATGATTAATTTTAAATTTAGTTATTAATAAATATTAAATTTTGATAATTAAATTCCCATTCCCCATATTCAACTAATTTAACTTCTCCTTGTATATCATTATACTTATATAATGTATTACCTACTAAATAGTAAACACTATCATCATTAGTATAAACAATTTGTTTTATTTTATTATTTGATACTTTTATTCTATTATTTTGATTCCAATAGTATAAATATAATTCATCATTTACTAATATATAATTATAATTAGATTTATAAGTAAAATGTTTATTGTCAGCTACTAAAGATTTAACATTTATTTTTTCGGCTTCACCATTTTTATAAATAATACCATTTTTATTATTTGAAGCTAAAATACGCATTTTCTTTTTATGAGGAACAATTTCATATTCTATCCCATTCTTTTTATCAACAAGATAAACTGATTTATCATTAATTCCTAATATATAACTATCATAAGATATTGTATATTTCATTTTCCACGTATCTATTTTTAAATTATCTAAATTTATTATATATAAAGTATTAAATTCATATTCTTGTTCATAATCTGGTACTATTAAATAATTATTTATTTTAGTAGCTAAAGGAATATCATATATATCTTTATCAAATAGTTTAATGAATTCAACATCTTCACCATTTAAATAGTTAAATCCCTTATAATTCCATATCAATATATTATTATAAGTATTATAAATATGATAGTTTTCATATGTTATATCTTTTAAAGAAGGTTTATCATAGTAGTCATTTAGTTCATCTTGTAATTCAGTTGAAATTAAGTAATAAGATAATTGTTGACCTTTATAACTGCATAATGGCATTGTTTTTAAACTAGAACTTTCTACTTCTAAACATATATAACCATCTTTTTCATGACTCTTTATCCCTTGTATTAATTTTTTATTTTTTTGATAATTTATATTACTAATAAATGTATATTTCATTCCATTAGAAGTTATTTCGTAATAATAAACTTTTTCTTCTTTATCATAATTTTCATTTATTGCATAATTATCTACGTTATATTCTAAACTATAAGATTTAGAACTAAACAACGATATAATAAATAATATTAGTGCTATTATAGCAATTAAGATTAAAATTAGAACGATTTTAGCACTCTTTTTTAATCTATACTTTTTCATTTTTATCTCCAATTATTCTGGTTTCTTGTTATATGAACCATATTTTTTCTTTTCTTCCATCATATATTCTGTAATAGCTGTTTCTACTTCTGGTAAACTATTTTTATCTAAATTAGTTATAACTACTACTTCTTTTACTGTATCAATTGTAATTTTTCCAAATAATAAGCCTCTAAATACTTGCATATCATTATATAAATCTGGTGTTATTGAATTTAATGAGTAACCATAAAGAACATGGTCTTGACCAATTAATATTCTTTTATTTGTTAAACAAACTACACAAGTTGAAAAAACATCTAACATATCATCATTTTTTTGCCCTGCAAAAGTATATACCGGTTCTTCTCCAGGATTTAAATGTTGTTCTACTACTCTTGCATGTTTTCTAAGTCTCCACCATGTAATTGTCCTTGGAAATTTAGCTTTAAACATACATACTTGATCATATACTTTTCCCATTTTATTCACCAATTCCTTCTTCTACTTTATTTAAAAATTCTTCATCAAAAGTTGTTATAGATAGAATTTTACCACCACTAACAACTATTATATAGTCACTATTTAATTTTTTAAATCTTTCATCTATATCATAAAATGCCACTTCATTTTTATTAGATAATTTACTAGTTTCTAATAAATATATATTAGTTCTTCTATAATAAGCTATTTTATTTAGTACTTCTAAAAATTTATTATAAGTTTTAGAAGTATTATCAATAACAGCAATTACTCTTAATTTATCACTACTAAAGTATTTTTTAAATTTTTTAAAATTTATACGTTTATAATACTCTTTATTTTCATCGAAATTTCCTTCTACTTTTTCATAGACGTATTCTTCTGTAACAATTACTTCTCCTTTATTTTGCATTGTTTCATTAAAAAAGTAAATATTAGACATTACTAATATCAGTATAACTATAATTAAAAGAATGTATAGGATTGTATTTTTTTTATACTTGAGCACCATTACCACCCTTTTCCTAAGTTTATTTTATAATGATTTCCTTTTTATTGCAATAAAAAGGAAACTATTACTAGCTTCCAATCCTTAGTATTATGTATGCTATACCAATTCCTATACCACATATTAAACCAACTATAGATATTAGAACTGAAGCTAAAGCAAATCCTCCAGATTCTTTTTCTTTTTCAATAGTTAATTTTATATCATTACTATTTATTTCTTTCTTTTTATTAGCTTTTATTGTATCTTTATGGTCTTTTGGATTTATCGGATATTTCTTTTGAATTAAGTCTAATTTAGCCGTTACACGAACATTAAGACTTTGTGTAGCCATTGTTCTTTCTACTTTATTAGCTCTTTGACCTTTTTCTTTTTTAGCTTCCATATCTTCATAGCTTTTAGCGACTTTATTTAAGTTAGTTAGAACAATATCTTCTAAAGCTGAAGCATGTGGAATATCTGTATTATTATATATTATTCTTCCAATTGCATCTGTATATAGTTTCTTAGCATCAGTAATAGCTTCAGTTAACTTATTAATATCTTTTTGATATTTTTCAAATAATACTTCTAATAAAGCTGTACGATCTATATACTTATTATTTAATACATATTCATTATCACCAATTAAAGCTTCCTTATTTAAATTACTAGAAATAGATATTGGTGCAAAATAAGCATCCATCCAAACTGGTTTACCATTATCATTAACTTTACTAATTAAATAATAATCAAATCCACGATATTTTTTACCAATAATATAATCAAATAAAATCATTCTTAAATAATTTTTTCTAATTGCTTTACCTAATTTAGCTTCAATTGGTCTTCCCATTTGAATTTCAATTGTTTTATTTAAAGAATAAATTCCTAAATCTATGATATCAGCAATTTGTTCATGATTTTTTATACAACTCTCTTTAGAACCAGTAGGATATTTAAATATTTTATCGACATATATAGCTTCTTCAGGATCTACTTGTTTAGCATTAATCGCATTAACTATAGTGTTAATAGCTGCTGTTCCTGAAATACGTGTTTCAATATCTTTACTATAATTTAATGTTGTAAATGTTCCTACTGTTTTATCTTCGGTAACTATTCTTCTTGACTCTTCATGGTCAATATCTAACAACTCTGCTATATCAGCTTTAATTATTGCATAATCATCTATATACATTGTATCAGGATTTAAACTATTAACATTTAAAACCCCAAATACTGTATTATTTAATCTAACTAATTTTGAGCCATCTTTAAAACTATTGAATTCTTCAATAGTAACGGGTTCTTCCTTACGGATTCCATTATCAAGAGATACAATATAATATTGTTCATTTGTATAGTCTTTATCCATAATAACAGCTCCTTAGTCTTATAACAAAATTATAGCAAAAAATTATCAAATATGATAGACAAAATAAAACAAAATATCATTTTATTCTCATAAATATAACTATTAATCTATTATAACTCTTTATTTTATTTAAGAATGTTATTTTTTTGTAAAGAATACACATGTTCATATAATTTATAATTATAATAACAAACACTATTAATTTTTATGTTATAATAATTTTATAATAGAAATGGGGTATTAAAATGGCAACAGCTCATATAAAAAGTAATAAGGAAGATATCGCAAAAGTTGTATTAATGCCAGGTGATCCTTTGAGAGCTAAGTATATTGCTGAAAAATACTTAGAAAATGTCAAGTTAGTAAATGATGTTAGAAATATTTATGCTTATACTGGAACTTATAAAGGACGTAAAATAACTGTCTTTTCCTCTGGAATGGGTAATCCAAGTGTAGGTATATATTCTTATGAATTATTTAAATTTTATGATGTCGATTATATAATCCGTATTGGTACTGCTGGAGCATATAGCAAAGAATTAAATGTTATGGACTTGTTAGTTGTTACAAATTGTTATTCAGAATCTTCATATGCTAAAGAGTTATATGGTGGACAAAGCTCTATTGCTACCGCATCAAGTGAAATAGTTCAAACAATTAAAGAAACTGCATATACCCAAGAAAAAGTTTTAAAATATGGTCGTGTTCATTGTTCTGATGCTTTTTATAGCGAAAACATCGATATTAAAGAATTAGTTAACGAATATGGTTGTTTAGCAGTTGAAATGGAATCATTTGCTTTATTCAATAATGCTAAACTTTTAAATAAAAATGCCGGATGTATTTTAACTATTTCTAATAGTTTAGTAACTAATGAAGAAACAACAAGTGAACAAAGAGAAAAAGGTTTGGATGAAATGATAGTTCTAGCACTAGAAAGTGGTATTAAGTTATTATGATTGAGGACTTTAGATCAATCCCTAAAGTTGAACTTCATCTTCATTTAGATGGCTCTATCCCCCTAAACCTTTTATCTAATTATCTAAATAGAGACGCTAAGGAAGTTGCTACCGCCCAAGATAAATGTCAAAATCTTGCTGACTATTTAACAAAATTTGATTTACCTATCGAATTTTTAAAACATAAAGATAATTTAAAATTAGCAGCTTATGAATTAAGCAAAGACTTAGAACAAGATGGAGTAATATATGCTGAAGTAAGATTTGCTCCCAATCTTTTAGTAAGTAATGAATTAACTTTAAATGATACTGTTAAAACTATTCTTGAAGGATTTAGTTTAGGCAATGTCAAAATTAATTTAATTCTATGTATGATGCGTCATCATTCCTTTGCAGAAAATTACGAAGTAATAGACATTGCCTCACAATACTTACATAAAGGTGTATGTGCCATTGATTTAGCTGGTGATGAAGAACACTTTCCTACTAGTAATTTTAAAGAATTATTCGCAATTGCTAAAGAAAAAAATATTCCCTTTACTATTCACGCTGGTGAAGTAAATCTAAAAGATAGTTTAGAAAACGCTATTAATTTTGGTGCTACTAGATTAGGTCATGGTATTCAAGCTGTTAATTATGCTGATCTTCTACAAGATATAATTAATAAAAAAATCTTGTTAGAAGTATGTCCAACAAGTAATATTCAAACTAATGTTATTGATACTTACGAACACCACCCTATCAAGCAATTAGATGAAAAAGGTGTCTTAATATCAATAAGTACTGACAATAGAACCGTATCTAATATTACTCTATCTAGTGAGTACGCTAAATTAAATAAATACTTTAATTACAATATTAAAGATTTCTGTCGTTTTAATTATAATGCTATTAATAGTTCTTTCTTATCTAACGAAGAAAAACAAGAACTAACCGATATAATACTAGAATATATGAAAAAAAGTATCAATTAAGATACTTCTTTTTTTAGCTATCATATATTATTTATTTCAATTTTTTATAAAAATCATCTTTCCAATTCATTCTTCTTCCATTGCTTCTTATATAATTTAAAGAACCATATCTATAATTTTTATCGGTTAAAAATTCAATTTTTTCTATATTTTCCAAATCAATTCGCCAAACACAACCCTGTAAAATATCACTATTAGTTGTTATACATCTATCAAAACTATTACGAATTTCATCACATATTTGTAAAAATTCTTTATCAGTTCTATGTGAATTATATTTATCTTTTCTTACAAAAGCTTTTAATTCATCACTCGTTATATTTTTATCTTTTAATTTTTTATCAAATTCTTCTCTATCTTTTAATGAATTAGGAATATAAGCATTACTAAGTAAAAAAGAATATCTCCTAAAATCAGTAATAAAGACATCATCCCTACTTTTACGAAAAGTTATTTTTACATCAAAACCTTCTACCGGTTCACCTTTATGTTTAGGTGGACAAATATTATTGTAACATTTTACCCAACACCAAATAGGATACTTAACATTATGTTTATTATCTAACATTTGATTCATTTTCTCTAAAACCCATTGATAAGTAGGCTTTGATTTTTGTAAATCAATATATTTTTCATCACACTCTAAATATCCTTTATCCATTAAACTTTTTAGAGCTTCTAAAGATTGAAAAGTTACTAATTTCATCTAACCACCTAAAACTATTATAAACGATAATTCATATTTAAGTTTTATTTTATATTCCCTCTTTGACATATTTCTAGCAATCGAGTAGAGTAAATTTTCAACAAAATTATTGATATGATACCCTCTCACACCACCGTACGTACCGTTCGGTATA
>CANRNY010000012.1 GCA_947632085.1 uncultured Bacilli bacterium | reverse complement strand
TAAATTGCCTGAAAGATATTATAAATGAATCTAAAACTTACTGCACAACAATTGTGCACTTCTTTTTTTAAAATACACAAAAAGTCCGTATACTAACAACTTAGTTCAAAAGCTTGCTAAAAAGAAATAAATGTGATATAGTTTATTGCGAGTTGAGAAATCAACTCTGCGATTTAAAAATTTTATATGAAAAAAACATCCTAAGAAAAATTGTAAGGAATGAAACTTTGCAGTTTTAAAAAACACTAAATTTTATGTGTGAAAAAGAAAATATTAAAATAGGAGGTTTCATATGAAAGAAAGTTGTAAAGACTATTTAAGTCGCAATAAATCAAAGAGCTTCAATGAAATTCTTTTCTCTTTCATAGATGAAAAGGGCGTTAAAGATTCTGAGATTTACAAAAAAGTAGATATAGATAGAAAGCTATTTTCTAAAATCAGATGTAGTACAGATTATATTCCTAGAAGGAATGTAATCATCAAATTATGCTTTGCTTTAGGTTTAGGCAAGAGCGACTTTAACAAATTGTTAAATAGTGCTGGTTATTCTTTAAGTAAAAGTAAATTTGATTTGGTTATAACATACTGCTTGGATAATAATATTTATGATCTCGATATCATAAATAATTATCTCTATATTTATTCAAATGCTGTTTTATAACAGTATTTTTTTGTCGCTTTTTTCGCGACCATTCTTAATTTTAAGTATTATATAATGTGTTTAGTCAAAGAGAAAAAGACACTTACAGCAATTTTAATTTTGAAAATATATATAATATTTTTTTAGATAATATTAATTGTGTCTTGTAAGGAAAGCCATATACAGCAAAAAAACAAATTAAAATCATTATTCACGCTGGATGAAATACTTGTGAAATTGTTCTCCAGCATTATGAGCAATTTCATTGTGGCTTGTTTTGACTATTAATAGGAGGTAATACTTATGAATTTATTAAATGGAATGAAAAAAAATAGTACAATTACTAATACAAAAGGATCTGAATACTATGCATCAACATATGATAGCAATTTAGATGTTTTTACTATGCTTTCAAGATATACATCTCCTAAAGAGATAATTAGATTATTTAATAATGCTTTAAATGAGAATGAAGATTTAGCTTTAGCCAATTTATTATACATATTAGATATTAGAAATGGTAAAGGAGAAAGAAGAATCTTCAAAACTATTTTCAAAGATTTATGTATAAATAATCCTTTATGTGCTTTAAGAATATTACCACTTATAAGTGAATTAGGTAGATATGACTATATACTAGTTGGTATAGATACTCCTATAAATGATCAAGTTATATCTTTAATTAAATTACAACTTGAAAAAGATTTACAAGCTGATGAACCATCATTATTAGCTAAGTGGCTTCCAAGTCATAGAACTCATAATAGCAATAATTTAACTGCCAAAAAAATTATGAGTGCTTTAAATATGACTGAAAAAGAATATAGAAAAACTTTATCTAAATTAAGAAGTAAATTAAATATTGTTGAAAAAAATTTAACAGATAAAGCATACGACAAAATAGATTTTAGTAAAATTCCTACTAAAGCAATGATAAAATATACTAGTGCTTATAAGAATAGAATGACTGAAAAGTATTCAGAATATAAGAACCAAGTAAAAACTGGAAAAAATAAAATTAATACAGAAGGATTATTTGCATATGAAATAATTAAAAATATTCTTTGGGGTGTACAATGTGATGATGAATTGTACGATTTAATGTGGAATAATCAAAAGGATATTTTAAAAGGGTGTAACAATAATGTATTAGTTATGGCCGATACATCAGGATCAATGACTTGCTATGATGGAATTCCATATGCAACATCATTAGGACTTGCTATATATACAGCAGAAAGAAATAAAGGAATTTTTAAAAATCATTTTATTACTTTTTCTGACAAACCATATTTATGTGAAATAAAAGGTAAAACCATTAAAGAAAAAATTAATAATATTCCATGCTTTATTGCTAATACTAATATAGACAAAGCATTTGAATTAATATTAGAAACAGCAAAGAAAAGCAGATTAAAGCAAGAAGAAATACCAAGCCATTTACTTATTATTTCAGATATGGAATTTGATCAAGGAATTTATTCAAAGACGGGAACCAATTTTGATGGTTGGAAACAATCTTTTATGAATGAAGGTTACAAACTCCCAATAGTTATATTTTGGAATGTAGCAGGATTAACATATGGAGTTCCAACAACCAAGTTTGATAACGATGTAGCTATGATTAGTGGATTTTCAACAAATATATTGAAAAACATCTTAACATTAGAAAACTATAATCCAATTAATGTTATGCTTGAAAAGTTATCTATTTATTTGAAAATGTTAAAAGGCTTATAAAATAAGCTTTTTTAATTGTTGTAATAATTATATATGTTATAATTATCATAAAAAGAATATCGTAAAAGGAATGCTGTGAAATGAATAAAGATGTAATTATTGAAACTGATAGATTAATATTAAGACAATATAGATTAGAAGATGCTGATGATATAGTTGAAGGTTTAAATAATCTTAATGTTTCTAAGTGGTTAGCTGGAGCACCTTATCCATATACTAAAGAAGATGCCTTATATTTTATTAATAAGTCTTTAGAAAATAATTTATATAATTTTGCTATAGAATTAAAAAGTGAAAATAAAGTAATTGGTGGTACTCAATTAACTAATATAGATACTCATAATGGTACAGCAGGTGGTGGTATTTGGATTAGTGAAAAATATTGGGGCAAAGGTTATGGTACGGAGGCCTTTGGTGCAAGAATAAAATATGCATTTGAAGTACTAGGACTACGTAGATTAGAAAATGGTTATTTTAAAGAAAATGAAAAATCTCATAAAATGCAATTAAGATTCGGGTATAAAGATGAAGGTATTAGAAGACAAAGATTCGTCTCAAAAGGATCAGGTAAAATTGAAGATGAATACATTACTGGTTTATTAAAAGATGAATGGATTAAATAATTTTTAAACTTTAGTGAGTTAACTTAAATAGTTAACTCATTTTATATACTACTAGTAATATTTTAATAAATGTAAATATCATTTTAATATTAATAGTATCTAAAAAAAATGATGATATAATTAAAATGAAAGACTGGTGTATAAAATGGAAAATAAACCAAAAGTTTTATATCGCGGAATAAAACTTGATTATAATGCCTTACAAGATTATATCTTTACTGGTGTTGATATGAAAGTTAATTACACGCCCATAATAGATAAGTATGGTCGCGAAACAGTAAAGGATGGTAATGAATATGGCGTTTATATGTCAGATAATTTAAGAATGGTATCATCAGCATATGGTGATTTACATCATGATGGAATACCTATTAATAAAACTTTAATTATTAATGACGAACGAATTATGATTCCTTCAATTGGTGTAATCTATCAAATAGATACATCTAATTTAAATATTAGAAAACCATTTATTTCTACTTCTTTAAACGGTGTTTATAATAATGGCTTCGAAGGAAATGAATGGATAGCAGATGTTGTCCCAGCCGATAAGTATTCAATTTATCGTGTTAGAATAGGGGATGATATTTTACATAAAACTGAAGATTTAGATTTATCAACTGCTGAAGATGTATCAGAGTTTATTAGACAAAAAATGGAAATGCGTAAATATAGATTAGAAGTTTTTGCTAATGCTATGGCAAAAATGACTAAAATGCAAATAGCTACAATCGGCAATTCAGAAATGGATATTTTAAAATCTATCTATGGTGAAAATGGTATTAAGTATATTAACGAAGAAAATTTAGATACAACTAAGGTCGAAAATATGATTAAGTATTTAATTGCCAAAACAATTAAACAAAATGAAGCAGATATTGATTTTACTACAATTAAATACATTAATAGTTTAGAAGCTCAAGCTAAAGATATTGATTCACTTCTTGAAGTCTTACAAAATGCTAAATTAAAAAATGAACAAGCTAAAGCCACTTTTATAGATCGTAAACAAAAAGCTGGTATTACAACTTTTACTACTAGTCTTTTTGATACTAAAGCTAAAACAATTGATAATCTTATTGCTATGATTCTTCTTCGTAAGAAGAAAGATGAACAACATATTCAATCAGAAGATAATGATTTATTCCCTGATGCTACACCAAGTGAAATCCAAGACTGGCAAAAAATAAAAAGAGTTTATAATTATGACAATTTAAGTGAAAGTATGCAAAAACGTTTAGAAAATGATTTCCGTAAAATGCTCAATAATCATCAAAGAAAGAATATAGATAGTGATGAACTATTAGATACTGACGATTTTGAAGAAGAATCACCAGAAAAAATCGAACGAATTGGTCGAAGATTATAATTTGCTTTTCTATAAACATATTAATTAATATTTAAATTAAAACTCGCTATATAACCAAGCGAGTTTTTATATATTAGGATTCAAAGTTACATTAAAAAAACTAGTTCAATACTACTTCTTTTAATTATCTAATAATAGAGAATAAATATTATTGTAAATCACTATTAAAAATCATATAATTAACTAGAGATGAGTTATTATGAAAAAAATATTTAAATATTTTATTGTTATCTTTTTATTAGTATTTACTTTTATAAGTGTTAATGCCAAAAGTAATCCATATCCTAAAACAGAAACAGATATTTTTGGTAATAAGATTATAAATTGTACTTGGTATGCTTGGCAACAAGCTAAAGAGCGAAAAGGTGTCGAACTACCTTTATGGTATTATGTAGAAACTTGGTATAGTAAAGCCGAAAAAGCCGGATATTCAGTTGGTAAAACTCCTAAAGTAGATTCAATAATGGTTTGGGACTATGGTGAAGGCTTTGGTGGCCATGTATCATATGTTACTAAAGTAGAGGGAAATAAAGTAACATATACCGAAGGTGGTTCACCAATGACTACTAGTGGTATTAATGAAGATACTTTAACCTTAGAAGATATGGATGGCTTCTTAGTTGGTTTTATATACTTAGATAAAGTACCAACCACTAAAAAGGAAACTACAACTAAAAAAGAAACTACTACTTCTAAAAATAAAACTACCACTACTAAAGAACCAACAAAATCTTCTAATAATAATTTAAAAGAATTATCTATCTCATCAGTTGAAATTGACTTTAATAAAGATACTTTAGAATATAATGTAGAAGTAGAAAATAATATTGAAGAAATAACTATTAAAGCCGTTGCTGAAGATTCTAAAGCTAAAATAACAGGTAATGATAATTATAAGTTAGAAGAAGGAAATAATAAAATAACGATATCTGTTAAAGCTGAAGATAATAAAACAAAAGATTATATTGTTAATATTAATCGTAAAGAAAAAGTAGTAGAAGAATCTAAAGAAGAAGCAAAAGAAGAACAAACAGAAACAACCAAGCCAGAAGAACCGACTACTAAATTTAGTAAAAAAAACTATTATTTTTATAATCATAGGCATAATAGCTTTAGCTACAATAATTATTATTTCTGTTTTCCTTATCGTTTCTAAAGTAATTAAAAATAAAAAGTATAAAGACAAGTTAAATTAAAAAGCTTGTCTTTTTATATCTATCTTTCTTAAAAATCCTATTCATCTATAAATAACTATTTATACTTTCAAAAATTCATTATAGTAAATTAATCGTCTACTTCTAAAAATTATTACTAATATGTCATTTAAAATAAAAAAATAGTGATATAATTTTACCAATAATTACTATTTTAAATAATAGTTTTTATTCTTTTATTTATATTCTAAAATTAGTATTTTATTCATATTATTATATTAATATTATGAATATTGACTTTATTACTTTATGTAATTTATAATAATAAACCGAGGAGTGCGTCAAAAATGAAAAAAATATTAACTATTTTATTCATTATCCTTTTATCTTTTAGTTTAATCGGTTGTAGTCCTAAGAAGACTGAAAAAACTGTTGAGTATTATTGTAATGAAGGCGTATTACATGGCAATAATTGTGAAGTGTCTTTAACGGAAAAAGCTGTTCAAACTTGTGATGAAGGGTTTAGTATTAAAGATGGTCAGTGTATTAAAGAAGAAGATGCTGATGCCGTCAAAGCTAAAATATGTCCTAAGGACTATAAGTATAAAGATAATTTATGTTTAAGCACTACAACTTATGATAAAGTTGAATCTTTAAAATGTGAGTTACCATCTGGTATTCCAACTGGTGAAATTAAAGTTTTTGAAAATGGTAGTATAGTTACTTCAACTAATGAAGCCTATACTAGAGATAATTTATGTTATATGCGTATATGGAAAGATTATAATGAAGCTTTAGACGCTTATTATAATTTAGAAGAAAGTACGATTGATTTTACTACTCTTACTGTATGTCCAACAGATACGGAAGAAATTGATGGTAAATGTTATAAAACAACAACTCCTAAAGAAGGTTATACTTGTGAACAAGGGAAGTTAAAGAAAGATAAATGTCATATTACAACAATCAAGGAAATAAAGAATGTATGTCAAAGTGAGGGCTTTGTCTATAATTCTAGTAATAAACAATGTGAAAGAATTAATTTAACTATGGCTTTAGAAAAATAAACACTGTGTTTATTTTTTCTTTTCTTGCTATCTAAGACATAATAAAGTATAATTTATTTAGAAATCTTATAAAGAGTGATTGAGGGACTAGCCCTATGAAATCACACCAACCTATTAAATTAGGTGGTAATGCTAGATCTATAAGATAACTTTAAACTTTTATGTTCAAGGTTATCTTGAACATTTTTTTATGGATTTCTAAGAAAAGAGGGAATGAATATATGAAATTGTACAGCAATGAAATTGTCTTTAGAGGACATCCAGATAAGGTCTGCGATCAAATTAGTGATGCTTTATTGGATGCTTATTTAGAAAAAGACGCTAATAGCAGATGCGGCATTGAAGTAATGGGAGGTAAAGGAAAGATTTTTATTAGTGGGGAAGTAACTAGTCAAGCATCAGTAGATATTGAACAAGTTGTTAAAAGAGTCTTAAATGATGTTGGATATAGTGCTAACTACGAAATTATTAATAATATTGGTCTTCAAAGTCCAGATATAGCTTTAGGTACCAATGAAGAAGTAGGTGGCGCCGGAGATAATGGTATGATGTTTGGTTATGCTTGTAATGACACATCTAATTATCTTCCAACAGCAATGGTTATCTTACAAGAATTAAGTAAAGCCTATGACGAACTTCGTTTAAAAGATTCACGTTTTAAATCAGATGGTAAAGCTGAAATAACTGGTGTTTATGAAGATAATCATCTTCAAAAAATAAAAACTTTTACTATTTGTTATCAAAATACTGAGCAAGAACGTTCTAAAACAGACCAAATAATTAAAGATTTATGTCTTAAAATATGTCAAAAATATAATATCTCAGTCGAAGAGTTTATTATTAATCCAACTGGTCGTTTTGCTATAGGTGGTTTTACTGGAGATACTGGTTTAACTGGTCGTAAAATAGTAGTTGATAGTTATGAGTCATTTGCTAGTGTTGGTGGTGGTGCTTTCTCAGGCAAAGACCCTAGTAAAGTAGATAGATCAGGTGCTTATATGGCTCGTGAATTAGCTAAACAAGTTATTAAAAGCGATTCTAAATATACTTGGTGTGAAATTCAAATCTCATATGCTATTGGTCTTACTAAACCATTAGCTATTTATGCCAAAACGAATTTAGGTGATTATAAAGTTCCTAATAATTGGTATAAATTATGTGAACCACAAAATATTATTAAATCATTAAATTTAAAAGAAATTAAATATGAACCATTAGCTCGTTTTGGTCACTTTCAAAATTAATAAATTATGTTATAATAAAAACCATTACTTAAAGAAGGTAGTGGTTTTTATGTTAAAAAATGTTATCTCTGTTATTGATGACGCTGCTGGTAGTTGTGGTAAAGCTAAAGTAGTTGGTGAAATAGCTACTGATAAAAATATTAAATTAGGAGCTGCTATTACTAATTGTATGCCTAATGCTGGTCATACATATGTTGATGAACAAGGCAATCGTACTTTATTTAGAAATATTCCTGTTTCTAGTATTAATCCTCATACAGAACTATTTATTGGTCCAGGTTCAGCTATCGATATGGAAGTTTTAAAAGAAGAGTATGCTAATGTTTATCCTTATTTAAATGGTCGCAAGATATATGTTCATGAATTAGTTCCTTTAATTGAACAAAGACATAAAGATTATGAAAAAGAACATATTAAAACTGGTTCTACTAATAAAGGTTGTGGCGCTGTTAGTGAAGAAAAAATTATTCGTGATGAAAAGCTTAAATTTTTTAAAGGTTATAAAGATATAGTAGTTTGTTCTAATGATGAATGGTTAGAACGTTTATATACTCATTTAGATAATCCTCGTGAATATGTCTTATTAGAAGGAGCTCAAGGTTGTGATTTAGATCTAAATCACAGTGGTAATTATCCTTATGTTACAAGTCGTAATGTCTCTACAACTCAATTATTAGCTGATAGTGGTATTTCCGCAGAACGTTTACTAGAAACTATTATGGTTATTCGTCCTTTTCCTATTCGTATAAGTAATGTTACACCAAGTGGTGAATATCATTATACTGGTGATTATGGTACAGGAGCTAAACTAACTTGGACTCAAGTAAATCTATCATCTATGTTTGGTCAGTATCCCTGTGAGGGCGATGTAGATTGCTATGACCATCAACTAGATTATCATTATATAAAAACACTATTTACAAAATGTCCTCCTATGTATTTAAAACAACTATTTGGTCCTAACTTTCTTCAAAAAGACATATCTACAATTACTTTATTAGAAGCTTTAGAATTAGAAAGACTATATTATAAATCTATAGGTGAAGATATTTATGAAAGTTCAATAATTGAAATACCTATGGTAAGCAGTGAATATTCACCCAATACTATCTTTGATCAATCAGAACAAACATCAGTTACAAAGATGGAACGTCGTATCTTTGATTTAGATATTCAAAAACTAAAAAATAATTGTCGTATTAATTCTCCATATGGTTTATATTTAAATTTCTTCCAACACTTAGATTACGATTTTTTTGCTACGATTGGTGAATTTAATAAAATGTATTTTAATCGTTATCAACGAGAATACTTATCTTGGCTTGAAAATGAAACTGGTGCTGAAATACTAGCTTTAGGTACAGGACCTAAAAATATGGAACGTATATTAAAAAAAGAATTAATAAAACCTATTGAAAGATAAATTAAGTGACTATTAGTCGCTTTTTTCTTATCTTTGTTATGATATAATGAAACTGGTGATTTAAATGGAATTAAAAGAAATAAAAATGGAATTAAATAAATTAAGTAATCAATTAGAATCTATTGGGAGGTCTCTTTGACATTACTAATAAAGAAAGTCAAATAGCATCTTTAGGAAGTCAAATGAATGAACCAAATTTCTGGGATAATATAGATAAAGCCAACCAACTTAATCAAGAATTATCTTTCTTAAAAAAAGAAATAAGTTCATATCAATCTATAACTAATAAAATTAAAGATAATCAGGAGTTAATTGAATTATTAGAATTAGAATATAGTGAAGAATTAAAAGACGAACTAGATGCTAGTCTTATTCCTTTAAGTAATGAAATATCTGAGTTAGAAATAAATACTTTATTAAATGGTGAATATGATAATTCTGCATGTTACTTAGAAATTCATCCTGGGGCTGGTGGTACTGAAAGTTGCGACTGGGCTAGTATGTTACTTCGTATGTATGAAAGATTTTGTGATAAATATGATTTTAAATATGAAGTAATGGAAGAACAAGCTGGAGAAGAAGCTGGTTTAAAATCAGTTACTTTGCATATAACTGGTAATTATGCTTATGGCTATTTTAAATGTGAAAAAGGTGTTCATCGCTTAGTAAGAATCTCCCCATTTGATTCTAACAAACGAAGACATACTTCATTTGCTTCAGTATCAGTTGTTCCCGAAATAGATCAAAGTATTAATATTGAAATTAAAGACGAAGATATTCGTATTGATACATATTGTGCTAGTGGTCATGGTGGCCAAGGAGTTAATACCACACCATCAGCTGTTAGAATTACCCATTTCCCTAGTAAAATAGTTGTAACTTGTCAAAATGAACGTAGTCAACTTCAAAATAAAGAACAAGCAATGAAAGTCTTAAAAAGTAAATTATTTAATTTAGAACAAGAAAGAAAAGAACAAGAATTAGCTAAATTAAAAGGTATAAGTACAGGTATCGATTTTGGTAGTCAAATAAGAAGTTATGTCCTAGAACCATATAAGATGGTTAAAGATACTCGTTCTGGATATGAAACCTCAGAAGCTGATAAGGTCTTAGATGGTGATATAATGCCATTTATCGAATCTATTCTAAAAATGAAATAACTATTGATTTAAATACTATCTTAATATAAAATACTCAAAAAAGAGGGATTATTATGCAAGAAACAATAGCTTATCTAAATAGTTTATTAAAAGCTAATGATACTATTGTCATTGGACTATCTGGCGGACCAGATTCCATGTGTTTACTAAATATTGTTTTATCTTTAAAGAAAAAAATAAAAGTTATTTGTGCTCATATTAATCATGGTCTTAGAAAAGAAAGTCTTAATGAACAAGAGTTTATTACTGAATATTGTCAAAGTAAAAATCTTATCTTAGAAACAACAACCTTCACTAAAAAAAGTAAAGAAGAAGATTACAATGAACAAGAACTAAGAGAAAAGAGATACCTTTATTTTGCGGAAGTAGTTGAAAAGTATCATGCTAAATATTTATTAACTGCTCATCATGGTGATGATTTAATTGAAACAGTTCTTATGCGTATTTCAAGAGGTTCTAATTTAAGAGGTTATTCTGGTTTTCAAGTACAATCAACAAAACGTAATTTAACAGTTATTAAACCTTTAATTTATATGACTAAATTAGAAATCGAAAAGTATAATAAAGAAAATAATATCCCCTATGTTATTGATAAAACTAACTTAGAAGATGAACATACTAGAAATAGATATCGTCATAATATCTTACCTTTCTTAAAAGAAGAAAATAAAGATATTCATCTAAAATATATTAAATATAGTAATGAACTAAATAAGTATTTTACTTATGTCGATAGTATTGTTAAACAAGAAATATCTAATCGTTACATAAATAAAACTTTAAATCTTCAAGGTTTTACTAAACTTGATAACTTGATTCAAACAAAGATTCTTGAATTTATCTTAGATGATAATTACTATCATAATTTATATTTAGTAAGTGATAAACATATTAATATGTTACTTGATATTATTAATAACTCTAAACCTAATATTACATCTAATCTACCAGATAATTTACAAGTCATAAAATCATATGATAAACTTACTTTTACTAGAGAAGTTAACGAAGTAACAACATATAAAATAGAACTTCAAGATGATACAATACTTCCTAACAATCGACATATTACTAAAATAAAAGATACTGATAAAAATACTAATTATTACATAAGATTGAATAGTAAAGAACTATCTTTACCATTATATATTAGGAATAGAAAAACAGGAGATAAAATGTATATTAAAAACATGTCATCTCCTAAAAAGCTAAAAGATATTTTTATTAATAGTAAGCTTCCTATCGAAAAAAGAGATACTCAACCAATCTTAGTCGATAGCAAAGATAATATTCTATGGCTACCAGGCTTAAAAAAATCTAAATTTGATAAATCAAATAATGAAATGTATGATATAATACTATGGTATAATTAAATTTATGCAGATTTATATGAAGGAGACAAATATGAAAAAGAAAAATAACGCATTAATGGCGATGATGCCATATATCGTCTTAGCAATAGTTCTTGTAGGTGCTTTATTCTTTATGAATAGAGATCAAAAACCTCACGAATTAAAAACAGGTGAATTAATTGCTGAAATAAAAGATAAAAATGTTACGGAGATAACAATTACTCCTAAAAGTAGTGAGAGTATATATATTGTAGAAGGTAAATTAAAAGATTATGGTGATGGTGAATCATTTACTTCTCGAGTTATTAGTGAAGAAGTAGATACCATAACTGCATATGCTAAAGAACAAAATATTAAGGAATACGAAACTAATAAAGATCCAGGATCAAGTAATATGGTATATATTATAGTTAATGTCCTACCAATCATCTTCCTTATAGTTGCTGCTTACTTTATCTTTACTAGACTTGCTGCTGGTAATAATAAATCTATGGATTTTGGTCGCAGCCGTGCTAAATTAAGTGATGATGGTGGCGAAGTTAGATTCAAAGATGTCGCTGGTTTAAAAGAAGAAAAAGAAGAAGTTCAAGAATTAATTGATTTCTTAAAAAATCCAAAGAAATTCCAAAAACTTGGTGCTAGAATACCTAAAGGTGTTTTACTAGTAGGTCCTCCAGGAACAGGTAAAACATTATTAGCTAAAGCCGTTGCTGGTGAAGCTAATGTTCCATTCTATTATATAAGTGGTTCTGATTTCGTAGAATTATTCGTTGGTGTTGGTGCCTCACGTGTTAGAGATATGTTTAAACAAGCTAAACAAACAGCACCATGCTTAATCTTTATTGATGAAATAGATGCTGTTGGTCGTCAAAGAGGTACTGGTTTAGGTGGCGGTCATGATGAACGTGAACAAACCCTTAACCAATTACTTACTGAGATGGATGGTTTTGGTGCTAATGAAGGTATTATTATCATTGCTGCAACCAATAGACCAGATGTTCTAGATCCAGCTTTATTACGTCCAGGTAGATTCGATAGACAAGTAACAGTAAGTTTACCAGATTCAAACGAAAGAGAAGAAATTCTTAAAGTACATGCTAAAAATAAAATATTCTCTGATGAAGTTAATTTAAAAAATGTTAGTAAAAGAACTCCAGGATATAGTGGAGCCGATCTTGAAAACTTACTTAATGAAGCAGCTTTACTTGCTGTAAGAAGAAATAAAGATGCTATAACAATGGATGAAATAGACGAAGCAACTGATAGAGTTCTATTAGGTCCTGCTAAAACATCAAGAAAAATTACTGAAAAAGAAAAACGTTTAGTAGCTATTCATGAAGCTGGCCATGCTGTTATTGGTATAAAACATCAAGATGCTCAAGAAGTACATAAAATTACTATTATTCCACGTGGTGTAGCTGGTGGTTACACAATGATGCTTCCTAAAGAAGAAAAAATAGGAATCATGACTAAAGATGAATTAATCGGTCAAATAACTGGTTTATTAGGTGGTCGTGCTAGTGAAGAAACATTTATTGGTGAAATCACTACTGGTGCTTCAGATGACTTAAAACGTGCTACTAAAATTGCTCGTTCAATGGTTACTGAATATGGTATGAGTGACTTAGGTCCTATTCAATTAGAAGAAAAACAAGAAGGCGTCTTCTTAGGAAGAGATTATGCTAAATCAAGAGACTTCTCCGATCAAGTTGCTTTAGAAATTGACCAAGAAGTAAGAAAAATTCTTGAAAGTTGTTATAAAGATGCTAAAAAAATCTTAGCTAAACACGAAACATTAGTCTTACTTATCGCTGATGCTTTAATGGAACATGAAACATTAACTAAAGAACAAATTGATTCATTAGTTGAAAATGGTAAAATTGATCCAAAATTATTAGAAGATAATGATGACAATGAAGAAACAAAAGAATTAAATTTAGATGAACTAAAAGAAAAAGCTAAAGAAAAAGGTATTAAAGGTTATAATAAAATGACTGAAGAAGAACTTAAGAAAGCTTTAGATGAAGAAAAATAAAAGGGAAACAGAGGAATGTAATGTTTCCTTTTTTCTTAAAATAAAATTGATAAAAGTTTATGACATTTCAGTATATATATGATAAAATTAGTTAGAGAAATGATACATGAAAAAGGTGGTACATAATATGGCAAAAATTATTTCTATAGCAAATCAAAAAGGTGGCGTTGGCAAAACAACATCAAGTATTAATTTAGCAGCAGCTTTAGGTAAAGAAGGTAAAA
Organism: uncultured Bacilli bacterium; assembly: GCA_947632085.1. Classification (GTDB taxonomy): domain Bacteria; phylum Bacillota_I; class Bacilli_A; order RF39; family UBA660; genus Coprovivens. The sequence continues at coordinate 57,839 of CANRNY010000012.1, read as the reverse complement.
AAACCTTATTAATCGATTTAGATTCACAGGGTAATGCATCGACTGGCCTTGGCTATAATAATGGCGATTTTGCTCATGATATATATGATGTAATGATAGGTAATTGCAGTGCTAAAGAAGCTGTAATTAAAACTAAATTTAAAAATTTGTCTATTATTCCATCTACTATTAATTTGGCAGGTTTGGATGTTGAATTTATTAAAAATATGTTAGAGAATTCTTCATTTAAATTAAATGAACAATTAAGAGAAGCTCTAGAACCTATCAAAGAAGAATATGATTATATTATTATAGATTGTCAACCTTCATTAGGTAATACAACTATTAATGCCTTAGTTGCTAGTGATTCTATTATCATTCCTGTTCAATGCGAATTCTATGCTCTTGAAGGTATTACTCAATTACTAAACACAATTATAATGGTTCAATCTAATATGAATCCTGAACTTCGTATTGAAGGTGTCTTACTAACTATGTTAGACGGCAGAACTAATATAGGTTTAGAAGTTATTGAAGAAGTAAGAAAATATTTTAAAAATAAAGTTTTTAATACAATTATTCCCAGACTAGTAAGATTAGCTGAAGCTCCATCTCATGGTAAACCAATAAGTGATTATGAACCAGAAAGTAGAGCTACATTAGCTTATCAAAATTTAGCAAAGGAAGTGATTAGTCGAAATGGAGAGTAAGAGAAAAGCATTAGGTAAAGGATTAGAACAATTATTTTCAAACGAAGTAATCGATTTTGATAACTTTGAAAAGAAAATAGTCAATGATGCTACTAAAGAAGGCGACGTTATTGAAATTCCTTTAACTGAAATACGCAGTAACCCATACCAACCTCGTAAAGACTTTGATGAAAAATCATTAGCCGAATTCGCTGAAAGTATTAAAGAACATGGTGTTATTCAACCTATTATTGTTAAAAAAAGTATTAAAGGATATGAATTAATTGCTGGTGAAAGAAGAACTAGAGCTAGCAAAATGGCTGGTAAAGAAACTATTCCTGCTATTGTAAGAGATTTTACTGATCAAGAAATGATGGAAGTTGCTTTACTTGAAAATATTCAACGTGAGGATTTAAATCCAATCGAAGAAGCCGAAGCATTTAATAAAATAATTGAAGACAATAACTTCACTCAAGAAGAAGTTGCTAAGAAATTTGGTAAAAGTCGTAGTTATATTACCAACCTTTTAGGTCTATTACACTTACCACCAAAAACTAGAAGTTATGTTCAAGAAGGAAAAATTTCTATGGGTCATGCTCGTGTTCTTAGTAAACTATCTAATCCAGATCAAATTGAAGAAATTGCCAATAAAATAATTGAAGAAGGTTTAAGTGTTCGTGAAACAGAAAAAATAACTAGTACATCAGAAACACCTAAAACAAATAAAATAAAAAGGGCTCCAGCATATAACCCTAAACACAATATGTATGAGGGTATAATGCGTGAAAAAATTGGTACAAGAGTTAAAATCAGTAATCGAAAAATCGAAATACCTTTCGATTCAGATAGTGACTTAGATAGAATATTGGAGATCCTTGGTATTAGTATGGATGGTGAATAATGATTGAGTTTTTAAAAATTGTTTTAAACATTATTACTAAAAAAGAGGTATATGGCGTAGTTATAACTCTATCTATCTCATATTTTGTCTATAAAACATTAACTATCATTTTTGAAGAAGTTATAAATTATGGCAAAGTAGATTATGAAAAGAAAAAAAGAAAAACTATTACAAATTTATTTAAAAATGTAACTAAATATTTAATTCTTGTTGTCGCTTTCCTAACAATTCTTAGTATCTATGGCGTTAACGTCAAAGGTTTAATTGCTGGACTAGGAATTGCCGGAACTATTTTAGGTTTAGCATTACAAGATACATTTAAAGATATTATTAATGGAATAAATATTATTGCTGAAAATTACTTCATTGTTGGCGATATGGTAACATATAATGGCTTTACTGGTGAAGTATTTGAATTTGGCTTAAAAACCACTAAAATAAAAAATGCTAGTGGTGAAATAATGGTTATAGCTAATCGTAATATTATGGAAATAAATAATTTATCCCAAAAAGAACAAAATGTAATGTATAATATATGTCTTCCTTATGAAGAATCAGTTGATACTATTGAAAAAATAATTGAAAAAAATATTCTTCCTAGATTTAAAGAGATAGATAATGTTAACAAAGATTCAGTTAAGTATTTAGGAGTAAACGATTTAGCTGAATCATGTGTTAAATATTTAATTAGTTTTTCATGTAAAAGAGATCAACAATGGCAAGCTAAAAGGGATGCTAATAAAATTGTTCTTGTCGAATTTGGTAAACATAATATAAGCATTCCATATCCACAACTGGAGGTTCACTATGAAAAATAACTACAAACTAAATGATCTTGTTGAGATGAAAAAAAATCATGCCTGTGGAACTAATAAATGGCAAATAACTCGTATGGGTGTTGATATCAAAATCAAATGTGTTAATTGCAATCGTGAAATAATGATGGACCGCCTTGAGTTTGAAAAGAAATTAAAAAAGGTCATGGGAGGAGAAAATGAATAAGTTTAAAGAAAAAATCACTTTAAATCCAGTAATGACTTTCCTTATTTTAATTGTACTAACAATAGTTTTAAGTGGCTTTTTACACCTTATAGGTTTTGAAGCTACATATAATAAAATAGATGTTAATACAGGTGAATATACTGTTACATCAGAAAGCGTAGATTCCTTACTGAGTTTAAGTGGTATTAAATATATATTTACTTCCACCGTATCCAACTTTACTGCTTTTACGCCATTAAGTATGTTAATTATCATCCTTATTGGTATAGGTATTATGGAAAAAAGTGGATTTATAAAAACAACATTTACAATTCTAACCAAGTACTGTAAGAAATATACAATAACCTTCTGGTTAGTCTTAATCAGTGTCTTATCAAGTATCGCTGGTGATTTAGGATACGTCATTATGATTCCTATCGCTGCCTTAATGTTTAGTTACGGAAGACGTAATCCCTTACTGGGTATCGTCGCCGTCTATGCAGCCTTAACAGCCGGTAGTGGAATTAGTATCTTATTAACCGCTGTTGATAGTGAAATGTTAAAGTACACCTTAGTAAATGCAGCTAATATCGATGTAAATTATACTTTATCAACATTCTGTTTCTTTTTTATAATGACTGCTGCAGTCTTACTAGTATCAATTATCATAACAGTTATAACTGAAAAAATAAGTATTAATAATGTTGATAAATATGAATTTAAAGAAGAAAGAAAAGAATTAAGACTAGGTAAAAGAGAATATAGAGGTTTAATCTTCTCTATAACAGCTGGTGCCTTATATTTATTAATCTTTATTTATAATATAATCCCTGGCTTACCATTCTCTGGTAACTTACTAGATTATAGTCAGAAATTCTACATTGATAAACTATTTAGTTATGACTCATTCTTTAGCAATGGTTTTGTCTTTATTGTTACTATGTTTTTCATCATTCTAGGTTTATTCTACGGAATAGGTGCTAAGACAATTAAAAATAATAATGATTTCTGTGAAGACTTAACTCATTCTTTAGATGGTACTGGTCGTACATTAATCTTAATATTATTAGGATCTATATTAGTTAATGTTTTTAAAAAGAGTAATATAGGAACAGTATTAACTGTTACCTTAACTAACTTTATTGGTAATTCGTCATTCTCCGGTCTATCCTTGATAATCGCCTTATTCTTAATAAGTGCTATATCAACTTTATTCCTAACCGGTTCAACTAGTAAATGGGCTATTATCTCAACTACGGCAATCCCAGCTTTCATGAATAATAGTTTAAGCCCTGAATTTGCTCAAGTAATAATGAGATTTGGTGAATGTATGACAATTGGTATTACTCCATTACTTGCTTACTTTACAATATATATTGCTTATTTAGAGAAATATAACCAACAAGATAATCCAATAAGTCTTTTTAGAACATTAAAATATCAATTAGTCTATGGTATTTTAATTGGTGGTATCTTACTAGCTTTAGTTGTCGGTTGGTATTTAATAGGTATTCCAATTGGAATAAACGGCTTTATAACAACATAAAACAATTGAACTATCAATTGTTTTTTTATATAATAAACAATGAATTGAGGTGTTAAAAATGACATTAAAAGCTGGAATAGTTGGTCTACCAAATGTCGGTAAGTCAACACTATTTAATGCAATTACTAAAAAACAAGATGCTTTAGCAGCTAATTATCCCTTTGCGACCATTGAACCAAATGTTGGCGTTGTTACAGTTCCTGATAAAAGACTAGATAAATTAAATGAAATGTATCAACCAAAAAAATTAGTTCCAACGACTTTTGAGTTTACTGATATAGCTGGTTTAGTAAAAGGTGCTTCTACTGGTGAAGGTCTAGGTAATAAATTCTTATCCCATATTAGAGAAGTAGATGCTATAGTTGAAGTTGTAAGATGTTTTGAAGATGGTGAAATAACTCACGTCGAAGGAACCATCGATCCTATTAGAGATATTGAAATAATAAATACTGAATTAATTTTAGCAGATTTAGAAATAGTTGAAAATCGTATAAGTAAAATCGAGAAAAAAGCTGAAACTACTAAAGATAAACAATCTCTATTAGAACTAAATGCTTTAAGAAAATCAAAGGAAGCTTTAGAAAGTGGTACCGCATTAAGAAATCTTGAATATACAACAGATGAACTAAATTGCCTTTCAGGTTTTAACTTTATAACTTTAAAGAAAATTATTTATGCCGCTAATGTTAATGAAGAAGATGCAATTGCTGGTGGTAATAATTTTACTAAGCAAGTTGAAGAATATGCTAATAAAGAAGGTTCAAAAGTTATTATTATGTGTGCTAAATTAGAAAGTGAACTAACTGATTACACTGAAGAAGAAAGAGTTACTTTCATGGAAGACTTAGGTCTAAATGCATCAGGATTAGATTTATTGATCAAAGCTACTTATGAACTTCTTGGTTTAAAAACATTCTTTACATCAGGTGCTGATGAATGCCGTGCTTGGACTTTTAAAACTGGAATGAAAGCCCCTGAATGTGCTGGAATAATTCACACAGACTTTCAAAAAGGTTTTATCAAAGCCGAAGTTATGTCATATGAAGATTTAGAAAAATTAGGTTCAGAAAAAGCAGTTCAAGAAGCTGGTAAATTAAGATTAGAAGGAAAAGATTATATAATGCAGGATGGCGATATTTGTTACTTTAGGTTTAACGTTAGTAAATAATGAAGTATATAAAAGAATTTTTTAGAAATGATCATCCATTTGTTCCGTTCAAAGAATTCGGGTTTATTCATTGTCTTTGTATCTCATTAGTCGTAATAGTATTAATAATTATTTATCTAAATCGTAATAAGATATCATCTTTAAATGAAAAAACTAAACAAATAATTTTAAAAAGTGCTGCTATATTAATGCTAATAAATATGATTATCTATAATATAGTACCCCATCTATTCGGCTATTTTGATTATAAAATTCATTTACCATTTCAATTATGTTTTATATCCGGATATATGTTTATGTATGGAATTCTTTTTAATAAAGAATGGATTTTAAAATTTACTTTATTTCTGTCCTTTATTGGTCCAATTCCCGCTATCTTATGGCCTGATATGCCATCGACCTTTGATGACTTTAATTTTTGGAAATACTTTATTTCCCATCATATATTTATCTGCGCAAGCTTTTTTTCCTATTTTGCTTTAAATTATCGTATAACCATTAAAGATATAATTAAAGCTTTTATCTTAACTAATTGCTTAGTTCTAATTATGATGCCTTTTAACTATTTATTTAATATGAACTATATTTATTCCAGTGAAATACCTGCTAATATTAGAAACTTATATCCGTTTATCGAACATTTCCCACCATTTTTAACTATCGAAGTAACTGGTTTAATAATAGCTATTCTTCTATACCAATTGATACGTAAACGCAATAAAGAATTAGATCTAATTGCTTTAGAAGAAGCTAAGAAAAATCAACCTAAAACAAAAGTTAAACCTCGCAAAAAGAAAAAGAATTAAAACTTTACTTTACTTTATACCCATGCTATAATATGAAACGAGTAAGAAATTTACTCCTTGCTTTATACTGGATATAAAGCCGAAAAGACCATAAGGAGGTGCAATATGAACAAATACGAAATGATGTTCATTGTTAAAGCAACAATGGAAAGTGACCAAGTTAAAGCTACAGCTGAAAACATGAAAAATGTTGTTAGTTCTTGTGGTGGAAATGTTACTGAATTCAAAGAATTAGGTGAAAAGAAATTAGCATATCCAATCAAAAAAGAACTTAACGGTTATTACTTCGTAATGGAAATTGAAGCAACTAAAGAAGCTGAAGCAGAATTAAGCCGTAAAGCTGGACTTGATGAAAACGTACTAAGACATTTAATTGTTAAATTAGATGAGGAGTAAGATAAGTTATGAATAAAGCGATTATTATCGGAAGATTAACTAGAGATCCAGAAATGCGTACTACAACTAGTGGTGTTAATTCTACAACATTTACAGTAGCTGTATCTCGTAATTATACTAATCAAAATGGTGAAAGAGAAACAGACTTCTTAAATTGTGTAACTTGGAGAAAACAAGCTGAAAATGTTGCTAAATATTGCAAAAAAGGTACACAAGTAGCTGTTGAAGGAAGAATCCAAACTAGAAGTTATGACGCACAAGACGGAACAAAAAGATATGTAACGGAGATTATAGCTGACAATGTAACATTCCTAGGTGGAAGAGGTTCAGATGTTAGTGACTCTAATAATAACTATGTAGGTCCTGAAGCCGATATAGCTACAACAGATATTAGCGAAGATCCATTTAAAGATTTCGGTAGTGAAGTAGCCTTAAGCGATGACGACCTACCATTCTAAAAAGGAGGATTTAAAAATGGCTGAATTTTATCGTAAAAAGAAAAAAATATGCCAAATGTGTGCTGGTAAAAGTGTTGACTATAAAGATGTAATGATTATTTCTAAATATATCAATGAAAAAGGAAAAATTATGCCTCGTCGTATGACTGGTGCATGTGCAAAACATCAAAGACATATAGCTCAACAAATTAAATGGGCAAGATATATGGCATTAATTCCATTTGTAAAATAATATTAATACTCAGAAATGAGTATTTTTTTTGTCCTTAATTTTCATAAATATTCTTTTGAATATATACTTAATATGTGTTATCATTATATAAGAGATAATAGAGGTGTTGGCAAATGAAGATAACTTTATTTTTAACCGATAAAATAATGGAATTTTTTTTACCAAATCAAGTATCTGGAAGCTACAGCTTTGATGAAAACCAAAACGAAGATTACAAATTAATTAACGTTGAAGCTGAAGATGACAAATGGGTACTTTATTCCAAAGATCATGTAAAAGTTGTTGTTAATAATGTTTGTGAAGAAAAAATTGCCTTAGAACCTAATAATTTTTATATTCTACAAAGAGAAGATATTTACTATGCTATATATACCTCTTTATCATACGATTCAAAGCAATTTATTTATGGTTACAGTGATAATATTAACTTAATAATTGGTAATTCAAATGAATGTAACTTAGCATATGATTGCCCTTTTATTAATGGTATGGCTGCTCAAATAACTAAAGTTAATAATTGTTTAAAAATGGCAATTAACTTAGATACATTATCATATAAAAATGATGAACGAATTAATGAAAAAGAAATAATGATTTTTCCTGGTGACATTATCAATATTTATGGTTTAAGAATTTTTATTTTAAATTCATTATTATTAATTAATAATCCATACAATGGTATAAGAATTAATCAAATATCTTCTGGTACATATCCATTTAGTTATGAACCAGAAAAATATGAAAATAAAGAAGTAAAAGAACAAGATTTATATGATAAAAAGAGTTATTTTACTAAATCACCACGTATTAGAAGACAGGTAGAAGAAGCTGAAATATCGATCGACAAACCACCTAATAATGGTTCAGCTGATAAAATGCCATTAATCCTTACTATTGGACCGATGCTTACCATGGCAGCTTCTTCTGGTTTAGGTTTAATTCAAACTTTTACTCGAATAAGTAATGGTGAAACCACTTGGTCAAAATCATGGGCCCAAGTTATAACTTCCCTTTTAATGATGGTATCATCTTTACTATGGCCATTAGTAACTAAATACTTTAATCGCCATTCAGAAAAAGCTAAACAGGAAAAAACAACAAAATTATATACTAAATACTTAGAGAAAAAAGAAGCAGAATTAAAAAAAGAATTAATTCTCCAAAAAAATATTTGGGATGAAAATCTTCTACCGACTAATGAATGTTTAAAAATAATTAATACTCGTAAGAATAATTTCTGGTGTAAAAGAGTTGAACAAAGCGACTTCTTATCTGTCAGAGTTGGAATTGGTCGAGTACCTCTAAAAGTAAATGTTAGCTGGCCAGAAGAAGGCTTTACAATTGAAGAAGATAATTTAAAAGAAATGGCCGATAAGGTCATAGAAGCTTATAAATATATTGAAAATTGTCCATTAGAATATTCTTTCTCTGAAAACTTTTTAACAGCTATAATGGGTGTTGAAAAGAAATGTTATGGTTTTATTAATAATGTCTTATTACAATTAATGACTTTCTATTGTTATGATGAATTAAAAATAGTAGTTTTTACTAATAAAGCTAAAGAACATAAATGGGAATATTTAAAATATAGTAACTATTGTTTTACTGATGACAAAAGCGTTAGATTCTTTGCTTCAAGTATGGACGAATCAAAAGAGTTAGGTAGCTACCTAGTTCAAGAACTTAACTATAAACTTCAAATGCTTCAAGGTAAAGAAGGAGGACTTCCTCCTCAAAAACCTCATTATCTTATCATTTGTGATAACTATCCTGCCTGTAAAAAAATTGAATTCTTTAAAATACTAACTGAATTAGATACTCAGATAGGATATAGTACAATTATCCTTGAAAATAAACTTGATAAATTACCAAGTAAATGTATTAATTTCATCAATTTAAATGAAGGCCAATCAGGAATATTAAAAAATTCTTACGAAAAAGCCGAAATAATTAATTTCCATGATGAAATTGATTACAATATCAATATGTTTAAAATAACTAAAATTCTTTCTAATATTCCAGTTGAAATAGAAGGAGCTATTTCTCAGTTACCTGATTCAATTGAATTCTTAGAGATGGAACGTATTGGTAAAGTTGAACAATTAAATGTCTTAAATAGATGGAATACCAACGACTCAACTAAATCATTAAAAGCTGAAATCGGTGTTGATAAAACAGAAAACTATATTTATTTAGACTTACATGAAAAATTTCATGGGCCACATGGTTTAGTAGCTGGTACTACTGGTTCAGGTAAATCAGAATTTATAATTACTTATATTCTTTCAATGGCTATCAATTATAGTCCTGACGATATCGCCTTTATTTTAATCGACTATAAAGGTGGTGGTCTAGCTTATGCCTTTGAAAATAAATTAACGGGTGTTAAACTACCACATTTAGCTGGAACAATTACTAACCTTGATAAATCAGAGATGCATAGAACCTTAGTTAGTATTGATTCCGAAGTAAAAAGACGTCAAGCTGAATTTAATAAGGCTCGTGATTTACTAGGTGAATCAACAATTGATATTTATAAATATCAAGGTTTCTATCATGAAGGTAAATTAAAAGAACCAATACCTCACTTATTCTTAATTGCTGATGAATTTGCTGAGTTAAAAGCCCAACAACCTGATTTTATGGATAATTTAATTAGTGTTGCTCGTATCGGTCGTTCATTAGGTGTTCACTTAATTTTAGCAACCCAAAAGCCAAGTGGTGTTGTTGATGATCAAATTTGGTCAAATACTAAATTTAGAGTATGTCTAAAAGTTGCTGATGCTAGTGATAGTAATGAAATGATAAAAAAACCTGATGCTGCTTTATTAAAGCAAAGTGGTCGTTTCTATTTACAAGTTGGTATGGATGAAATCTTTGAACTAGGTCAATCAGGTTGGGCTGGTGCTAAGTATTATCCATCTGATAATATTGCCAAACAAGTTGATCATAGTGTTAGTTTTATTGATAATAATGGCCAAATTATTAAAAGAATTCAAGAAAGTTCATCAACAGCTCAAAAAGAAGCTAAAGGCGAACAACTAGCTGCCGTAATGCAAGAAATTATCAAAGTAGCTAATCAAACTAATAAATCAGTTAAAAGATTATGGCTTGATAATATTCCAGCAATTATTCTTGTTGATGATACTGAAAAGAAATATAACATCGTTCATAAACCATATGAAGTAACTGCTACAATTGGTGAATATGATGCACCTGAACTTCAAAAACAAGGTGTTGTAACCCAAAATTTATTAGAAGAAGGTAATACTATTATCTATGGTAATGATGGAGCAGAAAGAGAACAAATATTAAATGCTATAATTTATTCTGTTTCCAAATATCATACTTCAAGTGAAGTAAACTTCTATGCTATAGATTATGGTTCAGAATCATTAAGAATGATTATGAATATTCCTCATTTTGGTGGTATTGCTTTTAATGGCGAAGCTGAAAAACTAAATAACTTAATAAAACTTATTAAAGAAGAAATGAAAAAAAGAAAAGATATGTTTCTAGAATATGGTGGCGACTACAAAAACTATATAAAAAATAGTGGTAAAAAACTACCTATTAAAGTTATTATCTTAAATAATTATGATGCGATATTAGAAAACAATCAAGAAATGAATGATGTAATGACAGAGATTGTAAGAGATTCATCAAGGTATGGAATTATTTATATATTTACATGTAATGCAACTCGTTCTATCATTGGTAGAATAGCTGATAACTGTCCTAAACGTTATGCTTTAAAATTAAAAGATTTATATGAATATAAAGATGCTCTAGCAACTAAAGTAAATCAAACTCCACCAGAAATAATTGGTCGTGGTCTATATGATAGTGATGGAGTTCATGAATTTCAAACTGCATCTATTGTTGGTGACGAATCACAATCAAGTAAATTCTTAATTGAATATACAAACTATTTAAAAGCGCAAAATCAAGAACAAGCACCAAAGATACCTGTTTTACCAGAAGTTGTATCATTCGACGACGTCAAAGAAAGTATCAAAGATATCAGTTGCTTCCCATTAGGAATTATAAAAGGCAACTTAGAAATATGTACAACTAATTTTACCGAAAGCAATGGACGCATTGTTTCTTCTAACAAAATTGGTAATACTATAGGTTATATCAAAAATTTAATTAAAATATTTAAGCTTATTAATTACACACCAGTAATTATTGATGGAACTAAGAATTTAGCAGATATCAAACCAGAAAATTCAAATTACTTTAATGAAAAATTTGATGAAGTAATAGACAAAATAATTGAACTAATTGATAGTTATAAAGAAGAATCTAAACCACTAAATATTGCTGTCTTCTTATTTGGTATAAGCAAAATACTTAATAAATTAGAAACGGCAGGTAAAATAAATGAATTGTTTAAAGCTTTTAAAAAGTATGACGAATTACCAATAATCATTATTGATGAACCTACTAAACTTAAAGATTATACTTATGAAGAATGGTATAAAACATTTGCTAGTAGTGAAGGTGTATGGATAGGAACTGGCTTATATGATCAATCTGTATTAAAAACATCAAGCTTTGATAAATCATTATCTGGTGAATATCCTAATAACATGGGATTCTATATTTCAGAAGGTATCCCTAAACTAATGAAACTAATAGAAACAGATGGTGAGAATAATGAACAATAAAGTTTTGATTAAATTATATGTTCCAGAATATGGAAGAAACTTTGATGTCTATATTCCTGTCAACTATTTAGTATGGAAAGTAAGTAAAATGCTAGCTAAATGTATTGGTGATTTATGTAATTATAGTATAGATTTAAATCGCGAATTTATCTTAATAAATAAAGATACTGACGAAATATATAATAATAATGCAATTATTAGGGATACTAATATTAGAAATGGTTCAGAAATTATAATAATAAGTTATTAGCAATTAATTAGTGTAAAAAAATGTCAAAAATTCACTAAAATAATTGTCAAAAAAAAAAAGATATAATACAATCAAATTAAGGTAGATAAGGTAGTCTACAAAAATAGAAAGAAGGAAATTATATTATGTCATTTTTTGGAGGCGGAGGCGGCTCTGGCAAACAAATCGGAGTTGTTCCAGCACAAGTTAACGCAACAATCACACAAGCTAATACAGATATTAAAGAAGTAGTTAATGTATTACACACAGAATTTAATAATGTTTTAAAAGCATTAGCTGACAACTGGGGTACTGTAGATGGAAAAAATTGGGTAACAAATAATCTTATACCTAATATTAAAGATAATGTTGATGCTATGTGCAATACTTTAGTTAAAATTCCACAAGTTATCAAATCAACTGCAATGGAACAAGCAAGAGCAACTGGTAATAGTATCAGTCCAACTGAAGGCGAAAAACCAACAATGGAAGACTTAACAAATGAAATGAAGGATAGTTTAGGAGATGAAGGTTTAATTGGTGTTTATAACACATTAAACTCTGAAGTTAAATCAGCTATGACTTCACTTCAAAGCAAAGTTGATACTCAATTAGGTACAACAGCAACTAATATTCAAACTAATTGTAGTACTGCATTCTTAAATGATGATACTGCAAGTGCTGTTATTGAACAAGCTAAACAATATGTTGTAGATGTTCAAACAAGTATTGATAGTGTAATAACTGAAATGCAAACTCAAATCAATGAAAATACAGAAAATTGCGAAACATTTGAACGTAGTATTCAATCTGCAGGTCTTCAATCAGGTTCTGGTAATTAATAATCAAACAGGGAAAAGCATTTTTAAAAATGTTTTTTTCTTAAAAATAGGTGACGAAAAATCGCCTATTTTTAAGAAAAAAAAGGTGGTAAAATGTTAAAAATTGAACTAGATAAAATAAGAAAAATTGCTCAAAGTTTAGAAAATGCCATTGATCAATATGAAAATAATGCGATGAATATATATTTAGAATTACAAAATGCTGAACTAGGATGGCAAGATGATAATTCTGAAAAGTTTTTTAATGACTTAAGCAGAGAAAAAGCTTCATTAAATGAATTTATAAAAAAATTATCAAGCGTTTCTAAAGTTTATCAACAACTAGCAAATCATTTTAGTCATGCTATAAGTGTTGTTCAAGTTGATGAAAACTATCGTGCAACAATTATCAATAAATACAATAAAGAAATAAATAATATTAGAAGTATCAGAAATTCGATTAATAACTTATCAACCTACTTTTGTTCTTATAGTGAAAGAAATATAATTTATTCAGAAGCAAATCGTTTAAATTCACTAGCTGATACTCTTAATAGATCAAGAAATAAAGTAATTGATATGTTTGATGAAATGCGCCAACTTGAAGAAGATATTCAAAATTCTTTTGCTCAAATAAGAATTAATTCTTTTAATGAAATCAATGTTTCAGACTTGATGTAGAAAATGGTGATAAAATGAGTAAATCTGTATCAGATGATTTTAAAGGAGTTTTATCAGATAAATTAACATTATCTATCGATAAAATATCAAACTATGATAAATTATTAAAAAATAATGAAAGTTCAATAATAAATTATTTAGAGCAACTAGAAAGAACTGTATTATTAAATGGAAAAACTGTTAAAAATAGAAAATCAGATGTTTATCAAACAATGGAACAATATCGTAAGAATTACAACAATTGCTCTGAATTATATAGTAGTTTAATTAGAAAATATCGTTTAGCAGATAAACGTGCTGGTCAAAAAATCGCTCAAGAAAGAGAGGATATCTAAGATGGACGATTATGAAAAATCACAATATAGGTACCTTATAAATAGATTGTATAGTATTGCATCTAGCATTTCTCGAGAAACTACCAATGTTAGTAACATTAAAGGTACTATTAATCAAGGAATAAAAGTAAATAACAAAACATATGAAGCTGATCAAATTAATTCAGTAGTTTCTTCTCTAAATACAAGTAAGAACAGAATATATAGTTTATGTAGAACAATGACAAATAAAATTAACAATTAGATAGAAGGGTAGAGTATGGCAAATTTTACATCTTATCAAACAAAAACAATTCAAAATGGTAATGTTAAAGCCGATACCATTAAAAAAGTTAACCTAGAAGATTATCAACCCAAAAAAGAAATTAAATTTCAAAATGTTGTTTCAAATCAAAAAGATGTAACTATCGATTTAAGTCAATTTCTAAATGAACCTAAATCAGATAATAGTAATACTCAATCTAATAATATTGAAACTTTATATGACGATAACAATAATTTAAATTAATTATTTGTTTTATAACTAATATCTATAAGTAAACACTATGTTTACTTTTTTCTTTACCCTTTTTCTTAGCAATTTGTAACACATTTAATGATTATTTAAATTAAAAATGTTATAATAAAAAAAATAGAAGACTAGAGGTATTATTATGGCAGGATTAATAGGTTATAGTTTTAAAAAAATTTCTAGTGGTGGAGTAGCATCGCCTGAAGTAAATTCATCATCAGTTGATGATTACAGAAAAGATTCTTCATATGTTGATGATGATACAATTGAGGACGATATAACTATATCTTTTGAAGATGTTGAAGATAATAAAAATCGTGAAATTACTAATAGTATGAACTATGAAAATGCTGAACCAGAAAAACCTTGGTATGAAAAACTATGGGATGGAGTTAAAAGTACTGGAGCTACCATTGCTGTTGGTGCAACCTCTATCATAAGTGGTGTAGCTGACATCGGTGAAGCAGCATTTGATGGTATAGCATGGGCTGAAGGTAAAGTGATTGAAGGTGGCTCATGGTTAGTTGGTGAAACAATTGGCTTAGTAAATGAAGATGCCAAAGATGACATAATGGAATGGCGTGAAGACTATAAAACCGGTATAAATGATTTAATAGCGACAGATTGGGTAGATGAAGCCAATCAAGCATTCTATGAAAACACTAGCCTAGGGCAAGCTATTAATGATGCTTCATATATGAAATATGACAGTGAACTCGCTCAAAATATCGAAGGCATAAGTACAACCGTTGGCGAAATAGCAATAGCTACTGGCGCTACAATTTTAACTGGAGGTGCAGCAGCGCCATTCGTTTGTGGTACATTAGTAGGTATAGGAAATTCTGCCGAAACAATGTATCAAGAAAATCCAGATTCATCACTTTTAACTGAACTAATAATTTTAGGAACTGGTGGCTTAAATGGACTAGCTTGGGCTGCAAATGGAAAACTAGGTGCTAGTTTTGTTACCGAATTTGGTAAATCTTTAGGAGAAATAGGATTTAAAGACACATTCGCCAAATTGGCTAAAGACTTTACCAAACCAGAATTTATAAAATCATGGTTAAAACAATCTTTAACCGATGCAGGAAATTATATAAGCTCAGCCATGATGAGTGCAAGTGATTTAATAGGTTTCTTAACTGGTGAAAAAGAATTAAATGCTGAAAATGTAGCAATGGTAGGACTTGGTTTTATAAAAAACTTTGGTCTAAATACTCTAGAAGATGGTGTAAGATTAAGTATAGGTGGGTTTAAAGCACCTTCTACTGAAGCATTAATAAATTTACAAAATAATCCAGCAGGTATGATTGAACTTCAAAATAGAGTAGGTCAAACTATAAACGACGAATTAAATAGAACTAAATTAGCTCAAACCTCAACAGATATATCAGCAATCTTAGCTAGTGAAGGAATAAGTGAAAAAACTTATTCAGATATAACACAAGATGTAAATAGATTAGCTGAATTGATGTACACACCAATACCTGATAGTGATTACGCTTTACAACAATCTATTTATCAAGAAATTGAAGATTTAAACAAAAGAATTTTAAATTCAGGCTTGACGACTAGTCAATTAGGTAAAATAATTTCTATCGATGGTCAAGCTGGTATAAACCGAATATTCTTAAATGAAGATCAAATAAAACTTCTTACTAAATTTAGCGAAGAAAATCCATATTTCTCTGATATTATAGAAAAATCTATAAAGGAAGGAACAACAACCAAAACATTTTTAGATTTTGTCTTGTCTGATGCAATTCCTGATTATGATAATTATAAATCATTGTATCGTGGTCCTGGTACTAGCAATGACTTTTGGGAGGAATTATTCAAACATATTACTATTGAAAGCGATGGAACTATAACAAGTAATTTACCACAAATGAATCAAGCACAATCAAGAGCATTTAAAAATGTCTTAACCGGTTTATCATTTGATGACTCAACCGCTCCCTTAGCTAGCACTTTTCTTGAACGAGTTTTAAACGGCGAGCTAACAGATGAATTAGAATTTTCTTACTTATATACATATTTAAATGCCGGAGCTGATCGTCTAAATGATAATTCATATACAAGAATGTTAGATGCAATAAGTTCTTCATATCAAATTGGCGATTCAAAATATGCTTTAAAAAATATGGAATATTTTGCCGCTTTAAATAATATTGGTTATTCTTTAGAACCAGGTCAAGCATATGTCCAAGGTAGAGATATTTTAGTATTAGATTCACTAGTAAAAAGTAATGGTACTGCCTATCATGAATTTGGCCATGCTATTCACCATAATTTATGTGAAAGTAAAATGCCTGATGATATACAGGGCATAATAGAAAGAGCTAGAATAAATGCCTATAATCATGCCGATGAATTAATTGCATTCCAAAGATCTAATAATCAAATTTATGATGATGTAATGAATTATTATGGAGCTGAATTTGAAAAAATGATAACTAATAATTATGGTAGTGTTAAAAAATATAAACAATCAATATTACGCGAAATTCAATCTCAAATGTCACAACAAGATCTTACATATTTATTGACTAGTAATGGTATATCAGATGACACAACCCTTCAATTAGTTCAAAATATAGATTTCAAAGACAAATCTCTACTTAACCAAATGGTAGATGTTATATATAATCAACGTTTATCAACTTATAAAGAAACATTTACCCGTGTTGGATCAGGTTCAGCATTCTCTGATATAATTTCAGCAATTTTCCAAGACAATAATGTAAAAATTAATGGAAATGTAGTTCCTTTAACTTTTTCCCATGACGCTGATTATTTTTCGAGAAACGGTTTTGAAAATGTGTTTGCTGAATTAATGGCTAATATGAATCAGTTAAAAATGCAAAATGATACAGAAGCTATAAATCAATTAAGGTATATTTTCGGCGATGAATTATTTGATTCTATAGATGAAATATTTGCATTAGCAGATAGATAGGAGGATAAATATGAATGATGAAATAATATATAGTTTATTAGAAATTAGTTATGCTAAAAAAGTTGGCTTAGATACATCTTCTGATTACTTTGCGGAATTAAGAAAGTATCTACCTCAAGATTGGTATACTATTTCTCTTAACGAAAGAAATATTATTCTAGATGAAGCTATAAGAGAAAAAAAATTAGCAAGTGAAACAAAAGCCTATAAAAACAGATACCCATCTGATGCTTTAACAACATCACACACTCTTTAAAATCATAGTTTATTAACTTGTGTTAACAAAAATTTTTATACATTGATACATATAAAAAAAATTGATATACTAAAAATAGTAAAAATACTAGTGACGAGGTGATTAAATGGCTGGACTAGCAAGTTATGGTACTAGGAAAATTTCTAGTGGTGGAGTAGAATCACCCGAATTAAACTCAACTTTAGTTAATAATTATAAAAAAGAGGCTTCATATGTTGGTAACAAAGTGAATTCTGATGATATATCTATTTCTTTTGAAAATGTAGAAGATAATATAAATCGTGAAATTACTAATAATATGGACAATGAAAATGCGGAAAAAGAAAAACCTTGGTATAAAAAACTTTGGGAAGGAATTAAGAGTACTGGAGCTACAGTTGCTGTTGGTGCAACCTCTGTCATAAGTGGTATTGCTGATATCGGTGAAGCAGCTGTCGATGGAGTTGCATGGGTTGGAGGAAAAGCAGTTGAAGGCGGTTCATGGCTAGTCGGCGAAGCAGTTGGTTTAGTAGATGAAGATGCTAAAGATGACATAATGGAATGGCGTGAAGATGCTAAAGCTGATGTTAGAGATTTTATTTCAACTGATTGGGTCGATGAAGCTAATCAAGCATTTTATGAAAATACTAGTCTAGGTCAAGCCATTAACGATGCTTCATATATGAAATATGATAGCGAACTCGCTCAAAAAATAGAAGGCATAAGTACATCTGTTGGTGAAATAGCTATTGCAACAGGAGCAACTATTTTAACTGGAGGAGCAGCAGCACCATTTGTTTGTGGGGCATTAGTAGGTATAGGGAACTCTGCCGAAACCATGTATCAAGCAAATCCAGAATCATCAGGTTTAACAGAACTAATGATTTTAGGAACCGGTGGTTTAAACGGAATCGCATGGGCCGCAAATGGAAAACTAGGAGCTAGCTTTGTTACCGAATTTGGTAAATCACTAGGAGAAGTAGGATTCAAACAAACAGCAACCAATTTAGGTCAGAGTTTCACACAACCAGAATTCTTAAAATCATGGTTAAAACAATCGTTAACTGATAAAGGAAATTACATAAGTTCAGCAATGATGAGTGCCGACGATGTAATTGGTTTCTTTACAGGTGAAAAAGAATTAAATGCAGAAAACTTAGCAATGGTTGGAGTAGGATTCTTAGAAAACTTCGGTTTAAATACATTAGAAGATGGAGTAAGATTAGGAATTGGTGGATTTAAGGCACCATCAACACAAGAAGCTGTTAATGCACTAAAAGCAGCTAAAGTAGAGGATTTAGAAACAACTCAACCACTTCCAAAGATTGAAGATCCAGATGCAACTCAACCAATCCCTATAGTTAGTGAAGAAACAAAAGTTCTAGACGCTAAACCTATTGCTACACCTGAACTAACTTCAGGTCAAAAAATAACTAATGATTACGTATCAAATCTAGCTTACTATCAACAACAAGGAATATCATTCCAAGATTATCTTCAATCATTAGGTATAAGCATAAAAGAGTTTAAAACTGCTGAAGATGTTGCTACTCAATTAGGTGATGGAAAACTATACTTACTAGACCTTTTAAGTAAGCATTTAGATGATGGTACTTTAACTGATGATCAATCTAAAGAACTAACTGACATTTTAAATAAATATTTTCATATGTCTGTTGGTGATATTGATCCGTTAGACATGTTAAATGATGCCCGACAATATATGACACCTGATCAAATAGATCAAGCTTTAGATATTTTAAATTTCGGTGTTGTTGAACAATGGTCAAGAGGACTAAGTGAAAATCAAAAAGCTTCTATCTTTAACTATACAGCTTGTGGTGGATTTGAGATAAATGCTTATCTAAATAATACAACCTTACCAGGGCGTAATGGTACAAAAGGTCGAAGAGCGCGTGAAAGATTCTCTAATATATCTGAAATCCAAGATGCTGTATCAGGGTATCCTTTGTCTAACAATAGGAAAAATCGTATTTTATCATCAGCTGATGCCGATATTTTAACTGAATTAGATTCAGCAATTAGTAAATCTGATTATAATGATGCCATCGTATCGTATCGTGGTGTTAGAAACTTATATGATGCCTCTGGAAGAATTGACCCATCTACATTAGTTCCTGGCGTCAGTTTTACTACTGGTGGATATCAAAGTAGTAGTATTTTATTTGATAATAACTATGGTGCTAAAAAAGCTGATACCAATATTATCTTACAAATAATTACTCCTCCACATTCAGGTACAGCTGCTTATATTGAAAGTATTACAGGTGTAACTAGTTATGGCCAAATGGAAATGTTAGTTAAAAGAAATGCTACCATGACTGTTGTTGGAGATGTAATGAAACAAGTAATTAATGGTGTTGAAAAAACTATTGTTCCAGTTGTGGTACAATAATAAATAGGAGGTTTAAATATGGAATTTTTTGATCCCGAACAAAACGACCAAAGATTTGTCAGTGAAGGCGATGAATATAAATTTAGTTATAATGGTCAAACCGAAAATGTTGCTAAAGCTCTTCAAGAGAAACAAGCTGAAGAACAAATAAAAGCTTATGAAAAATATATGCCTTTAGGTAGCATTGTTTCAATTGATAATAATTCAAAGAAATTAATGATAATAGGTTATAACTATTCACAAGGAGATATAGTCTCAGATTATCTATCTTGCGAATTTCCTTTTGGCATAGATAAACAACACGCTTTTAGTTGCTTTAATCATAATCAAATTACTCAAGTGTATAATATCGGGTATATCAATGCTTTTGGTAACTCATATCGCGATTCATTATTGGACCAGCAACAGCCCAAAAGTGATGGGCCAAAATTATAGGAGGTAATTATTTATGTTAGGAGCATATACAGGAGATATCGTAGGATCTATCTACGAAAGGGAAAATAAAAAAAGTAAAGACTTTTCTTTATTTACACCAAGAAATCGTTTTACTGATGACAGTGTTATGACATGTGCTGTCGGTAAAGCATGTATTGAATATAGTAAAACTAAAGATTTAAATAAATTTAAAGAAGATTGTATTAAATATATGCAATATTATGGTCGTAGACATATAAATGCTGGTTATGGAGGAACATTTATCAAATGGTTACTTATTAATAATCCTCCTCCATATAATAGCTTTGGAAACGGCTCTGCCATGCGTGTATCACCATGCGGATGGATTGCTGATTCCTTAGAAGAAGCTGAAACTTTAGCAGAAGTATCAGCATCAGTTTCACATAACCATCCTTATGGTATTCAAGGTGCTAAAGCTATTGCTTCAGCTATATGGATGTTAAGAAATGGTGCCACTAAAGAAAACGTCAAAGAATATATTGAAGAAAAATACTACCCATTAGATTTCACGATTGATGGTATTCGCAAGAACTACGTTTTTGATGTAACTTGCCAAGGTTCAGTTCCACAAGCCATAGAAGCCTTTTTAGAAGGAAATGACTTTGAAGATTGCGTAAGACTAGCTATATCAATAGGTGGTGACTCAGATACAATCGGAGCTATGGCTGGTAGTTTAGCTGAATCATATTACGGAGTACCTGATGAAATAAAAGAAAAAACTATATCTTATCTAGATAGAGATTTAAAATCATGTTTAGATGAATTTGAGCAAACAGTATCCAAAAAGGAAGAAAAAACACCTTTAAAAAGATAATCTATCTATATAATTACAAAATGAAGATTAAAACATATTAATCTTCATTTTTTATATAAAAAATTAATTTTATTTGACAATATAGTATTTAAGACTAAAATACGAAATTCTTTTAATAATCGGAAAATTAATAATATTTTTAATTATCAGCTAAGAATTAGTTTTACAGATACTTTTAATAAAGTTAACATAAAAAATTTACATTGTGTTATAATTATAGAAGGTGAATATGATATGGGATTAAGTGCATATAATCCTGGTAAAATTACTGGCGGAGGTGTAACAGCTTCTAAAATTTCTTATATCGATTTATCAAGTAATGTTTATTCAGAAACTGACGCTAAAACCATAGGACTTGGTCAAGCCGTTGTTACTCCAGTAGTAAACGATGTAATTAATTTTGATAGTCCATTGTATACTGAAGCTGATATGCTTAAAAGCTCAACAACAGAAACAGCTGAAACTGAAAAAAAATCATTATTTGAAATGGCTTTTGATGCACTAAAAACAACAGGAGCTACAATAGTAGTAACAGGTACATCTATTTTATCCGGTGTTGTAAATCTTGGTGAAAAAGCTTTAGATGGAGTAGTGCATGTTGGAGCTGTTGGTTTATCGCTTGTTGGTCTTGAAGATGAAGCTCAAGCCGCACGTGATTTTATCTCTAGGGATTTATCAGGAGAATTAAATGAAGCCTTCTATGAAGGAATTGGTAGTGGCATCAATGATGCATCTCTATTAAAATATGATAGTGATATAGCAAAAAATATATCTTCATATAGTGAAAAAGCTGCTACTATTGCGGCTGCAACAGCATTGACTGTAGTTTCAGGTGGAGCTGTTGGCCCGGCTGTTGCTGGATTTTTAGTCGGTAGCGGTGGTTCAGCTGAAACAAATTATAAAAACGGTGGTACAAAGTTAAGTGATGAAGGGCAAATCCTCCTTAATGGACTTTTAACAGCTGTGTCATGGGAAGCCAGTGCTGAATTAGGAAAAGGATTTGTGTCCCTTGGTAAAGCTATGGGAGAAAGTGGCTTTAAAGCAACATTAGCTAAAGTTGGTAAAGATCTTGTTAACAAAGACTTTGCTATTAACGCTCTAAAAGCCGGTTCAAAAAAATTCATGAATTATGTAAATACTATATTCTATGTCGCTGATGATATAGGTGGTTACTTTACTGGTGAAAGAGAAATTAACCTAAAAAATATTACACAAACAACGGTTAGTGCTGCTTGGTATTTCATTTCAACAGCTTATATCACTGCTGCTAAAGGTTATATTACTAACGAAGGAAAATTAAAAATTAAAACTTCAGAAGAAGCAGAAAGTGTTGCAGATGAATTTAAAAATGGTAATAAGGATTTAACAAAATTATCTGAATATAGCAAAGAAGCTCAACAAGAAATATTAAAGAACATGTCATCTAAAGATTTGGCGAATGCTTTATTACATGTTGACAATTCTAAAGTACCTCAAATTTATAACATGCTTAATACAGAACAAAAGGAAGGCTTAATTAATACAATTGCCCAAGACATTATTGATAAACCAGATGCAACTTTAGATGATTTGTTACACTATGGTAATAATTTTACAGGCGAAGTATTTCAGCACTTAACAGATTCTAAAGCAGCCGAACTAAGAAAAAGTATTGGTATAGACGTAATTTCCGGAAAAACAGATATAAAAGAAGTATTAAAACTTGGTAGTGCTAATCTTGAAGCTATTAAGAGATCATTACCAGCTGATGTTCAAGAAGATTTTGTCAATATTACCAATAGTGCTATAACTGCACAACACATGTCTTCACCAATTCAAACTGTATTAGCATATAAAAATGATATCGGTGGAATTATCGACAACGATTCAAAATTAGAAACAATAGAAACTCTTGGTGATGCAATCTTTGGTGATAATGACATACCTATAGATAATATGGATATTAATGGCGACGATGTTAATAGTGGTGGCGGTGTTCCAATAGTAAACGCTGCTCGTATATAATAATTTAATTATAATAAGGAATCGTATAAGATTCCTTTTATACTTTAAATAAAAAGAAGGCGATATTATAAATGAATGATTTAGAAATTATAATACCAACATATAATGCCCATAAAACAATAATAAAAACTTTAATAGTTTAATCTTTCTTTTTGTCTTTTAGATCAAATAACTTATGTTTATGAAGATAATTGAAGGCTTATCAGTATTATCAGAAAATTAATAACATTTTTAAACTTTAAAATAAATATTTAGTTTTACAGATACTATGAATAAAGTTAACATAAAAATTCACATTGTGTTATAATTATAGAAGGTGAATATGATATGGGATTAAGTGCATATAATCCTGGTAAAATTACTGGCGGAGGTGTAGCGGTCTCTAAAATTTCTTATATCGATTTATCAAGTAATGCTTATTCAGAAACTGACGCTCAAACTATAGGACTTGGTAATGCCGTTGTCACTCCAGTGGTAAACGATGTGATTAATCTCGATAATCCATTGTATACTGAAGATGATATGCTTAAAAGTTCAACAACAGAAGCAGCTGAAACCGAAAAAAAATCATTATTTGAGATGGCATGTGCTGCACTAAAAGCAACAGGAGCTATAGTAGCTACTGGAATAGTAACATTTACATCTGTATTATTTGGTGTTGTAAATCTTGGTGAAAAAGCTTTAGATGGAGTAGTACATGTTGGAGTTCTTGGTTTTTCGTTTCTTGGTCTTGAAGACGAAGCTCAAGCCGCACGTGATTTTATCGCTAGAGATTTATCAGGAGAATTAAATGAAGCCCTCTATGAAGGAATTGGTAGTGGCATCAATGATGCTTCTCTCTTAAAATATGATAGTGATTTAGCGAAAAATATATCTAAATATAGTGAAAAAGCTGCTACTGTTGCAGCAGCAACAGCTTTATCTGTCGCCAGTGGAGGAATTGCTGGACCTATTGCAGTCGGATTTTTAGTTGGTAGTGGTGATGCCGCTGAAACAAATTATAAAAATGGTGGTACATCCAAATGGGATGAAACACAAATTTTAATTAATGGTGCTTTAACGTCATTATCTTGGATGGCATGTGCTGAATTGGGAAATGGTGTTATCTCCCTTGGTAAAACTATGGGAGAAAATGGTATAATATCAACTTTTGCTAAAGTAGGCAAAGATGTTATGAATAAAGACTTTGCTTGGAATGCACTAAAATCAGGTTCAAAAAACATAATGAACTATGCAAATACTGTTTTCTATATTGCTGATGATATAGGTGATTACTTTAATGGTGAAAGAGAAGTTAATATAGGAAACATTGCTGAAACTACCTTAAGTGCACTTTTATATTTTAGTTTAACATCTTTTGTAAGTGGTCTTAAAGGATATATTACAGAAGAAGGAAAATTAAAAATAAAAACTTCAGAAGATGCAAAAAATATTGCTAAAGATATAAATAATGGTAACAAATCACTAAAGGATGTCTTAGATTATAATAAAGAAGCTCAAAAACAAATATTATCTTCTATGAGTTCAAAAGAATTAGCAGATGCTATGAAAAACATAAAGAATTCTCAAGTAACTAAAATATATGACTTATTAAATACTGAACAACAAAATAGTTTAATTAATCAAATTGCTACAGATATAAGTACAAAGCAAGATTTAACATTAAACGACTTATTAGAATATGGTAATAATTTTACATCAAAAATATTTTCCAATCTTGAAAGTAATAACTCAGATCTTTATCACAAATTAAGCGAAAGTATTGGTCAAGACGTTGTTAGTGGAAAAACAAATATAAATGAAGTAATAAAATTGGAGAAAAAGTTTATTGATGGCATTAAAAATTCTTTACCTGCTGAAGCTCAAGGAGATTTCGTTTCAAAAATTAATGCTGCAAAATTAGTTTCATCAGCTAATGATGTAATTACATCTAATTATCAAAAAATTGGTGGAATTATCGATGATGATTCAAAACTAGATACAATAGAAACTCTTGGTGATGCAATCTTTGGTGATAATGACATACCTATAGATAATATAGGTATTAATGGCGGAGATGTTAATGGCGGTGGCGGAGTCCCAAGAGCAAACGCTGCTAGTGTATAATAATTTATTATAATAAGGAATCTTATAAGATTCCTTTTATACTTTAAATAAAAAGAAGGTGATATATAAATGAATAATTTAGAAATTATAATACCCGCATATAATGCCCATAAAACAATAATAAATACCTTAAATAGTTTAGCTATTCAAACTTTAAAAGACTTTCATATAACTATTGTAAATGATTGTGGTAAACCATATACTGAAATAATAAATAAATACAAAGATAAACTTCACATTGAAGAAATAACAACTAATACTAATGTTGGCCCAGGTTTATCACGACAATATGGTATCGATTCCACCAATAGTAGATATATAATGTTTATTGATGCCGATGACTATTTATCTTCTGCTGATTCTCTTAATTTATTAGTCAATAGTATCTCTAATTCTAAAGCTGATGTCGTTATTTCAAACTTTATATATAAAAGAGATAATAAAGAAGAAATTAAAAGAAATAATACTGTATGGTTACATGGTAAGATATATAAAAGAGAATTTTTAGAAAAACATCATATAAAATTTAATAATTCTCGCTATAACGAAGATAATGGCTTTAATAGTTTAATCTTTCTTTTAAATCCTATTGTTTGTCTTTTAGATCAAATAACTTATGTCTATGAAGATAATTCTACTTCCATAACGCGAAAGAATAATCGTGAATATAAATTTACTGGTATGGAAGGTTATGCTTATAATATTAATTGGGCCGTTGAAGAAGCTATAAAACGTAATGCTTCTAAAGAAGCTATAGCTATTAAGATAATTGAAGGATTATCAGTATTATATGAATCATATAATAATTGCTATAATCAATATGACGTTGAAAAAATAATTATTTGGAGTAAAGACTTATATCAAAAATATATAATATATAAAGAAATTACTTCTAATTATATTGAATCAGCTTTAAAATATCGTAACATTAATAAACAATATATTACCTTTAATGAATTCATAGAAAAAATCAATAGACTTTTATAATCTATTGATTTTTTATATCAAAGAAGAATTCTTCTTCTGCTTCATACCAATTTTCTGAAAAATTAATATTTACTACCCATTCTTCTTTATCTCTCGCTAAATGCCATATTTTTACAGTTTCCCATAAAGCGACTTGATTAGTAATACAAAATGCTTGATTATAAATTGAAGGTATATATGTTATTTTATTTTGAACTACTAAATTAAAAGCATCTTGATCAGGATATTTTAATTCATTATCATTTAATATTTCAAAAACTTTAGGTATAATCTTATCTTCTCTAATTTTCTTTAAATTAAGTAACATAACCCCAGTATTAATATATTTACCAGTTATATTTAATTCTTTATAATAAGGTGAAAGAATTACACCTTTATCTTTACAACCAGCTACATAATATTCATCGATATCCCAATACCATAATCTTTTTATATCTTTTCTAACTATTGTATCAGTATCTAGATATATAACTTTATCTTCTTTTATATAATCAGCTAAAACTAACTTACAAAACGCAAAATCAGTATAAGGTGTATCTACATTTGGATTATCTTTTGTTACATACCTATTTTTTTCTTGATTAAAATTAATTAAAACAAGCTCAACATTGAATCTCTCTTGTACTTCTTTTAAATATGGTACTTCATCTATTGTATCAGTTTCTAAAAAAAGATATATTTTTTTAGTTGTGGGATTAAATTTTAACAAAGAGTATATATCAACTACTAAATATTCATACCAATTTTTTGTACAACCAAAGGCAAATATCATTTAAATACCTCCTATTTAACTAATAAACTAGCAATTTTAGTTACATTACCAGCTCCTAATGTTAGAATAATATCTCCTTCTTTTACATTATCTTTTAGATATTTAACAACATCTTCATGGTTACTTATATGAATAGCTTCTTTACCTAATTTATTAATTTCCTTTATTAAATCATCTTCAGTTATATTATAAGTATTAACTTCTCTTGCTGCATAAATATCAATTATTATAATATGATCAAAATGGATTAAACTTTGCGCAAACTCTTTTAAATGAGCTACTAATCTACTATAAGTATGAGCTTCAAATACTACCCAAGACTCATTATATTTTTTGTTTTTAATCCCCATTACTGTTGCATTTATTTCTGTAGGATGATGACCATAATCATCAAATACTTTCGCCCCATTAAACATTCCTTTATATTCTAATCTTCTTGAAGCACCATCGTATTTTAACAAAGCTTTAGCTATTATATTAATATCTATTCCATACTCATTACATAAAGCAATACAACATAAACTATTAAATACATTATGTAATCCTGTTACTCTTAAACTTATAGTACCTTTTAATTCACCTTTATAATAAGCATCATAAGTAGGATAACCATCGTCATCATAACTAACATTATCGTAATACCAATCAGCTTTATTATCTTTACCTACAGTAATAACTTTCGCTTTTGTACTATTTCTTAAATCATAACATCTCTCATCATCACGATTTAATACTAAATATCCATCACTAGGTAGTAATGAAACATATTTTTCAAAACTTTTCTTAATATTATCTATATTTTTAAAATAATCTAAATGATCATCATCAATATTTAAAACTATTGCACTTCTTTGTTTAAACCTTAAATAACTTTCACAGTATTCACATGCTTCTATTATAAAGTAATCACTACTTCCTACACGATAATTACCATTTAAGGCTTTTAAGTTTGCTCCCACTTGTATTGAAGGGTCTAAATCTGCTTCTAAAAATGAATAAGAAACCATACTTGTTGTACTGGTTTTACCATGAGTTCCAGCAATTCCTATAGTATCTTTAAATAATTTAGTTATTTCTCCTAAGAAGTCTCCTCTTTCAATTGTTGGAATACCTAATTCACGAGCTCTAACTAATTCCGGATTATCTTGTTTAATCGCCGCTGTATAAACTACTAAATCAATTTCATCAGTAATATTTTCTTTAACTTGTCCAATATTAACTTTTATTCCATTATTCTCTAACCAATCAGTTTGACCTGATCTTGCCCAGTCAGAACCCCATACATTATAATTCCATTTTTTAAGTATTTCCGCAATACCACTCATACTGATACCACCAATACCAACCATATAAATGTTTTTATAATCTTTAATATTCATATCTTTCACTCCTTAATAGAATTAATAATTTTTTTAAATTCATCGCCACGATCTTCAAATTTTTCATATTGATCCCATGATGCACAAGCAGGACTTAATAGTACGACATCACCTTTTTGTGCCATTTTTATTAAGTAATTCGTTGCTTGCTCTAGATTATCAAATACTTCACAAGGTTTATTTATTTTATCACAATAATCTTTAATTCTCATTTTAGTTTCCCCATAACAAGCTACCTTTTTAACATTACTCATTGCTTCTGTTAATTCATCAAATGAATGTCCTCTATCTAAACCACCTAAAATAAGTAATATTGGTTCATTAAAAGAATTTAAAGCAGTTTTTGTTGATTCACAATTAGTAGCTTTAGCATCATTATAGTAAGCTACACCTTTAACTGTCTTAACATATTCTATTCTATGTTCAACCCCACCAAAGGTCTCTAATACTTTAATAATATCTTTATTTGGTACATCAAATAACTTCACAACACTTATCGCTGCCATAATATTTTCTAAATTATGAATACCTTTTAATTTAATTTGTTTAACATCAACAACTTTTTCCTTCTGCCAATAAATAGCTCCATCCTTCAAATAAACATTCTGTTGTTTATCTTTAGAAAAGTAATATATCGTACTGTTAATATCTTTTGTATTATCCACAGCTTCTTTATTATCGTAATTAATAATAGCTATATCATCTTTAGTATGATTATTAAATATTTTTAATTTAGTTTTAACATATCTTTCATGTGAATCATGAAAATCAGTATGTACTTCATATATATTATTTAAAACACTAATATTTGTTTTAAAGTCATACATATCACATAATTGATGATCAGATATTTCCATAACTAAAATATCATTTTCTTTAATATCTTTAACAAAATTACATAAAGGAGTACCTATATTACCACCTAACCATACCGGTTTTTTAGCTTCTTGTAACATTTTATAAATAAGTGTAACAGTTGTTGTTTTACCATTTGATCCTGTAACTCCTATTATTTTTGCCTTTTTATTTATATATTCATATGCTAATTCTACTTCGTTAATTACTTTAATTCCCAGTTCTCTTGCTTTTAAAACCGTTGGATGTGTATATTTAATTCCCGGATTCTTAATTAATAAGTCATAAGTTTCATCTAATAAATCAATTGGATTATCACTTAAAATAAATTTAACTCCTAGTTGTTCAAGTATCTTTAGTTGCTCCTTATCTTGTTCTTTCATATCCGTTATTAATACTTCATTATCACTAGCAATAAGTTTCGCTGCTTCAAAACCACTTCTTGCCATTCCAAGAATAAAGACTTTCTTGTTTTTTAACATAAAATCACCTTTAACACATTATATCATATACCAACTTATTTATCTTATGTAAAATAATCCATTTCCTAAAAGTATAAAATGTAAACTTAATTGAAAATAAATACCTCCCATGCTAAAATTAAACTAGAAAGATAGTGATAATATGGCAAAATATGTATGTGATTTTGACACTATAAGATCTTCATGTTCTGATTTAGACAATCGCCTTTCTGAATTAGAAACTAACTTAAATACTCATAAAACTAAATTAGACTCTAGTTTAGTTAGTTGGACTGGTCGTGCTTCTACAAGTTATAAAGATAGTAGTAACGCTATTACTTCTAGTTTAGAAAAAGAAATTGAAACAATGAGGCAAATGTCTTCTTATATTAAAGATAGTGTCAGTAAAATTGAAGAAGTTGAAAATAGTTTAGCTTCTTTAAGATTTTAGATTGGATGTGATAATATGGCTACAGATAATACAAGTACGGAAAACACCAAAAGTTTAACTAGTGATTTAGGAATAAGTACCGAGGAACCAAAGAGCATAACTAGTGATTTGGGAATAAGTACCGAAAACCAAAAAAGTTTAACTAGCGATTTAGCATCGAATTCTAGTAAATCTTCTTTAACTAGTAGTTCATCTTCTACAGGTGATCTTAGTTATCAAGCTGATTATAATGATTTAGAAAGTGGCGTAAATACTATTGAAAGTGCTGTTAAAGATATTAATAGTGGTATAAATGATTGTAATCGTTTAGTAAAAGATATCTTTACTGAAAGTACTTTTATGGGTCCTTTTGCTGATTATTGTTATGGAACTTGGAATGGTTTATCAGAGTTAACTGTTCAAACTAATAATAATTTTAGTACCAGTGCTCAAATATTAGATAGTAATACCGCTGCTTATAGCGAAAGTGATAAATCTACAGGTGAGAAAGTTGGTGATGTTTAATGGTATCTAGTGGCACAGTAAGTAGTGATTCTCAAACTCTTCAAGGTTTATTTTCTAATTACTCATCACAAATGGAATCCGTAAATAATGATTCTATATGGCAAGGACCATCTAGAGATAATGCTGCTAACTTATCATCTGAATTTGTTTCTGAGTACAAAGAAACAATTGCTTCACAATTAACTAGTTTTGCTGAAGCATTAAATAAATATGAAGAGTATAAACAAATGAAAGCTAGTAAGGCATCAGCCGAATCTAGTTTATCTAATGCCACAACTGATGAACAAAAATCATATTATCGTAATTTAGTTACATCTTATAACGAAAGTATGGCTAATTTAAAATCTGGTATTGATAGTTTATTATCAAGTATTACATCCCAAAAATTAGCTAGTGCAACTTCAACAGTCGAATATTATTCAAACTTAGTAACCTTAAATGAGTTTGTTAATTATTTCCAAGGTGATTATTCTAATTACGCTTATGGTCGAAGTGGAACTATTGCCTCAGCAGGTTGTGGGCCTACTTCAATGGCTATGGTTTTAACTTATCTAACTGGTGAACCAATAACTCCAGTTGATACCGCTGCCTATAGTGTTAAAAATGGTTATAGAGTTGAAGGAAATGGTACGGCTGATACATTATTCCCAGCAATGGCTAGCGAATATGGCCTTGACTGTGAAAAACAAAGTCCAACCGCGCAAAATATTATTAATAGCTTATCAGAAGGTAAAGTAATAATTGCTCATATGGGTCCAGGTACCTTTACACGTGGTGGCCACTATATTGTTTTGAAGGGTTTAGATGAAAATGGTGGAGTAATAGTTGCCGATCCAAATAGTCGTGATAGAACTGATAAATCATTTGATGCCGGATTAATTGCTCGAGAATCATCAGCAGCAATGTATGCTATCACTACATAATATAAAGGAGAATTAATATGAACGATAAAATGAATATAATTTTAGATATCGCTGATAAAGCTAATCAAATAATAAATAATAATGCTTTAATAATTCCTATCTTAGATAATTTTGAAATAATAGATCAAAAGCAAGATGCTAATAATAATTATTTTGTAGCTAAATATAAAAATACTTTAGAACAATTTATTGTTGATGGAGTACTTAAAGAAGATGAAACTTATGATGAGCATATCAAAAAAGTTAATGAATCAATTAAAGATAATGTAATCGATAATGAATTATATGAAAATAAAAATTTCTTAATATATTATAAAACTAATCAAACATCTGATTTTCAATTTAAATTATATCTTCAAGATATTCTAGTAGGTACTAAAGAAAATCTTAACTTTATTAGACAACTAACAGCTTATTTTATGAATGATAAAACTAATGAATTTTGTCAATTATCTCTAGCTACTGGGCCATTTCCAGTTAATGAAAGATTTAAATTATTAGATAATATTAAAGATTTAGATAATGACGAAGTTATTAGTATTCTCGAAAAATCATTAAATGTTATAATGAACAATATTCATTATGAATAATGAAAGGTGGTAAAATATGACCAAATTTCTCTTAGATACAGGAGCTGTAGATTCTATAGCTGATTCAGTCAAAGATATTTCTAATAATGCTCGAGATGTAATGCGTAGTGTTAGTAAATATGATGTTAGTAATGAAGATAATTTTAATTTTGAAAGTGCTAAAGATGCTATTTCAACTAATGTTCAAAGTGCTTATATCAAATTTCGTTTAACTAACCAATATTTAAAGAAAGTAGTAACAACTCATACTGAACTACAAGAATCTGTAAGTGGCGGTGGTACAACAACCGGCGCTGGTGGCGGCGGCTATTCTGGCGGTGGCTTTTCTGGTGGCTACTATGGTGGATCATATGGTGGCGGTAGTGGAACGACATTCAAAGAAGAATCCGTTACTAGTCCAAGTGGTACTATCTTTAAAGTTGGAACTATTTCATTAGCTGTTCTTAAAAAACTGCTAGAAGATGGTGAGTTTACTGACGAAACAATTGAAAAATTAAATAAAACAAATGAAAAAGTTTTAGTTATTACCATTAGTAAGTCAGACGATAACTACAAGGAAAAGATCGAGTTGGCTAAAGAACTATCAAAAGTATATGATATTAACTTAATTGTTAATGAAAAAGAAGAAAAAGATGTTGAAACTAAATTAAGTATCGTAAAAAATGGTATTGTCTTAGCATCTACTACAGAATTAACAGATATTGATGCTATTAAGAAAATGTTTGATAAAGTTAATATTGATGTTGAAGATGAAAATGTTGAAATAGAAGCGTTATCAGAAGAAGACGAAGAAAAAACAGAAGATAAAGAAGAAACTGGTGACGAATCTTCTAAGGATGATAAAACAGACGATAAAAAAGAGCCAGCAGAAGAAACAACTGATAAAAAAAGCGAAGAACCAACCGAAAAAACTAACGATGAAACAACTGAAGAAACTCCAGAAACTGAAGAAGTTACTGAAGCAGAAGAAACTGAAGAATTATAAATAAAAATGTCAATAAAAAGTAAAAAAAGTTTATAAACAAATTAAAATATGCTATAAGTAAAGTAGAGAGGATGTGCAAAATGGCAAGTGGAATTTATGTATCTCCAGAAGTAATGGACGAACAAGGAAGAAAAACAGTTGAATATGCTAATCAACTTCATGATCAAATTGAACAATTACAAAGAAATAAAGAAGGATTACTTGATATTTGGAAAGGTTTATCAGCAACAAATTTTGGTGCTTCAGTAGATTCACAAGTAGCAAACTTAAATGAATTTGAAGCTTTAATAAATCTTCTAGGTGAAAAAATATCTTCAGGTGCAAATACTTTAAATGATACTGAAGAACAAAATGCTCAAGAAGGTAGAAACTTATTTGAACAATAGAAAGGAATTAATAATATGAATGAATTTGAACAATCTGATTATGCATCAGCAAGATCATATGCTGATACAATAAAAAGTATAGCTGATAATATCCAAGAAATTTTTGATGGTATAGATACTACAATGAATAATTTATATGGTGAAGGATGGAGAAGTAGTGGTTCAGAAGAAGCCAACGCCCGTTATCAAGAATTGAGAAGAAATTATGAAGTATTTTATAATAATGTTGTTACAATGAAAAACCATATTTATACAGTTACTAATCGAAACGAAGAAACTGATACTAAAGTTGGTTCACAAATTACAGATGCTATGCTAAACAAATAGGAAACTATTTGTTTTTTTTATGTTATAATAATGGTCGTTATCAAACAAACCATAGTATTTATTAATTTGCCAATATTTGATATAATTAATTACAGACATTTATAAAGGAGTGATAAAATGAAAGTTATTTTACTTCAAGATGTTAAAAAACAGGGGAAAAAAGATCAAATAATTGATGTTAGTGATGGTTATGCTCGTAATTTCTTAATTAAAAATGGTCTTGCCGTCGCCGCTACATCAACTAGTAAAAAAATCTTAGCTAAAGAATTAGATAAGAGAAAAGCTTTAGAAGAAGCTTATATTGAAGAATGTAAAAATATTGCTGAAAAATTAAAAAATATTGAAGTTATAATAAAAGTTAAAACTGGTGAACAAGATAAAGTATTTGGTACTGTATCATCAAAACAAATATGTGAAGAATTAAAGAAAAAAGGAATAGATATTGATAAAAAGAAAATTAATATTACAGCTCCAATTGATTCTTTAGGTACTCATATTGTTAAAGCCAACTTACATAAAAAAGTTGAAGGAGAAATTAAAGTAACACTAAAAAAGTAGGTGATTAAGAATGCCAACAAGAAAAATGCCTCAAAATTTAGAAGCAGAAATGAGTGTTTTAGGAGTCGCATTTTTAAATAAAAATGCTCTTACTAAAATATGTGATGAACTATATGAAGATATGTTCTATAGTGATGCTAATAAAAAATTATTTGCAGCTATCAAAAGCTGCTATGAAAATAAAATACCTGTTGATATAACAACAGTTAAAGAAGAACTAGACAAGAAGAAAAACTTATCATCTATTGGAGGCATAGATTATATTAGTGAAGTAATCGATTCTGTCGCAACTGCTGCTAATTTAGATTACTACATTAAAATAGTTAAAGATAAAGCTATAATTAGAAATTTAATTGAAACTGCAACCGATATTGTTACTGATGCTTATGAAGAAGACGAAGATGTAACACGTACTTTAGATGAAGCTGAAAAAAAGATTTTAAATGTTGTTAAAGAAAGACAGACAAGTGACTTTATTCATATTAAAGATGCTATAGCTCGTGCACAAGAACAACTAGAATATTTATCTAAAAACAAATCAGAAATAACAGGCGTTCCAACTGGTTTTTATGATTTAGATAAAGCAACTGCCGGCTTACACGAAGGTGAACTAATTATTATCGCTGCTCGTCCTGGTATGGGTAAAACAGCATTTGCTTTAAATATTGCCGTTAATGCTGCAAAAAATATGAAGAAAGCTATTGCTATTTTCAACTTAGAAATGCCAGCAGAACAACTAGTTAATAGAATGCGTTCAGCAGTTGGTCAAGTCGACTCTAAAAAAATTCAAACCGGTCAATTAAACCATGACGATTGGAAAAGAATCAATGAAGCTAATAGCCAACTAGCCGAAACAAATATTCAAATTGTTGATGACGCCAGCATAACGGCAGCCGAAATAAAAGCTAAATGCCGTAATTTAGCTAATAAAGAAGAGGGTTTAGGTTTAATAATAATCGATTACTTACAGTTAGTTACTAGTGGGGGAAAAAGACCAGATTCACGTGAGCGTGAAGTATCAGAAATATCACGTGCCTTTAAAACCATGGCCATGGAATTAAAAGTTCCAGTTATTGCCTTGGCCCAATTAAATCGTACAGCTGAAAAACGTGAAAATAATCAACCTATGTTAGCTGACTTACGTGAATCAGGTTCAATCGAACAAGATGCTGATATGGTTTTATTTATTAATCGTAATGATTACTATAAAGCTAAAACTGAATTAAATAAAGAAAATAATGTCCCAGCTGATATTATTATTGCTAAACATCGTAAAGGTTCAACTGGTAAATTTCAATTACTATTTGAACTTAATATGAGTAATTTTAGAAACTATTTAGCAACTGAAAAGGAAGATGAGAATGCATAAAATAAAAAGTATTATTTTATCCACTATATTTACGATATTATTAGGTCTTCTCTTAGGAATTAATTACTACTATGAAGAAACTCCCGAAACACCTAATAATTTATATCAAGTATATTTAGATGGTGAAAAAATAGGAATTATTAATTCCAAAGACGAATTATATAATTTAATAAACGAAGAACAAGCTGAAATAAAAGATGAATATAAAGTTAATCAAGTATATCCGCCAAAAGGATTCCAAATAATTAGAAAGAGTACTTATGATGAAAATTTATCTACAGCTAGAGATGTTTATGACTATATTAAAGACAGAAAAACTTTTACCATCAAAGGCTATACTATTACGATAAAAAGTGATGATGAAGAAGAACCTACTAAATATATCTATGTTCTTGATAGAGCTGTCTTTGAAGAAGCTATTAAAAATCTAGCTAAAACTTTTGTTACTGAAGATCGTTATGAACAATATATTGAAGGAACTCAATCAGAAATATCTGATACAGGGTATATTATTGAAAGAATGCTTTTTGAAGAAGAAGTATCAATCAAAGAATCATATATTAGTGTTGATGAAAAAATATATACTGATGTTGCTGAATTAACTAAATATCTTTTATTCGGAGAAAATAACGATATAAAAGAATATACGGTAGTTCAAGGTGACACAATTGAAAAAATAGCTGAAAACAATAAATTAAATACTAGTGAATTATTACTAGCTAATCAAAATATTAAAAGCGTTGATACCTTACTTGCTATTGGTCAAAAACTAAATGTTTCCTTAATCAATCCTGTTCTTACTTTTATATACGAGGAATACATTGTTGAAGATATTGAACAACAATTTCAAACCGAATATAAAGAAGACAATACTAAATATACTGATTACTCTAAGACTATTCAAGAAGGTGTTAATGGTATAAGTCGTATATCTTCACGTGCTCAATTTATAAATGGTGAAGAAAACCAACAACGTACTGACGTTAAAACTGAACAAGTTATCAGAAATGTTAAAAATAGAGTTATAGTTAAAGGAACTAAAAAACGTCAATCATCTTCGCCAATTACTGGTAAACCACTTGATCTAGGTGGTGAGTGGTACTGGCCAACTAATCATCCATATGTTATTACATCACGTTTCCAATGGCGTTGGGGTTCATTCCATGAAGGAATTGATATTTCCGGTACTGGTTATAAATCACCAATATATGCGGCTTTAGATGGTGTTGTAATTCAAGCTGGTTATGGTGGTATTGCTGGTAATGCTTCCGGCTGTAACGTAATTATTCAACATGATAATGGTTACTATACTTTATATGGTCATATGGCAACAATTTATTCTAAGAGTCGTGAAAGATCATATAAGAGATATAGTTCTTCTGAATGTGATATGATTGTTAAAGTAGGACAAAGAGTAAAAAGAGGACAACAAATTGGTAAAATGGGTAAAACCGGAACAGCTACAGGAGTTCATGTTCACTTTGGTTTATTTAATGGTCGTCCATATTATGGTGGAAAAGCTATCAATCCAATGAGGCTATGGCAATAATGAAAATTTGTAATTTAGCAAGTGGCTCAGAAGGCAATGTAACTTATGTAGAAACAGCAAATCATAAAGTTTTACTTGATGTAGGAATGACTGTAAAATACATAAAAGAAAAGCTTTCTGAGCTTTCTGTTACTTTAGAAGAAATCGATTATATATTCATTACCCATGTTCATGATGACCATATTAAAGCTTTAAAAAACATTATAAAAAAATACAAACCAACAATCTGTTTAAGTCCTCAAATGTTTTCTGAACTAGAATTCCTTAAATACTATGAAAATATTCTTTTATATAATGATTCAGTTTACTTAGATGATTTAACGGTTGATATCATTAAAACATCTCATGATACATCTGATTCACGTAGTTTTATATTAAAAAGTAATGGTAAAACTATGGTCTATATGACTGATACTGGTTTTGTTAATCAAAAATATTTTAAAAAGATAAGTAATTTAGATTTTTATCTATTCGAAAGTAATCACGATATTGAAATGCTAATGAATGGTCCATACCCTAAATGGTTAAAAGACCGTATATCAGGTCCTTACGGCCACTTATCAAACCGCGATAGTGCTATCTACCTGGCCAAAATAATTGGACCTAATACAAAGCAAATATTACTATCTCACTTATCACAAAAAAATAATACCGAAGATAAAGCTTTATCAACCATCAAAGAAATATTTAAAGAATATGAAGTAAATTTTACTAATATATCATGTGCCAAACAAAAAGAACGAAGCGAGTTGATAGAACTATGATAAAAATAATTTGTTTAGGTAAAATTAAAGAAGATTATTTAAACGAACTAATTAATGATTACAAAGATCGTATTAATAAATATCATAAATTAGAAATAATTGAACTAAAAGATGAAAATAACCTATTAAGCGAAAAACAGAATATTGAAAAACATCTTGGTAAAGATGATTATATAATAGCTTTAGATATTAATGGTGAACAACTAAATTCTGTGTCTTTAGCTAAAAAAATCGATGAAACATTCATCTCTCATAGTACTATAACATTTATTATCGGTAGTAGTGAAGGTCTTCACGAAGATATCAAAGCCCGCGCTAATTATCGTTTATCATTTTCTAAAATGACCTTTCCTCACGGCTTATTTCGTGGCATATTATTAGAACAAATATATCGTTCATTTAAAATATTAAACAATGAAAAGTACCATAAATAATCTTTTCATTGTTTTTTCTTTATCTTAAACACAATTTTATTAACAAGTGAATTAAAATATGATAAATTTATAAACAGAAGGTGAATTCTATGATAGGTAACGATTGGGATGAAAAATTAAGTATTATATGGCATAGTGAAGGCTTTAAAAAGTTTATGAAAGTTATTGAAAATGAATATAATACCAAAACTATTTATCCACCTAAGAACTATATATTTAATGCTTTAAAACTAACTCCATATTCTAATACTAAAGTAGTTATTGTCGGTCAAGATCCATACCATGGTGAAGGCGAAGCCCATGGCTTATCTTTCTCTGTTCAAGAAGGTATCAAAATTCCTCCATCTCTTCAAAACATCTATAAAGAATTATATGATGATTTAAAAATACCTATTGCTTCTTCAGGTGATTTAACTAAATGGGGCAAAGAAGGTGTTCTAATGCTTAATGCTGTCTTAACGGTTGTTAAAGATTCTCCTGCCTCTCATCGTAATTTAGGTTGGGAACTATTAACTGATTATATTATCAAAGTTTTAAATCAAAAAGAAGAACCAGTAGTATTTATCCTTTGGGGTAATTTTGCTAAAGAAAAAGCTAAATACATTACTAATCCTAAACATTTAATTATTACTTCTCCTCATCCATCACCATTTTCCGCACGTAGTGGCTTTTTTGGTAGCAAACCTTTTTCTAAAACTAATAACTTTTTAAAAGAACATAACTTAAAAGAAATTGATTGGAATTTAAATACAAAATAAAACTCTACATCGTAGAGTTTTTATAATTTAAAGTCATCAATTATTGTATCTTCTAAATTCTTTCCATCAAAGAATGCCTTAATACTAATTCCATGCATCTTAGCTACTATATTAGATGGAAATGTTCTAATTAAATCATTTAATTCACTAGTATACTTATTATAATATGATTTAGCGGCTTGTAATTTTTCGCCTTCTTTTTTATTCTCATTTAATAAATCTTTAAATCCTTTTACCTCTCCTAAAGAAGGATTATCGATTTTAATTTGTTCTAATAAATTTAAATATTCCGTTAATTTTCGATCTAAATCAAAATTACTTATATCTTCTTTTTTTATTTTATCTAAACCCTTAAAATAAGTTTTATCACTCTTTAATTCTGTTTGAATTAATTTATCAGCTCTCAGTAAAATATCATATCTATTTCTTAATGCTTCATCTATTAAATATTCAGCTTGATCAATTTTTGTTTTAGAATGCATTAATTTATTAAATTGATAAACATATAATATACCTAAAGCTCCAATAATAATAATTATAAATAAAAAACTATATAATAATGGCATATACAAAACCTCTATTCTACTTAAATTATAGCATAATATTAAATTTACAAAAATGATTATTTATACTAAAATGTAAAGAGGTGAGAATATGAAAATAGAAAATATTATCGTTGGTTCTTTAGAAACAAATTGTTATATAGTTTCTATTGATAAAGAATGTCTTGTTATTGATCCTGGTGATGAATTTAAAAAAATAAAAGATAAAGTAAAAGATTATGATGTAGTAGGTTGCTTAGTAACTCATTTTCATCAAGATCATATTGGTGCTTTAGAAGAAGTTTTAAGTACTTATAATCTCGAAATAAATAAAGTTAATAGTTCAAAGTTTAATTTTGAAATAATCGAAACCCCAGGTCATACTTTTGATTCCCGAACTTTTTATTTTAAAAAAGATAAGATAATGTTTACTGGTGATTTTATCTTTAAAAATAGTATCGGTCGTACTGATTTAGGTGGCAGCAACAAAGATATGCTTTATAGTCTTCATTTAATCGAGAAGTATCCAGATGATATTACAATCTATCCTGGTCATGGACCTAAAACCACTTTAGGTGAAGAAAAAAAGAGTTTTAGTATTTATTACTAAAACTTTTTTAATAGAATTTAA
The DNA here is from genome assembly GCA_947632085.1 of uncultured Bacilli bacterium. Taxonomy (GTDB): domain Bacteria; phylum Bacillota_I; class Bacilli_A; order RF39; family UBA660; genus Coprovivens. The sequence goes on along the minus strand of CANRNY010000012.1, from coordinate 17,218 downwards.
TCTCGGTATAATCTATCTTTTCATCAAATTCAACATAATCTAAATAAATCATTAATATTAAGTACCAATGTCCATTACTAGGATCTCTTATAATTAAATGGTCTCTTCCTGCTTGCTCAATCGTACCTTCAAATATTTTATCTTTCCATTCATTAGCATCAGGAAAACTAACATACGCTTTTACTTTTTTCCCTTTATTATGTCTTAATATATTTTCAATATAACTTTGTTGCATCGGCATATCTTGTAATTGCCCAGCTTGATAACCTTCTTCATAATTAGTATTTTCTACACGTTCTTCATCAATTGTCGGAAATTTTGGATTTTGGTAATAATTACCATTCATATCTCTTTCACCTCGATATAAATATATGCAAAAATTATTTTTTATAGTATAATTAATAATAGGTGAAAAATATGAAGTTTGATTATAAACAGATAATCGACGAAGTATTCTCAAAAAATTTTTGGCCTAGATTATTAATAACAATTATTGGTTCATTTGCTTTAGCAATAAATTATAACCTTTTTTTGTTACATAATAACTTAGTAATTGGGGGAACTAGTGGAATAGCCATTATTTTACATGAATATTTTAATATTGATTCAGCAACCTTCTTAATGGTAGTTAATTTAACGTTTCTTGTCTTAAGTTTTATTTTCTTAGGACCACGAAACACGGGATTAACGATAGTTGGATCACTATTATATCCGACATTTGTCTCATTAACTAGTGGATTATGCGATTATCTAGCGACCAAAATAGTGTTTGAAGATTTTATTTTAATTGTTTTAGTAAGTGGATGTCTTTTTGGGACTGCCAATGGTTTTATATATAAAGCTGGGTTTACAACAGGTGGCTCTGATATAATTATTCAGATATTAAACAAATACCTAAAAATACCAACTGGTGTTGCATCATTTATTTTTAATATTACTGTAATTTTATCAGGCGCAATGTTATTCGGTATTGAAAAAGCTGTTTATGCTGTAATTGTTATTGTAATAAATAGTATCTTAATCGATAAAATAATGCTTGGTATTTCCGATAGTAAAATGTTTTATATTGTTACGAGAAAACCTGAACAAGTTAAAGATTTTATATCCCAAATGCATACAGGTTATACAATAATGAGAACCGATGGTGGCTACACTAATAAAGCTAATAACATTATTATGTGTGTTATATCTACTAAACAATATTATATGTTTAAAAATGTTATAGCTGAAATTGATCCACAAGCATTTTTCATCATTAGTGATTGTTATGAAGTGTATGGTGGACACCGAGAAATAAAAAACCCTTTTTAAAAGAGGGCTTTTTTTGATATAATTAAAATAGTATAGTAAGGTGGTTAAATTGAAATTTATAGAAATAAAAAATTGCTATAAAGTTTATAAAAATGGTGTAACAGCCTTAGCTGACTTATCTTTATCTATTGATAAAGGTGAATTCGTTTTTATTACGGGAGCTTCTGGTTGTGGAAAATCATCATTAGTAAAACTTTTATATAGAGAAGAAAAACCTACTAAAGGTCAAGTAATGGTAGGTGGAATAAATGTCGCTAAATTATATAATAGTCGTGTATATAAACTACGTCGTAAATTAGGAATTGTTTTCCAAGACTTCAAACTTTTGCCTAAACTAACTGTCTATGAAAATGTTTCATTTGGTTTAGATAATATAGGTCTTAAAAGTGGAGTTATTCGTAATAAGGTAATGAAAGCCTTAGAACGTGTTGGCTTAAAAGATAAAACTAAAAGCTTTCCTAATGAACTATCTGGTGGTGAACAACAAAGAGTATGTATTGCTAGAGCAATCGTCAACGAACCTAAACTACTAATTTGTGACGAACCTACTGGTAACTTAGACCCTAAAACATCAAAAGAAATTGTTAAAGTAATTAAAAACATCAACGAAGAAATGGGTACTACTGTTATTATGGTTACTCATGATAAAGAAATAGTTAACTCAATGAAAAAGAGAGTTATAACTCTAGAAAATGGTGTTATAACAAATGACTCTATGAAAGGAAGTTATACTGCCGATGAAAGCGATTAGAATATTTAGAAGAAATATAGCCAACGCTGTTAAAAGTATCTTCCGTAATATAAGTTTAAGTATAGCTTCAATAATCTGTACTACAATAACTCTTATTATAGTATCATTAGCCATATTAGCTACTTATAACATCAATAGTTTTACGAAAGATATTGAAAGTACTTTAGTTATAAATACCTACATCGATAATAAAGCTACTGAGGAAGATATCGAAACTATTAAAAGTCGTATCTTAGAAATAAGAAATATTAAAAGTGATGAACTGGTATATAAAGATAAAGAACAGATAAGAAAAGAAACGATGGAAAAATCAGATAAAAACTCTGCTATCTATTCCATAATGGATACTTTAACAGAAGAAAATAATTTCTTAAGACCAGAATTTATCATAACTGTTAAAGATGCTAGTGAATTAGAAGAAACTGCTAAATCACTAGAATCAATTGATAAAATTGTTGAAGTTCAATATAGTGAAAACGTTGTTGAAAAAATGGTTCCTACCTTTGATGTTGTTCAAAAAGTAACAATCGTTATAATAATTGGTTTAATTTGTGTAACTGTCTTCTTAATTTGTAATACTATTAAACTTACAATCTTTGCTCGTAAGAGTGAAATTGAAATTATGCGTTTAGTAGGTACAAGTAACTTTGTTATCAAATTACCATTCGTTATTGAAGGTTTATTCTTAGGTATTATTGGTTCAATCATTCCTGTCGTCGCTACAATATGGGGCTATATAATAGCATATGATAAGTTAGAAGGACATTTATTTACTAACTTTATTGAAATGGTTAAACCATTACCATTTACTTTATATGTATCATTAATCCTTGTTGCAATTGGAGCAATAGTTGGAATGATTGGTAGTTATACTACAGTAAGGAGACATTTAAAGATATGATGAAAAAAATATTTAGTTTATTTCTCGTAATATCATTATTCCTAGTTACAACTTTTCCTATTGTAAAAATTGAAGCTGCTTCATCAACTTTAAAAGATTATAAAAATCAACTAGCTAAATTAGAAAGCCAAAAAGCTGAGAATAATCGTTTGACGAAAGAAAATCAAAATGCTATTGATGCTAAAAGAAATGCCATAGTTCGCGCTAATCAAACAATTGTTGATAACGAGAAAAAAGTTGAAAGCTCTAAGACATTAGTATCTGAAAGTCAAGAAAACATTAAAATAAAATCTGAAGAATTAAAAGATATCATTAATATCTTACAATATTCTAAAATAAATTCTGACGAAGCTTATCTTGACTATGTTTTTGATTCATCAACAATATCTGAATTAATGGAAAGACAAGCTATAATTGACCAAGTAATCGAATATACTCAACAACAACTAGATGACTTAGATTCATTAATTAAAAAGAATGAAAAATTACAAGTTAAATTAGCTGATGATAATGTTAATTTAACTAATTCTATATCTGATTACGAAAAACAAGTTGAAGAATTAGAAGCTTATATCGAAAAACTTGCTTCAATTGGTTTAGATAAAGATGAAGAAATTAAAGCCCAAAAGAATCAAATTAAATTATTTGAAGAAGCTGGTTGTAAAGATAATGATAAAATAGATGATTGTTATTACAATAAAGGTGGTAGTTCTGCTTATTTCTCAAGACCATTAAATTCAGGCCGTGTTACTCAAAGATGGGGTAATAATGGTCATAAAGGTATCGACTTAGGTGGAAATGCTAAAGGAACAAGTATTTATGCGCCAGCAAATGGAACCGTTGTCCATATAGCTAAAAAGCAATCATGTGGTGGTAACGAATTATTTATCCACTATAACGTTGCTGGTAAAACTTACACCACCTTAATGGCCCATTTAACTGATATTAAAGTAAAAGTTGGTCAAAAAGTTACAAAAGGTCAAGTTGTTGCTACAGTTGGTGGCGATAAATCGACATTCTACTATGATAAATGTACTACGGGTGCCCACCTTCACTACGTTGTTGCTTATGGTTACTACTTAGGTGGTGGCTCCACTGGATATCAATCGTGGTCGACATTTAAAACAAAATCTAATGCTACGTCAGTCCAGAAAATTACTAATTTAAAAAATCAAAAAGGATGGACTTGGAAATCTAGAGGTTAAAAGAGCAATCGCTCTTTTTTTCTTATGTCAAATTATTTTACTTGTATTTCTCTTATTTTTAAATTGTGGTATTATAACAATGAATGGAGGAATTCCCATGAAAAAAGTTGTTATTTTTGGTGGAGGTAGTGGTCTATCTCAACTATTAAAAGGGATGATTGAGTTCCCTATAGATATAACTGCTGTTGTTAGTGTTTCTGATAATGGGGGTAGTACAGGTAAATTACGTGAAGAATTTAGTATTCCAGCTGTTGGTGATATCACTAAAGTTCTTATGGCTATGTCCGGCGAATCAAAAGGTGTTAAAGATTTATTTAATTATCGTTTCAAAGATAATACGAGTTTAGCTAATCATTCGATCAAGAATCTTATAATAACGGCCTTACTTGAAATGAAGGGTGATTTTGCTCATTCTTTACCCATTCTTTGTGATTTACTAGATGTTAAAGGCAAAATCCTTCCTTTAACTGAAGACAATGTTAACTTAATAGGTGTTACTAAAGAAGGCTACGAAATAATTGGTGAAGCCGAAATAACTGAATCTAAAAGAAAAATAGTCGATTTAAAATATAATAAGAAAGTTAATGTTAAACCTAAAGTATTAGAAGAAATAAAGAAAGCCGACTTAATTATCTTCAGCTCTGGTTCTCTATTAACTAGTATATTACCACATATTATTGTTCCTGAAATAAGTGAAGCTATTGCTACATCAAAAGCTAAAAAAATGTATATTTGCAACATGCTTACTCAACCAGGTGAAACAGATGACTTTAAAGTAAGTGATCATATTAAAGTCTTAGAAAGTAAATTAGGTAAAGGAACAATTGATGTTGTTATTGCTAATAACTTAAAAATTCCTAAAAACATGGCTTTACTTGCTAAATCAGAAGGTAAAGACCAAGTTGAAATAGACGAAAAGAAATTAGAAAAAATGAATATCCATCTAATTGCTGAAAAATTATTTAAAGTAGAAAATGGTTATGTCCGTCATGATGCCTTAAAAACAGCTTTTCTAATCTTCTCATATTTAATGGAAGAGGAATAAAATGACTTTTACAACTAAAATAAAAGAAGAAATAACTAGTAATGATATTTCTGTTTTAGAGTCTTTAGTAGAACTATCAGCATATATAAGATTAAATGGCCAAATTTCCAAGAATAAAATAGTTCTTGTTATGGAAAATGGTTCTGTTGCTCGTCGTATCTATAAAGACATTAAACATAACTTTGGTGTTAGTATTAAAATTACTATTCGTAATCAAAAAAGATTTAGAGTTAAACAATTATATATTTTAGAAATCAATGATAAAGTTCCTGATATCTTAGAAGACTTAAATATTTTAAAAGATAATAAGAAAACTTTACCAGAAGAATACTTCCTTAATTCAGATGAAGAAAAAATATCTTTTCTTCGTGGTGCTTTCTTAGCTTGTGGAAGTATTAATGATCCTAGTACTGGTAGTTATCATCTCGAATATACTGCTTCAACTAAAAAAGAAGCTGATTATATTGCATCACTTCTAAAATCTTTTAGTATTACAGCTAAAGTTTTAAAACGTAATAATCATTATATGATATATATAAAAAGTGCTGAAATGATAAGTGAAATTATTCGTATGTTAGGTGCTACTAATAATTTCTTCTACTTTGAAGATATTAGAATATATCGTGATCATAAAAATATGGTTAATCGTTTAAATAATTGTGAAATAGCTAACCAAGAAAAAATCTTAAAAACTGGTTTAAAACAATTAGAAGAGATAAAATATCTCCATGATAATGATTTAATTGGTTTACTAGATGAAAATGTTCAAGAAGCTATTAAATATCGTGAAAGTTATCCAGAGACTTCTCTCCAAGAATTAGCAGATATCATTAGTAGTGAAACTGGACGTAAAATAGGTAAATCAGGTATTAACCATTATTTTATTAAAGTAAAGAAACTTGTTGAAAGACATAAAGAAGGACAAAAAAATCTATAAGTCATAAATAAACTTATAGATTTTTTATTTACCACATATTAGTATAATTACCATCTTTTTTATATACTGAATCCATTAATATAATATGTTGATATAAAGTACTACTAGGTAATTTACTTTTAGCCATTGTTGTAATTACAACTCCAGCTGTTGTATTTAATGATTCGGCAATATAATAATTATTATCATCCATTCCAGCAATTATTGCCATATGACCATTATTACCTATTAAATCCCCAACTTTTACTTTATTAGAATTTAATAATTGACTAGTTATTTTAACTTTTGTTCCTAAATCATCTAAATCATATTGTTTCGCGTTTTCTCCAGCTCCTAAGTCACCAACATCGAATCCACCATTTAGTAATGCCCATGTTACAAATCCTGAACAATCTAAACCATTTGGATAACTTTTACCATAAGTATATTGTGGTAATCTAACATACATTGGAATTGAACAACCCCACATCGCTGGTCCCGCAACAGTTGCACCTTTTTCTAATCCCGCATAATCATCTTCATTTAAATATAATCCACGATGATAATATCTACCTTCACCATCTACATGTTTATAAGGTGGATAATTATTAAGACGTCCATTTTCTGAAAAATAGTGAATACGATAACTAAACTCTAACGCTAAAAATCTTGCCGCCGCAATTACTCCAGCTCTTGTACCATATCCTGCAGTATCAACACGATCAAACAATATTTGATCGATTAAATCAGCTTCTTCTTTTGTAAATTGCTTACATTTAACATAAGGCTTATTAAAATTAATAACTGGTTTAGTAATAAAATTAGAAACATAAACATTTACTTTAGTAGAAGTCCCCGATGAACTAGTTAAAGTAATCTCCGTCATTCCATAATTATTACCTATTACTTTACCATCATTTGATACCGTAGCGATATTTTCATCACCACTACTCATCTTTACATCATCTACAACTTCACCAATTGTTACTAATTCATAATCTATTTTTTCTTTACCACCCTTATATAAATATATATTCTTCTTACTAGGTGTAATCTCAATAACCTTATTAATCTCTACTTTTTGACTATTTACATCATTTATATTTCCATACTTATCTTTAACATATATTTTATAATTACCACTTGGTACTGTAAAACTACAATACCCATTATTAGCTTTTAACCATTCACTATCATTAATATCAGGTACTTCATCACTTAATGTTATATAACACCAAGTATCTTTATTTATTTTATAAAAATAATTACCAACCATAACATTAAATATAACTTGATCTTTAAATCTAACACTATCAGTAATTTCAATATTTTTAATATAAGGGGCTGTCTTTAAATTACCATGAATAAATAATCCTATTAGCCCAACAATACCCACTATTATAAAACTAATAATTACATATTTAACCTTTTTATTCATATGCCACCTCAACTACAAAAATTATAGCATAATAAATCATGAAGATAAAATTTATCATACTAAAAATATGTACATTTATTTTAAATATATAGTATAATTACATTAGAATATGAAAGGGTGTATAAGATGGCATCAAACAGAACAAATGTAACCTTTAATGACGGAACGGTTGTTGAAGTAGAAAAAGGAACTACTATTTTTGAATTAAGTAAACTATATCAACCTAAAATGAAAAATCGTATTGTCGGTGTTGAAATAGATAATGAAACAGTTCCTATGGATACTAAAATACATCGTGCCACTAAATTAAATTTTATAGATTATTCGACTATAAACGGCTTTAAGATAAATAAATGTGGTTTACAATTTGTTACGGAAGTAGCTTTAAAAGAAACATTTGGTGAAGGATACGAAGTAACATTTGACCACTCTATAGCTAATGGTCTTCATATGACTATTATTTGTGAAAAGAAATTTACCTTAAATGACGCTAAAAAATTAAAAACTAAAATGAATGAAATAATTGTTAATGATGAACGTATTTATGATTTAAACGTTGAAAAAAGAGAAGCAATTAATTATTACAATCGTGTAAAAGCTACTGAAAAAGCACAAAATATTCATAATTTAACTAATAAAATCGTAACAGTTCATAAATTACGTAATTATATCAATTACTTCTATTCAGATATGCCTTACTCAACAGGCTGTTTAAATAAATATGATTTAGTATATTTAGGTGAGAATAAATTAGTTTTATTGTTCCCATCCTTAACTACTAAATATAAAGTACCAGAATACATTCATTATCAAAATGTTATTAAATGCTTTGAAGATTCTAAAAAATGGATAAAGTCTTTAAATATTCCATTCATTGCTGATTTAAATAAAATGGTTTCTGATTGCAAAATAGAAAACTTCATTAAAATAGCTGAAACTGATTTTGATAATCGTATACATGAACTAGTCGACGATGTCTTAGCTAAAAAAGCACGTTATGTCTTAGTAGCTGGGCCATCATCTTCTGGTAAAACAACAACAACTAAGAAAATTACTCTTCAACTACGTAGTCGAGGTTATGAAGTATTAATGATATCTGTTGATAACTATTTTAAAGATCGTAAAAATGCTCCTAAAGATAAAAATGGTAATTACGATTTTGAATGTTTAGAAGCCTTAGATTTAAAACTATTAAATAAACAATTAAAAGATTTATTAGATGGTAAAAAGGTTTCTTTACCGACATATAATTTTGTAACTGGCGAAAAAGAATATGAGTCAGAACCTATTAAGTTAAGTGATAATGCTATTATTCTTATGGAAGGATTACATTGTATTAACGATGATATGACTCCAGACTTAGATGCCAAATTAAAATATAAGGTATATTTAAGTCCATTTATACCAATAAATATAGATAGACATAATTATATTTCCACAACTGATTTAAGATTAATGAGAAGAATTGTTAGAGATAATAGAACTAGAGCTACTGATGTTGGTGCCACAATTAATTACTGGAATACCGTAAGGGCTGGTGAAGAAAAATATATCTTCCCATATATCAATAAAGTAGATAAGATTGTTAATACTTCATTAGTTTATGAAGTTGGCGTTTTAAAAGTCTTTGTTGAACCATTACTTTATTCGGTAAAGAGTAATTCTAGTGCTTATAATGAAGCCAGACGTTTAATTAACTTCTTAAGAGGTTTCTTTACAATTCCTTCTGATTATGTTACAGATGAATCCATATTAAGAGAGTTCATAGGCAAAAGTGTCTTTGAATACTATGAATAAAAAGAAAGAGGTAGAATATGATAAAAGTAGCAATTAATGGATTTGGTCGCATTGGCCGTTTAGCGTTCAGAGAAATGATTACAGGAAGTGATTTTGATATCGTTGCCATCAATGATTTAACAGATGCTGAAACATTAGCATATTTATTAAAATACGATACTAATCATCGTACATTCCATGAAGATATCATTAACTTTGAAGGCGATGAATTAGTTATAAAAGGAACAAAAAGAATTAAAGTATATTCTGAAAAAGACCCAGCTAATCTTCCTTGGGGCGAATTAGGAATAGATGTTGTTTTAGAATGTACAGGTTTATTTACTAAACTAGAAGACGCTAGAAAACATATTGAAGCTGGCGCTAAAAAAGTAATTATTTCAGCTCCTGGTAAAGGAGATATGAAAACCATTGTTTACAATGTTAACTCAGATACTTTAGATGGTACAGAAGAAGTTATTTCAGCTGCATCTTGTACAACTAACTGTTTAGCACCTGTCTTAAAAGTATTAGAAGACAATATTGGTATTGTAAAAGGTTATATGACAACTGTTCATGCATATACTAATGATCAAGCAACTCTAGATATTCCTCATAAAAAAGGTATCAACGCACGTCGTGGTCGTGCTTGCGCAATGAACATTGTTCCAGCATCTACTGGTGCTGCAAGTGCCATTGGCTTAGTAATTCCAAGCCTTTTAGGTAAAATGGATGGTAACGCTTTCCGTGTTCCTGTATCTGATGGCTCAGTTGTTGATGTAACTCTAGAACTATCTAGAAATACAACTGTTGAAGAAATCAACAATCTGTTTATTGATAACCAAAACGAAACTTTAAAATTCACTATGGACCCAATTGTTTCAAGTGATATTTTAGGTAAAAAAGTTGGTGCAACTGTTGATGGTCAACTTACTAATGTCCTAGAAAGCGATGGCAAACAATTAGTTAAAGTTGTTGCTTGGTACGATAATGAAATGGGTTATACTGCTCAAATGATGCGTACAGCTAAAAAATTATTTAATATTGAAAAATAAAGTGTCATTATAGACACTTTTTTCTGTAAAGAAAAATCTTAAAAAATTGAAGAAGATAAATACATAATTTATAATAGAAATTGGTGATGGTATGAAAAAAAGAATTCAAGACATCGATGTAAAAAATAAAAGAGTATTATTAAGATGCGATTTTAATGTCCCAGTTGAAAATGGTAAAATATTAGACGATAGTAAAATAATCGCTTCTTTAAATACGATAGAATATTTAGTAAAACAAGGAGCCAAAATAATCATTTTATCTCATTTTGGCAAAGTAAAAACCGAAGAAGATAAAGCTAAAAACTCTTTAGCAATCGTTGCTGAACATCTTCAAAAACTTGTTCAAACAAAAGTTATCTTCTCTAAACAACCACGTAGTTTATATTTAGAAGCTAAAATTGAAAATATGAATCCTGGAGAGATACTAGTTTTAGAAAATACTCGTTTTGAAGATATTCCTGATAAATTAGAAAGTGGAAACGACGCTCAATTAGCTACATATTGGGCAGGACTTGCCGATGTATTCTGCCTTGATGCATTTGGTTCTGCTCATCGTAAACATGCTTCTACTTATGGTGTAGCTAAATACTTACCAAATTGTATTGGCTTTTTAGTAGAACATGAAATGCAAATGTTAGACAAATATGTCTTAAATGCTGATAAACCATTTACAATCGTTATGGGTGGCGCTAAAGTTGAAGACAAAGTTGCTTTAATCGAAGCTTTACTACCTAAATGTGATCACTTACTATTAACTGGTGGTATAGCTAATTCATGTCTAGCAACATTAGGTTTTAATGTTGGTAACTCATTACGTACTAAAGATCCTGAAATAATTACAAAACTTAAAGAATTATTAATAAATTATAAAGATAAAATAATGCTTCCTGTAGATGCTATTATTGGTCGTGAATATAATAATGACTTTATTGAACATGTTAATATTGATAAAGTTGAAGAAGATGACATAATCTTAGATATCGGTATGAAAACAATTAATAAATATAAAGAAATAATTGATAACTCAAAAACAATCTTTGTTAATGGAACTGCTGGAAAATACGAAGATATCCGTTTTGCTACAGGAACTAGAGAACTATTAAATAATATAGTTAATACTAATGCTATCAAAATAGTTGGCGGTGGCGATGGAGTAAGTGCTGTAAAACATTTTAAATTAGCAGAAAAATTTACTTACTTATCAACCGGTGGAGGAGCAACTTTAGAATATATAATAAATGAAGGATTACCAGCCATTGACAACATCGACGACATCTAGAAAATATTTCATTTGTAACTTTAAATCTTTACTTCTAAAAGAAGACTTTCTCTCATTAAAAAATGAAATATCTACTCTAGAAGAAAACAATCAAATTGAACTTATATTATGTCCTCCAACTACTTATCTTTATATTTTTGAAAATGGAAAATATAAATTAGGCAGTCAAGAAATATCAATGTATGAAAATGGTGCTTATACGGGCGAGAATAGTGCTGAACAATTAAAATCACTAAATGTTTCGTATGCCCTAATCGGCCATTATGAAAGCCGTTGTATATTAAAAGAAGATGAAAATTCACTATTAAATAAAATAGTTAACGCATATAAAAATAATATTAAACCAATCTACTTTATTGGTGAAAATGAACAAGATAAACTTAACAATAATACTAATCAGGTACTAACTAACGAACTAAGCATCTTAGATAAACTATCACCTGAAATAATTAGTACTATGCTTATTGTTTATGAACCTATTTGGTCAATTGGTAGTGGTATAACTCCATCTACTGATGAACTAAATACCAATATTAACTTCATAAATAATACTATATATTATAAATATCACATTAATATTCCTATTATTTATGGAGGTAGTATTAACGAGAATAACATAAATAATTTAGCTACAATTAATAATTTAAGTGGAATTATCCTTGGTGAAAGTTCCACAAATATAGATACTTTAAAACAGATATATGATGAATATAAAAAATTAATATAGTCGACAAAATAAAACATATTACTACAAGTACGCATTATAAAATATCATTATAGAAAGAGAAAGAAGATATGAAAAACAACATAAATACATTGGTAGTATGTAGTTCCGAAGATTTAAAAAGACTTAAAGACGATATTAGTAAAATATCTACTGAAGTAAATATAAAGTATAATGCTGACAACTATAAAGATGCTTTAAATATAATCAATGATATTAACTCTACTATTGATGCAATTATAATTGATGGTACATTACCTGGTGAAGATATCTTTAGTTTACTAACTAAATACTCTAATAAATTTCTTTTATCCCGAACGATAGTTATTGATAATATTAAATTAGATTGTTATAACTTATCTACAAGTGATTATCAACTATTTAATATAATCCCTAAATCATTTACTATCTCTGATTTATTAATTTCTCTAAAAGAAATAAAAAGCAAAAATGAAAGATATAATTATCAGAAACTATCTATATATGATCAAGTTGCTGAAATCTTAAAGAAACTAGGTATAGCTCCTGATAAAAATGGTTTTCATTATCTTAGAAAAGCTATTTACGAATGTTACTTAGAACCATCATTACTAACCTCTATTACGAAAGAAATTTATCCGATGTTAGCTAAATCATTTTCGAAAAAAGAAAGTTGTATTGAGCGGTCAATAAGAAGTGCTATTGAAACTGGATGGGATCGTGGTAATTATGAATATTCTAACGAATTATTTTCTAATTGCGTTGATTACTACAAAACTAAACCAACTAATGGCGAATTTATTGCTATAATCGTTGATAAAATAATGATGGAACAAGGTCGAACCTCTTATTAAATTTTAAGAAATTACCCCAGATTATTGTAATTTCTTTTTTTTATGTGCTATTATTATAATAGGAGAATGAAAATGAAAAAAATATTAGCGATTATATTAGATGGTTTCGGTATGCGCGAAGATATTTATGGTAACGCTGTTAAAAACGCCGGAATGAATAATTTTATAAATATATGGAATACTTACCCTCATTGTTTACTAAAAGCTAGTGGTTTATCAGCTAATTTGCCTGAAGGACAATGTGGTAGTAGTGAACTTGGTCATAAATTAATAGGTGCTGGACGTTTAACTTCCAATCGTTTAGCGGATGTTAATGAAATATTTAAAAAAGAGCGATTAAAATATAATGGTAAATTTAATGAAATGATTGAGTACCTAAGAAGTAATAGTGCTAAAAACTTACATATAAACTTTCTTATCTCTGATGGTGGTGTATCTTCACATATTAAACATCTTCAATATATGATTGAATTATTACGTTCTTATAAATTAGAAAATAATATATATCTTCATTTAGTTGCTGATGGTAAAGATTCAGACCGTTATTCTGTATATAAATATATTAAAAGTATTAATCATTTAATAACAGATAATGTTTATATTGCCTCAGTATGTGGTAGATATTATGCTATGGATTATACTAAAGATTATAGTCGTACTAAAATGTATTACGATCTCCTATTTACTGGTAAAGGTATTGAAGCTGGTAATCTTGGTTTAACTATTGAAAAATGTTACGAAAGAAAAATAACTGATGAGTACTTACCACCTTTAAGAACTCATAATTTTATTGAACTCCAACCAAGTGATGCCTTCTTATTTTTAAATTTTAGTAAAGAAAATCAATTACAATTACTTAATGCTATCGCCAACAAAGATTTTATTGAATTTGATACTTATCCAACTAATATCAAAGTATATAGTATATATGAGATAGATAAAAATCTAAGTCGTAACTTTTTCTTTGAATCTAAACCTATTAATCATACGCTTTGTGAATATCTATCAGAGCTAGGTTTAAATCAAGCTCATATTTACGAAAGTGTTAAAACATACCCTATGAGTTACTTTATCAATGGTGAAAAATACATAAATATTCCTAATTGCGATGTCTTCTGTGTTGACTCACCAGCTGTTGATAGTTTTGATATGAAACCAGAGATGAGCTCTTTAGCTGTATCAAAAACTACTATCGAATGTATGGAAAAAGACTACGACTTCATTCTTGTTAATTTTGCTAATCCTGATGAAGTAGGACATACTGGTAACTATCAAGCAACAATTAATGGTCTACAAGCTATTGATATTTGTTTAGGAAAATTACTAGAAGTAGCAGAAGAAAACTTTTATAAAGTAGTTATCATTAGTAGTCATGCTAAATCTGATACAATAATAAATCGTGATAATGAAATAATTACTAAAAATACTACTAGTCCAGTACCATTTATTATTTTAGATAAAAAAGTTAAATTAAATAATGGTAGCTTATATAGTTTTGCTCCAACTCTTTTAAATTATATGGATATAGCTATTCCTAAAGAAATGAAAGATACTGATATTTTATTCTGAAAAATATTGAAAAATAATATATAAATAATATAATAAGTATAAGAAAGAAGAATATATATGAAATACCAAAAAAGTTTAATTTTAATAATTACATTATTACTACTAGTAGGTTGTGGAGAAAAGAAAGAAGCACCAGCTAACGACAGTACTGTAAATGGTAGCGCTTCTACCGAAACAGAGAAAAATTTATACTGCGAAGAAGGCACACTAAAAGACGGAAAATGCGAAATTGTCTTAACATCTGAAGGAACAAGTAAATGCGAATCAGGTTATACATTAAAAGATGGTAAATGTACAAAGACCGAAACCGTAAATTCCAAATCAACAAAAACTTGTGATAAAGACTATACTTTAAGTGGTAGTACTTGTATAAGTACAAAAACATATAATAAAGAAACTAAAAAAGTTTGCGAGTTAACTAAGGAATTCGATAGAGGTTCATACAAGTGGGTCGATGGTCAAACAATGAAAAGTACAGCTTTTGTTGAAGATGGTAAATGTCAAAATTCAACTTGTTCTCGATTTAAAGACGGTGTGTGCGTTGAAGGCGTTATAGGAGAAGTTGAATTTACCGAGAAAAAAGTTTGTCCTTCAGGTACTAAAGAAATAAACGGCAAATGTTATAAGACAGCTACGCCAAAGACCACATATTCTTGTACCGAAGGTAAATTAAGTAAAAACAAATGCACAGTAACTAAAGAAGTCGAACCAACAGTTACTTGTGAAAACGAATATACATATAATAGTGAAACTAAACAATGTGAAAAAATTAACATCGTTGAAGCTCAAGAGAAGTAATTGAAACGAGGTTACATTATGAAAAAAAGTTTAATTTTAATTATGTTATTATTACTTCTAGTTGGTTGTGGTGAAAAGAAAGAATCACCATCAACTAATAATGCCAATAATACAGTAACTGATAGTTCTACTACTGAAACGAATAAAAATTTATACTGCGAAGAAGGAACGCTAAAAGATGGAAAGTGCGAAATTGTCTTAACGGCCGAAGGAACAAGTAAATGTGAATCAGGATATACATTAAAAGATGGTAAATGTACAAAGACCGAAAACGTAAATGCTAAAGCTACAAAGACTTGTGATAAAGATTATACTTTAAGCGGTAGTACTTGTGTAAGTACAAAAACATACGATAAAGTTACTACTAAAAAATGCGTATTACCAGCAAAATATGATATTGGTGAATATGAAAACATTGATGGCAAAAAAACAACTAATTCAGCTTATGTTAAAGATGGCGAATGCTGGTATAATGCTTGTACACATTGGTATGATGGTAAATGTGATGGTGGAGAATTTAATAGAACGGAATATACAACAATAACATCATGCCCAAGTGGTACTAAAGAAATAAGTGGTAAGTGTAAAAAGACAGCTACTCCCAAAACAACATATTCTTGTGAAGAGGGAACATTAAATAAAAATAAATGTACAGTAACTAAAGAAGTAGATCCAACAGTTACTTGTGAAAACGAATACACTTATAATACTGAAACTAAACAGTGTGAAAAAATTAACATCGTTGAAGCTCAAGAAAAGTAATTTAAAAGAGGTTATAGTATGAAAAAAGGTTTTATATTAATTATATTATTATTACTATTAGTTGGTTGTGGTGATAAAAAAGAAGCACCAGCTAACGATAATACTGTAAATGGTAGTGCTTCTACTGAAACAGAAAAAAATTTATACTGCGAAGAAGGAACATTAAAAGATGGAAAATGCGAAATTGTCTTAACAGCTGAAGGTACAAGTACTTGTGAAAAAGGTTATACATTAAAAGATGGAAAGTGTACTAAAACCGAAACTGTCGCAGCTAAATCAACAAAAACGTGTGATAAAGATTATACTTTAAGCGGAAGTCAATGCGTATCTAATAAAACCTATGAAAAAACATCTAAACAAGAATGCATTGTCCCACAAAAATACATAGATGAAGGTTATTCTAAAACGGGCTTATATAACTCTGAATGGGGATGCTATACTTCTGTATGTGCTAAATACAAAAACGGAGAATGTGTAGACGGAGCAATAGAATATTTTGACCCTACTACTGTTAAAGCTTGTCCAAGTGGTACTAAAGAAATAAATGGTAAGTGTAAAAAGACAGCTACTCCCAAAACAACATATTCTTGTGAAGATGGAACATTAAATAAAAATAAATGTACAGTAACTAAAGAAGTAGATCCAACGGTTACTTGTGAAAACGAATATACATATAATAATGAAACTAAACAATGTGAAAAAATTAACATCGTTGATGCTCAAGAAAAATAAAATTTAATAAATTTAAAAAAGTTAGAATTATAATGAATTCTAATTTTTTCGTTGAATCAATCTAAAGTGCACAATTAAGTGCAATAGGTAGGAAAAAGTGCAATTTTAAAAGAAAATGCACTTTTT
>CANRNY010000011.1 GCA_947632085.1 uncultured Bacilli bacterium | reverse complement strand
TATACCGAACGGTACGTACGGTGGTGTGAGAGGGTATCATATCAATAATTTTGTTGAAAATTTACTCTACTCGATTGAAAAAAAATAAAAAAAAGTGTATATTAGTTATAGTAGGTAACTATAGGAATAAAGAGAGGAGTTGATATTTGTGGATGATAAAAATTCTAATACTCAATCAGCTACAGAAAAAAAGACGATTGAAGTAGAAAATAATAGTGATTCAACAATTATAACTCCTAGTGAAGTTGATAATTCTACTGAAATGATAGAGAAAAAAAGAGATATATCAGCAATTATTCCTAAATTTGAAGAAGAAGATAATAGTGCTAATAAACTTGAATTAGTCAGTAAAGATAATGAACTAAAGAGTGATGGTTCAGTTTCTTTAGGTACGATAAATAGTGAGGGAGAAATAAATGTAAATGCAGGAGTTATTTTACCTGAACAAATAGATATAGAAAAACGTAAGATAGAAGCACAAAAAAGAAAAAATCAAAGCAATAAAAAGAAAAAGAAAAAAATGAGTATTACGGCTCAAAGAATTCAAAATAGTACAGCTTTAGTAGTATTATTTTTAATAATAGGTTTAGCAGGAATAATATATTTTATTTTTAATCATCCAACTGAAGAAGATTTTAAGCCAATTAATTTAACTATTGAATTAGGTGATAAATTACCAATAAGGACTTCTTCTTATGTTAAACCTGGCGTTGGAAAAGAAGTAGATGAATTACTATATGCTTTAGATTTATCTAAAGTAAATGTTTCAGAACCAGGAACATATGATTTTACTGTAACTTATAATAATATAGAAAAGACAGGAAAAATTACAATTAAAGATACTAAAGCTCCTGAATTAGAAGTTAGAGAATTAATAATATCACAAGGTACAAGTTATGGAGCTGCTTCATTTGTTGAAAGTTGTAGTGATCCTAGTGGATGTAACTATTCATTCCAAGATAGTGCAACTACAGAAAAATATAATACTCCAGGTTCATATGTTGTTTATGTTGTTGCTAGTGATGCTTTTAATAATTCAACAACTAAACAAGCTAGTTTAATAATTGAAGCTGAAGGTACTTTAAGGACTTATGTTAGAAAAGTATTATATAATAATAATTTAGGATACGAAGTAACAGATACATATAATTTAAGATTCTTAAATAATAAAGAAGATTCTATTTTAATAAGTGGTACGCATATTGTTGAACATAAATATCAAGATCAAAAGAAATTTGAAGAAGATCAAAGTAATTTAGCTGGTGAAGCTAATTACACATTTGATACTGCTAATATGATAATTAAATATACTCAAACAAATTTAACAAATATCGGAAGTAATTATTCTCGATTAACTGATGTTGAAAACTATTTAATAAGAGAAGGATTTTCTTATATATCATAAAGGAAATCCTTTTTATTATATTCAAAAAAGATATGATTATTGAAATAACTATTAATCTTTTATATAATTATAATGATAGATACTAAATAATGTAGAATAAAAAGGTGATATAAAATGGAAAAACAAAATAAATCACAAAACAGACGTAATAGAAGAAGCTATAATTATAGAAATCGTAATAATAGAAGTAAAGTAAAAAATAAAAATAATAACAAAAAGGTAGAAAAAGAATTATTAGAAAAAACAAATCCTGATATTTTTAATGTGTTAGATCATTTTGAAGAAAATGATTATTCTAAAAAACAGTTAGATATTAAAGATGATGATGTTTATGATAATACGGCACCAATTAAGAAAACTGATACTTATAATGTTATAGAAGATGCAACTGAAGAAATTAATTATGATAATTTATTAAATTTAGATGATACGAGAATTAACATTCTTAATTTAGGTGATACAACTAATTTAAGTAAGATAGATGAAGACTTAGGAGAAAATCAAGTTGATAGTAATATAGAAGATAATGTAACTAATCAAGATGATAACATGTTAGAAGAAACAACTTATGAAGTGGAAAATGAAGAAGAACAAAATGATAATTTTTTAGTTAATGAGAATCAAAATAATGAAAGGATTATTATTGATATAAGTTCAAAGAAACATATTAGTTTTAAGGCAAGAGTAATTTTCTTAATTACTTTAATTATTTTGTTTTTAGCAACAACAATTGGTTTATTCTATTTGTATTTTAATTTTAAAGATAATAATGAGTTAATATATAATAATACAGGGACTCCTAATTATCGATTATATTTAAAAGATAATGGATTGAATATAGATTATTTAGATAAGAATGATATTCAAAAAAGTAATAAAGTTTATTTAGTGGATTTAATAGATAAATTAGATGTTGAATTTAATTATGAATTTAGTATTAATGAGTTATCTGATATTGATTTTAAATATCATATAGTGGCTGAAGTAGTAATTAATGATATCAATGATGAAAAAGAATTATATTCTGATAAAATTGATTTAATGACACCAAAAGTAGTTAAAATGGAGAATGATAATAAATATAAGATAAATGAAAAGGTTTCAAATATTGATTTTGCTTATTATCAAAGTTTAGCTAATAGTTATAGTAATCAATTTGGTGGAGAGACAAAAAATTATTTAAAAATATATTTAGAAGTTCAAAAATATAATAGTCAAGATGAAAAGAATTTCATTTTAAATGATAATGATGAAGTTCCAATAATAATTCCATTAGATTCTGATACAATGATTACTAGTATAACCCATATGAATTTGGTTGAAACAAATAGAAAATTGGAAAGAATTAGTTTCTTGAAAACTAAAGATGATATTTTATATTTAGCTGGTATTAGTATAGTTTTGGTTATTTACTTTGCTTTAAATTTATATAATTTACTTTACTTATTAAAAGATAAGAAAAGTATTTATGAAAAATATATTGGTAGAATATTAAAGAAATATGATAAGTATATTGCAGAGAGTTCTTCAATTATTGATTTAAAGAAATTTGATGTTATTAAAATTAAGAACTTTGATGAATTAATGGATGTTTATAATAATTTAGAGTTACCAATAGTATATTGTGAAGTAGTAAAAGGACAAAAGAGTTATTTTTATATAAAGAATAATAAGGATATCTACTTATTACAAATTAAAGCTGTCGATTTAGAAAAACATTTTAATTAAAACTATTTAAAGAAATTTAAATAGTTTTTTTATGGTAAATTTCCTATGCAAAATAATAGATAATGAATAAATTATTATAGGGGAGGTATATATGAATAATAACACTAATTGTTTATTGCAATCAGCAAGACAAAAAATAAATAACTATAATAAGAATAATTCATCTAATGGTACTTGTTGTGGATTTAGAGATTTATCTATGGGACCACAAGGCCCTACTGGTCCACAAGGTCCGACTGGACCAACTGGACCTCAAGGTATTCAAGGCGTTCAAGGTATCCAAGGAATAATTGGTCCGACTGGTCCTCAAGGAATTCAAGGAATACAAGGTAATCCAGGAACTATTGGAGCAACTGGAGCTACTGGCTCAACTGGTCCAACGGGTCCAACAGGTCCAACAGGTGACGTAGGACCACAAGGTATTCAGGGTTTAATTGGTTTAACAGGAGAAACAGGTCCAACGGGTCCAACAGGTGATACAGGACCACAAGGAATTCAGGGACCAATCGGGTTAACAGGAGATATTGGTCCAACGGGACCAACCGGAGAAACCGGACCAACAGGTCCAACGGGTGATACAGGACCACAAGGAATTCAGGGACCAGCAGGAGCAGATGGAGAAACACCTACTATAACAATTGGAACAGTAACTACTGGGGCTCCAGGAACTAATGCTGCTGCTTCGTTAGATGGAACAGCTCCTAATTACACTTTAAATTTAACTATTCCACAAGGACCTACTGGTCCTGCTGCTGCAGCATAATAAAAAGACTTTTAAAAAAGTCTTTTTTATGTTGAAAATGTTTGAACTATATATATATGGTTATTAAATACTACTTTACCAACACCCATTTTACCATACATATTATTTAAGATGGCATTACGGTGTGGTGTTGAACTAAATAATACTTGGAAAGCTAATTTATCAGAAGCATAATCAATAACAATATTTTCACCTCTAGCTGAAGGAGTTGATAAACCATATTCGTTCCATATTGTTTCCCAGTAAGTTCCATCTGGTCTTAAGTGATTTTGATAAGGAATACCAGAATATGCGAGTTCCATAGCACGCATTGTAGCAATCATACATAAATGATAATTTAATTCAACATTTTTAATACCAGCATTTTTACGAGCATTATTTGTATAAGCTAAGAAATCATTTAAGGTATTTTTATAATCACTTTCTGGATTATCTTTTTGATTATATATATACATAGCTTCTTCTAACATTGTTTTAGCACGACCATTGAATTTAGAGTATGCATATTTGACAGTGGTATTTTGTCTACCTTTATAGTCAATAATATTATATTTACATTTTTCATCTCGTGTATATTCTATATAATTAAACTTCATTGATTCTGTAGTACCATAATGATCTATTACTAAAGTATAATTATTTTCTTTTTTATTTTCAACTGTACAACTACGATAAGTTGGTGTGATAACATTTGAAGCATCAAATGAATGTAATGTTTTCGATTTTTTAGATTTTGATTTACTAGATGAACTACTACTATTACTACTACTTGAACTAGGTTTTTTATTACTACTTGAAGAATTGCCTGTACTAGGTTTTGATGTACTACCAGAACTATTAGGGTTAGTTGCTTTAGTAATTGTTAATTTAGCTGTTCCTTCATTACAATTATTGGAAAAATCACATACTACTAATGTAACATTTTGTGTTCCTTCTTTAGTTAGGTCGTAGTCCTCTTTAAAATTTATTGTATAGTCATTTATTTGACTATTATCCAAATATGTTTTAACAAATTTTTTTAAATCAAGAGTTTTGTCAGCAGGAATAGATACGTCTTGTAAAGTAACTGTGGGACTAGTAGTATCGACAATAGATAATTTAGTTTTATATTCATAATCACCAAAAATAGTAACGTTAATTGTTCTTATGCCTCTTAAATAATAATCACCATTAACTTTATATGTAAATTGTTCAAGATTTAAGAGGTTATTATTTTCAAAATATTGAGCTGAAATATTATCTGGTAATTCGTAATCTTCACGAAAATAACTTTTTAATTCGGGTAAGATTGTACCTGTTTCAACAACTAATTCTTCTTTTATATAGCCATCAGCTAACTCAATATATCTAATACCATCTTCTTCTATATATCTTAATTTACTTTCATTTTTACTTAATACTGAGTTTAAACCAAGAAAAATAGTAAAGACAGAAATAATAAAAATAACAGTCGTTAAAACGAAAGTTATAGTATTTATTGTTTTATATAAATTATCTATTTCCTCTTGATTTTCTTTAAGAGAAAAAAGTTTAGATAAATTATTAATAGATTTTTTAATATTATCTATAACTTTCATATTTACACCCTCTATTATTAATAATTATAACATAAATAGAGTTAATATAAATATAAAAGAAACATAAAATATACTGGGTGAGTAAATGAATAAATATAAATTAGCAGTATATGCAATTACTAAAAATGAAGAAAAAAATGTTAAAGAATGGTATGAATCAATGAAAGAAGCTGATGAGATAGTCGTTTTAGATACTGGATCTAGTGATAAGACAATAAAATATTTAAAGGAATGTCCTAAAATAAAAGTTTATGAGAAGATAATTAAGCCGTGGCGATTTGATGAAGCGAGAAATATTTCATTATCATATGTTTCTTTAGATACGGATATATGTGTATG
The DNA here is from genome assembly GCA_947632085.1 of uncultured Bacilli bacterium. Taxonomy (GTDB): domain Bacteria; phylum Bacillota_I; class Bacilli_A; order RF39; family UBA660; genus Coprovivens. The sequence continues at coordinate 66,725 of CANRNY010000011.1, read as the reverse complement.
TACTGATTTAGATGAAAGATTTGAAAAGGGATGGGCGAAGAAAGTAAAAGAAAGTTGGAGTGCTGGAGTAACTAGAGGAAGGTATTTATATAATTGGAGTTTTGATAAGTATGGTAAACCAGGAACGGTATTTTATTTAAATAAAATTCATTCTAGATTTGGATATATATGGCATCATCCAGTTCATGAAGTATTAAAGTGTTTAATAAAAGAAAAAGAAATATTAATTCCTGATATTGTATTAAATCATTATCAAGATTTTAGTAAATCTCGTAATTCTTATTTGCCATTATTAGAATTATCCGTAAAAGAAGATCCTACGGATGATCGTAATATGCATTATTTAGGGCGTGAATATATGTATTATAAGGAATATGATAAAGCAATTGATACTTTACATAAACATTTGGCATTACCTAGTGCTGTTTGGAAAGATGAAAGATGTGCTTCAATGAGGTATATGGCTTTTTGTTATTATGGGAAAGGTTTTGTAGAAGAAACTATTATGTGGTATAAGAAAGCAATATTAGAAGCACCTTATTTAAGAGAACCATATTTTGATTTAGGATACTTATATTATTCGATTAAAGATTATATTAATGCTGAGTATTATTTAAAGAAAGCTTTAAAGATAGAAAAGAAAAGTTATACATATATTAATGAAGAAAAAGCTTGGAATGAAACAATATATGACTTATTAGCTGTTGTTTGTTTTCAAAATAAGAAATATGGAATGGCGTATAAATATATTAAAGAAGCAATAAAAATAAATGATAAAGATGAAAGAATAAATAATAATTATGAATATATAAAAAGAGTATATAAAGAAAATAAAAATAGAAGAGATTAATTCATCTCTTCTATTGTATTTATAATAAGATTAACTTCTTTTGTAGCTCTTTCATCATATGGAAGAATAAACTTGATATAGTTATCTTTTTCTGTGATAAAGAGAACAAAATCATCACCTAAATAGATTGTTTTCATCATACTTAATGAAACATCTTCAACCACTTCATCTTTATTTTCTAATTGCCATAAATACATAATAGAACTGATCTTATCTAAATATTCTTCACCGATATTATTACTTAATTTTATAACAGTATTTCTTTTTCTTAGATATTTAGAATCGGCATCATAGTATTTGAAATTATTCTTATCAACAACACCATTACTAGCAAGTAGAGTACTAATATTATCTTCATAATTAGTATAAATATCATCAGGGTTTAGAAGTGATTTATTAGAACCGAATTCTTCATAATCCATATATACTTTATTAATAGGATTATTAATAACTGGACATAATGTAGTATCGATATTTAAACCATTACGACTTTGATAAATATTATTATTAACAATAGTAACAAATTCAATTGGTTCTGTATCGTCTTTAGTAATACTTATTAAACGTATAGCAAAGTTTCGTAATAATTCGTTATACTCTGTATCTTTAGTTCCTTCTAATGAATTTAAATATAATGTATTACCATTTCTTACACCAAGGATTTTAGCAACTAAATTATTATTGTAGTAAATACCTAGTTGCATACCATTTTTATCAAGGATAGAGTAGTGTAAGAAGTCATTACCAATAGCTCCGACTTTATATAGTGAACCTTTTATTGACTTAAACATATCTTGATTATAATTATCTAAGACTTTTATTTCATAGTCATTATCTACATAATCTAAGTATGGAATTGTACTACTAACTCTTTTAAATGAATCTCTAAATAAATTCATTAGTATTTCAATACGTTTATTTAAATCTAATACTTCATAGTAACCATCATCGTAAGTTGCTTTAATAACGCTTTTATCAAGGACTTTAGCTAATGGATTGTTATCAAAGTTTATTAAAGTTAATATGTTTTCGATATTAATTAAATTTATGTTATTAATGTCTAAATCTAGGTTAGATACATATTCTTTTATTTTATCCCACTTAGAGATAATAACTCCTAGGTTATCAACAATACCATCGTAATAGCCATCAGCAACCATTATTAAATTCTTTTTATCAATTAAGAATGATTTTAAATCGTCATCTATTTTTTTATAATTTAATAAATCATAACCATTAAAGATGTTTTCAATATCTTTAATAGATAAAACACGTTTTTTAAGTTCATAATATTTATTAGTAATAGGAAAGGTGAAATCTTCGTTTTCTAATGCTTTTAAATAATCGTGATTAAAAGCATTTTTAATTTTCTCAGTACAAATATTACGATTAGCATAATTATATGTTTTAGTAATTATTTCATCTAATATTTCAATATAATTATGATATTCAATTATTTCATCAATATTATAGATATCAATATTATCTTTATAGATGAATTTATAAGTATTTTTATCAATATATATTTCACCATTTAAATTAGAAACAATATCTTGATATTTATTAATTAGATTTTGGGTTGATTGTTTTACTTTAAAAGATAATTTATCATGATAACAAATACTATTCATTATCATTAATACTTCTTGATTATTGTATAAACTTCTCAATGTTTCAATTTTTAAATTTAATTCAGTTATTGTATTAATATCTTTTAAATATTTAATATAAATATCGGCATCTTTAGGTTTTTTAATGCCTAGTTTATTTAGACAGTTTTCTTTATCAAAACGATCATTGATGATAGGGGTTAAAACGTGTTCTAAAATACTATCGAAATCAACATCTTTATTGGCTAATAATTTAAGATATTTTTCTTTAATCTTATTGATTGGATAATTATCTTTAAAATATGGAATATATGATTCTTTATTAGGATCTGTTAAAGCTCTAACAAATAGTTTAAGTTTTAGTTTCTTTAAGAAACATTCACCATATTCTTTTCTTTTACTATAGATAATTCTTTCTTTAGGTTTAAAGTTTTTCATAATTAATTTATCGAAGTTATTATTATACTCATTATATTTATTATCAATATATAATGATGTAAAAGAATTTGTGTAATCATATAAGATTTTTTTAGCACTATATTTATCGTATGTTGAATATTTTAGATAATCGTAGAAACGATCAATGATCGAATTATAGGTATCAAAATTATTATCTAACATTATATATAGAACATTATCTAAGTAAGTATTTTTTCTAATTTCTTTAGCAAAATCATTTATATTATCAGTTAATTCAATATCTTTTAAACTATTGATAATTTTTTTTGCCATATTTTGGAAAATAGATGAGTTATTTTCTTTAAAGATTAAGACTCTTTCATTAATAATGTCTTTTTGAAGGTTTTTTACTTCATCTAAAGTAATATCCATATTGCCATTATTAACAATTTTTAATGTTTCCTCTAGACCTAGTGATAAATAACTGATTAAAATGCTTTTATAACTTAGAACTGATGGCTTGAAGTCTTGTTTAGATAATAATGATTTCATTCTAATAGTTTCATATAGATAACTTACTTCATCAAAATCTATTTCAGCAATTTGATTATCACTTAGATTAAATAGTTTTTTTATTAAAAGTGAGTTTTTAAAGATTTTTAAATCTATCTTGTTTTCAAAATAACGATCAATATAAGTTATGGTATCAGTTGTATTAAATTTATTTAATATTTCAGGAATATCTAATACTTTATTAATATCTAAAGATTTATTAAGACATAAATTAATAATTTCGTAATTACTTAAGTTTTCGAGAATATATGGTAGATTTATATAATATAAAACATCTTCATCATTTAAAAGATTAAGCATTTCATAAACCATATTGTGTTCTGATTTATAGATTAAAATAGGACTATCTAAGTATCCTTTAACAAAAATACTATCTTTTTCATTTACTTTAATATGAAGATTACTTATTTTGTCGAAAATAATTTTTCTTTGTAACATATTAAATGCGGCTTTGAAACTTAATTTATTAATTAAAAGTTCAATGGCGTAAGAACTAGTATCGTTAACAAAGTTATCATCACGAAGATTACTAACAATGTCTTCTTCATTAAATTTATTATTAATAGCTTCAATAATAATAGTATCGATAAAACGATTAAATAATGAATAACTCTTAAAAATTTTAGTTTGAAGAGATTCTTCTAAATCATCAAAAGGGTAGACAGTAATACTATCTTTAGGACATCTTTTTAAATTTTCTTCACTAAAATAAAGATTAGCTTTTTCATTATTATACTTATATAGTTTTTGAATAATAGAACTAAATGATTCATTATCTAATTTAGGATCTTCACTTATTTTAGATATTTCGATAATACTAAATAGTTCTAAATACTTAGGATTAAATTTACCAATAAAATTAGGATTAGTTAATAAAAAGTCGTAAATACTTTCATTATCGTCATTATTAAAGATTAAACTATTAGGTTTGATAAAATTATATATTTCTTTATTACTATTATATAAATTATAAAATTCTTCAAATGTTTTACATTTTTTTAAAAGAATTTTTGTAAATGAGTCTTTGGTTAAAATACAACAGACTTTATCATCATTAAGATTTAATAATGATAGGATAGAGTAAGAATAGTTTAAATCAATACTATAATTAGGGATTTTACTTAATATATCATTATTATTAATAATGGCTGATATGATTTCACTATCTTTAAGATTAGTATTATTTAAATCACTATTAATAAAAGATATATCAATGTCATTATATTTCTTTTTATCTTTTAAATAATTAAGTTTTTCGTCATTTGAAAGAGTATTCCAAAGAGCTAGAAGAATACTTCTATCTTTAATAATTTCTTCATAATCGCTTTGATTATATATAATATGTTTTCTTTGTTCTTCTTTTAAATTGATTAGAAATTCTTTTAAGTAATTATCATACATAAAATAGTTTTCATTATTTTTAGTAGACATTAAAAGACGAAGATCTTCAATAAGATTTTCACTATTTTGTAGATAATTAATTATATCTTTTTCAATTTTTTCTTCTTTTTCGGTTTTTTTGGAACTTTTATATAATAAAGAATGGATTAAATTTTCTAACATTACTTTTAATTCATTAATATTCATATGAACCCCTCCATATTCTTAATAATTATATCATATAAAACAAAAAGACTTAAAGTAAATTAAGTCTTTTTTTAAACTTTAAGTAGTTATATCTTCTTTAAGAGTTGTTTCTTCAACCAATACAGCATGAACTACTAAACGATTATTAGTACTTAAACAAGTTGATAAAGTAAGAATTTTATCTTTACTAGTTACATCAACATCAAATTTTATTTGACTTCTTTTCTTTAGTTTATCAAAGAATTTTTGTCTTTCATTATCTTCTAAGAAAGAATTATATAGATAATCACTAGTAACGTTAATACTATAAACTGAGAAGACACGCCATTTATAACCGTGTTCCATAGTATTAAATGTTATGTAGTTATTTTCTTCTTTTTCAAAGAAAGATTTTTTACGAAGTTTTTGAAGAGTACCAAACATAACACCACTTGAGAAACGATTATGACCAAAAATAATAGTATTATCATCTAATTCTTTATCATTGTTACGATAATCCATAAATAGCCAGCCATTAAAATCAGGTTCATTATAGAAATTGTTTTCTAAGTAATTACTATTATCTGTGCCCTTAACGATAGGATAGTCAATTTTTGTGCCTGGAACAATTAACCAACCGACTGTATCTTTATTTATTTTTAAAAGAGTATCATAAGAACCAGGGATGAAATAAGAATTATTTACTTCTTCAATGTTTTTAGTTGTTTCTTCAGCAATCGTTTCATTTATATTATCTTTAATTTTATCTACTTTTAATTCAGAATTATAATTGTTATAAAAAATATAACCAAGAACAGAAGTAATAATTAAGAAGATAATAGTAGCACATATTTTAAGAGTTGTGAAAATGATTTGTTGTAAATAATTTTTTTCAATATAATCTTCTGAGTAGATTAATGATATTTTAGATTTATTTTTACGCTTTAAATCTTTATTAATATTTCTTAATCTAATAATACAATTTTCATCATCAATATCATCATGTAATTCAATAGATAAGTTTTTCTTCTTAAGCTTCTTGATAAGATTAACAACATTTAAAATATTTTCTTCAGAATATTTATCAAAATGAATGACTTTTAAATATTTATTAATACTAAAGAAAGTTTCAATATCTTTTAAATCATCGACTGTTAAGACATTAGGAATTCTAATATTAGTTTTATAGTATATTTTAGAAAATGAAGTAAGATTATTTTCTGACATAAAGTTACTAGTAAATAATACTTCATTACGTGATTCAACAGTTATATCGTTTTTATCTAATAATTCAATTAAGAATTGAGGAATACTATAACAATTTATTTTCTTTATATTTTTAAGTTTAGTTATTTTATCACATAGTTCATAAGAGATAACTTCATCTTCTGTAATAACAAGACTAGTGATTGTATTTAATTTAGCAATAATGTCAATAATTAGTAAAGCAATTTCAATACTACTTACTTTAATTTCATTTATCTCTCTTATTTTAGCTAAATCAGCGAGAAAAAGGCTAACTATTTTAGTATTTTCTTTTAAGTATTCATCACTAAAGACTAATTCGTTATTGGAAATAACGTTAGTATTTAATAAGTTTACAGAAACGGGTTTATTAGTACGGTACTTAAAAATAAGGGAATTATTTTGAATTTGAATTGTTATTTTTTTCATCGTACTCATCTCCAGTTTATCTTTTACTATATATAATAATAACATAAAATGTAAATTTTTCAAAAAAAATTCACACTTTATAATTTTTCATGTTATAATAAAATCAGAATATGGAAGAATAAGTATAGGAGAGGTATTATGAAAACATTAAAAAATCTAATATTAGTTATTTTTGTATCTGTTTGTTCATTTCTATTAGTTGGAGTATTGGATGTTAGTGCATCTATTGGTTTTGCTAATGATACTCCAGTATGTAGTCCAAATGAAAATTTGAAACCTGGTGGTAAAACAACTTGCTACATTCGTGGTAAAGGAAATCAATCAAATGGTAAAGTACATGGTTTTGTTACTAGATTGTACACAACTGATGGCTTAATATTTGATAGTGTTGAACCATATATTGATGGGACGAGTGCTGTAGCTTATGAAGCTTCTGCTAATAGTGATGAGAAACAAACTATTAAAATTGATGATAGTACAAATATTGAATTTACGTGTACTTTTGATCCAACTTTAAAGGCAAAAAAAGCTGATTGGCAAATTGGTGAAGGCGATCCTTATAGATGTGCATTATTTTATTCAACTACTAAAGATGCGTCAATAACAGTAAAATCTGGAGCACCTAAAGCTGATATTCAAAATTTAACTGGTACTGGTAACGGTATGATGGTTATTGGTAAAGTTATCGCTCATATCGATGAGAATATTGATGCTAATTCAAGCTGTGGTGAATTGTGTGTATTTACAAAAGAAGCGAACGAAGTAACTAATTATAAAATGGAAGGCTCAGAAGATTATTTCTGTACTGAAGTTCACTATGGACCAGGACAACCTCCTGCAGGTCCTCCTACAGGTGCATTTGCATCATATGCTATCTTAGCTGCTGGAGCATTAGTTGCTATTAGTGCTGTTGCAATTGCTAAAAAACATAATAAGATTTATAGAGTTTAATAAAAAGACCAATTAATGGTCTTTTTTTTGACCTTTTAATTTGACAAAAAAATAGCGATAAGTATAATAAAGAAAGTTAAAAAGGGGGATTACAATGGATAGAATAGATAAATTCGCTAAAGAAATGGAAAAAATAGATTATTATATTACCAATCCTTTAGATTTTTTATATGAACATATTGAAAATCCTACTTTACAAGAAATCGTTGAATGTTATAGATATATATATTTAAATAATCAAGAAATGATTCAAACTCATCGTGAATATTTAAAACATTTACAAGAATATATTGCTAATGTTAGACCGTTACATAAAGAAGAACATAGAAAGACAGAAAAGTGTGAAAGGGAAGTAATTACTGTAAAACAAGATGATAAAGATTTAAGTGAAGCAATTGATTATGTTACATATTGTAATTTTGAAACAGAACTAGATACTTTTTTAGATACTTTAACAAAAGATGATATTATTAGATTAAAACTACATTTCTTAAAAGAAATTAAATTACATCAACTTATTATTAGAGAAGCAATATTAGAAGATTCTTTTGCTGATATTAAGGAATTACAAAGTGAATTAATGGTTTATAGTGAAATATTAGATCATTTAAAACAATATACTAAGAAAAGTGTTACTTTAGATAATAATACAGAAGGTATAAATAACTCTAATATTATCTTAATGCCTAATAGTCAAAGTACTTATTTACTTGAAGATATAAAAAAATACCCTGAAAGATGTAAAGAAATAAAAAATGCGTTTGATAAAATTATTGAAGGATATTTCTTACAAACTAAAGATTTAAAAGCGATTGAAGGAGCAAAAGAAAATTTATATGAATATCGTAATCCGAATGGATTAAGAATATTATATTTTGTTAAAAATAACTTAATAATAATATCTTCTTTATTTTTTAAAGATAAACAAAAAAGTACAAGAATTACAGCTTATTATGATGAAGCACATAATAGATATTATAATACTTATAATTATATTTTAAGTAATGTTAATAATCCTGATTTTTATATAGAACAAGCTGAATTGGTTGGACAAATATATTCATTTTTAGAAGCTAATATGGTTGTAAGTAAGGGGTTAGGTGATTAAGATGGATATAATAAGTAAATTAAATTCTTTAATAGATAAAGAATTAGACGAATTTAAATTGGTTTTATTAGAAAAAAGTGAATATCAAATTAAACCATATGTAGATGAATTAGCTAAGAAAGCTAATTGTGTTAATAAAAGTGAATTAGTACATATGGAACCCTTTAAGATTTTTTTAATTTTTTTCTATTTTACTAATAATAATATTATGTCTTTTGATGAAGCTTATAAAATGGTTTTAGAAATAAGAAAAGAAATAAATCAATGGTCATTTGCTAATCAAAGAAATACATTATTAGATTTAGCTAAAGCTTTAAATACTAGTAATGGGGGATTAAATAATAAAGCTATTGAATGTATGAATAAACTTGGATTAACACCAGAATTTATTAATTTCAATTTAGTTAATGTTTCAGTAATAATGGCTAGTTTTTTAAAATTAAAAAGAGATATAACAGAAATTAATATCAAAGAAAAAAATCTTATTATAAAAAATAAGTTAATGAAACAAATATATAATAAAAGTCAGTTAAAAGCTTGTATTGAACTAGTTGTTAATGGTGTTAAAGAAGCAGAAGAACGAGTTAATTATCGTCATGAAATAGCTAAAGAAAAAATAAAGTATACGAAAGAAGTTCAAGCTAAAGTAGAAGATTTATCGATTTTAGAATTAGACGAAATGCCAAAAGATTGGCACATATATTTAGAATTAGAACTATTAGAACAAATATATAATATTATATTTGACAATTTAGCGAAAAAAGATGAAATGGTACAAGGTGAAATAAAAAAACAAGAAGGAATAATTAATCGTACACCACTTGTAAAATATTTATATAGTAATGGAATAGATGTTAATTCAATAGATAGTAAGTTGTTAAATAGTTTAGAAAAATTATCTTTAAAAGAAAATATACAATATATTTTAGATTTTTTAAAAAGTTTAGGCTTATCATTAAATAGAATATTAAGTGAATATAGTGATGTTTTACTTTCATTAACTGATGATAAAGTAAATAAGATAAAGTTTTTACTATCAGCAAATGTTTTAAGAAAAGAAACATTAGTTAATAATTTAAAAATGTTTGAAATAAAATATAATGAATTATTAACTAATTATGATATTTTAAAACCAGTTATGGATTTTAATAGTATGTTTTATGATGATAGTATTTTATTTAAAACACCAATAGTGATTAAGAATATTTTAAGTGTTTTAGGGGAATATGATTTAACTAAGAATAATTATATTTATCTAGTATGTCATTTTAATTATTTAAATATTTATGATTTATTATTAGAAAATAATATTCCGTTGTATTTATTTATTAGTATATGTGAAACTGATAATCCGTTACAGACAATAAAAAGAATTTTAGTTTATCGTGAGATAGGTGAAGAATTTGAAACAAGTAATAAATTATTACGTAAAGAGGTTAGAAGTAGTGATAAGAGTTTTATGAGGGATGAAGATTTAGATGATTATTTAGCTTTATTACCTGATTTGACAAGAATTGAAGGAAATAAAATTAGTAAGGTTAAAGATTCTTCAGTTGTTAAGGAGTTTGATAGTCAATATCGAGTTAGTCATGATACTTATATGATTGGCAATTTCTTAGTATCGAGAGCTAAATTTTTACGTAATTTTGAAACAATGAAGGAAAGCAATGATAGTATTATAGTTTGTTTAGTAAGTGATTCTTTATTAAATGAAAGAGATTTCTTAGGATTAGTTAAGGAATTAAAAGGAAAAAGACTCTAGTTGGTTATTCTAGGGTCTTTTTGCATATTTTCTTTATAATAATCGTATAATTCTTTAAAGCGATTGAAATGAACTATTTCTCTTTGACGTAAGAATAGTAATGGACCAATTAAGTCCTCATCATCGGCTAGATCGATAAGATTTTCATAAGTAGCACGGGCTTTTTCTTCGGCAGCCATATCTTCAGATAAATCAGCTAAAATATCACCTGTTGAGTTAAATGTTAAAGCACTAAAAGGATTACCAGAGGCATCAACAGGATAAACACCTAGACCATGATCTGTAAAGTAGCTTGAAAAACCTGTACTTTTTATTTCTTCAGGAGTGGCATCTTTTACTAGTTGACGAAAAATAGTACCAATCATTTCACAATGACCTAATTCTTCAGTGGCGATATCGTTTAATAAAGAACGACCTTTATCATCAGGCATGGCAAATTTTTGACTGAAATAACGTAAGGCAGCACCTAATTCACCGGCTGGGCCACCTAATTGAGTAATAAGACATTTAGCCATTTTTAGATTTTTCTTTTTAATATTAATAGGGTAATTTAATTTTTTTACATACTTATACATTACATTATTCCTCCTTCAAATGGCCATGGTCCTTTCTCCCACATATAAGTAGTATAATTACTATCAGTTAATTCTAATGGACCATATAATTTTTCATAAGCTTCTGTATACTTTTTAGCTTCTTCCGTATATTTTTTAAATAAATTATATACATATTCATTATCGGGGTGTAGGTCTAAATATAAAGATAAATCATTTAAAGCAAAATCATATTCGTATAGTTTTAAGATTAATTCTTCCTTAGAAGATAGAGCGTTTAATTTCTTTACACGATAGTTTTTATATGGAACATATTCATTTTTGTACATATTACCATACATAAAACCATTCTTTTCATCAAATAATTCAGGATTACTAATCATCTTTATATTAGTATCAAATAATATATCATCAAAAAACATTTTTATTCCTCCTAAAGTATAATATGTATACTTTTGTAATGTTTATAGTAAAATTGCCTATAAAATAGGTAAAGTTACTTTACATAAAAAAATAATATATGTTAAAATATTAGTAGGAGAGGATATGATACTATGACTAGTGTTAAAAAGAATGAACGTTTTGTACCAATTAAAAATTATGTTCTTGCAGGTGTTATAGTTGTCGTAGTAATTTTATTGGCTTGGTATGCTTTTGCGTGGTATAAGGTAGTTAATGAAAATAGATTAGCAACATCATATTTAGTTGATAATAAAGTAATTTCTAAAGAATTAAAATTAGAAGAAGTTAGTTCAGTTTTTTCAGAACCATTAAGTGATTATTTTATTTATGTAAGTTATACTGGTTCAGAAGATGTATATAATATGGAAAAAGATATTGAAGATCTTATTCGTGATTATGGAATTAATGATAAATTATATTATTTAAATGTTACGGATATTAAAGATAATGATAATTATGTTGAGGAGATTAATAAAACATTAGATGAAGTTTTAGATGCTAATGGTAAGGAAGTAACTTCTGTTCCAACGATTATTTATTGTAGTGATGGAAAAATAGTTGACATTATTAATAGATTGGATAATAATACGATGAATGTCGGAGATTTTCAAAAGTTATTAGATCGTAATAATATTGAAAAAGAATAAGACCTGATGGTCTTATTTATTTTAGGAGGAAATTATGCTTAATGTAGTATTATTTGAACCGGAGATACCTGGTAATACAGGGAATATAATGAGAACTTGTGTAGCTACTAATACTTATTTACATTTAATTAAACCATTAGGTTTTTCTTTAGATGAAAAGTATATAAGAAGAAGTGGAGTTAACTATATAGATAATTGTCATTATACAGTATATGAGAATTGGCAAGATTTTATGGATAAGAATGGTGATAAGGGGGAGTTCTATTTCTTAACAAGATATGGACATAAACCTCATACTTCATTTGATTATAGTGATAGTAGTAAAAATATTTATTTTGTTTTTGGGAAAGAATCAACAGGTATTCCAAGAGAAATATTAAAACCTTATATAGATAGGTGTATGCGTATGCCAATGACTGATAAAGTTAGGGCGTTAAATTTATCTAATACAGTAGCTATTATGATATATGAAGCATTACGTCAACAAGACTATAATGATTTACTAAGGGAAGAACCACATAAAAGTAAGAATTTTATTGAAGAATATGATGAAGATTAGTAGAAACTAGTCTTTATTTTATGGTAAAATAAATTAAGGTGATAATATATGAATTGTAAATATTGCGGAGCTGCTTTACCAACTAAAGGGGGAGTTTGTCCGGAGTGTGGAAGAATGATTCCAATATCACAACAAAAAGATATGCAAGAAATGCTTGATCCAAGATGGAATATGTATCGTAATAAAGATACAGCTATGTATAAAAGGGAATCTAATACTGATGGCGATGCTAAAATTGGTAAAGCAATTATGTTTATAATAATTGTTATTGTGGGAATAATATTAATAGCGGTAATTAAGGGAGGATCTTAATGCTATTAATGTTATGTCTTAAAATATTTTTGGCGAGAATAGTAGATGTAAGTTTAGGAACTATAAGAACTAATTATTCTGTGAGAGGTAAAACTTTATTAGCAGGAATAATTGGTTTTTTTGAGATTTTTATTTGGTTTTTAGTAGTTAAGGAAGCGTTAAATTCAGAATATAATAGTATATGGATAGTTATTTTTTATTCAGCGGGGTATGCGACAGGAACAATTATAGGGACATATATTTCAAATACGGTAGTTAATAGTTTGATTAGTGTAGAAGTAATGACAACACAAGCTAGTAAAGAGAATATAGCAAAGATTCGTTCTGAAGGGTTTGGCGTATCAGTAGTAGAGACGAAAAATACGTATAAGGAAGAAGATGCTGATATATTATTTATTACGTTAAATAGTCGTAATTTAAGGAGATTAAAGAAAATAGTTAGAGATATTGATTTAAGGGCTTTTATGGTTATTAATGAAACAAAAGTAGTACAAAATGGATATATTAAGTAGAAATTGATGTTTTGTATCGTTTTATAGGGTGAAATTAGGGATAATTCTAATTAAAACCTTGCATAATTGGAAATTTATGTTATAATTTAGGTATCAGATTTAAGTGGGCGTAATATCCCACTTTTATTATTAGTTTAAAGAGGTGAATCATGAATAAAATATTAGAAGAAATAAGAAAAGCGATTACAGAACCAATGAAAGAGATGGATATAATAGTTGATAGTATAGTTTATGAAACGGAAGGAAATTATAATTTCTTACGTATTGAACTAGATAAAGTAAATGGTATAGATTTAGATACTATTGTTGAAGCAACAAATATTATTAATCCAATTGTAGATAAACTAGATTTGATTGATGATTCATATATCTTAGATATTGTAAGTAAAGAAAAAGGAAGTGTTTAAAATGGCAAGAAAAAAAGATGTTGTTGAAGATACTGGACATATGGATCCAGAAGCATTCATTAAAGCTGTTAAAGGAATAGTTGAAGAAAAAGGTATTTCTGAAGACGTAGTATTTGAAGCTATGGAACTTGCTTTAGCAACGGCTTATAAAAAGAATTTTGGTTCTAAAACAAATGTTAGAGTAGATATTAATAGAACTACTGGGGAAATTAAAGTTATGTCTTATTATGTTGTAGTTCCTGAAATTGATGAAGGAGATACAATAATTGATGAAGAAGGTAATGAAGTAGATGTTCCACCAGAAATAAATATTGATGCACAAATTCTACTTGAAGATGCGCGTGAAATAGTACCTGATATAAAAGTTGGAGAAACAATTGAAAAAGAAGTTACACCTAAAGATTTTGGTCGTGTAGCAGCTGGAACAGCTAAACAAGTTATAATGCAAAAAATAAGAGAAGCTGAAAAAGAATCAATTATTGCTGAATTTGCTGATAAACAAGATGAAATGTTAGTAGGTACTTTAGCAATGGAAGATGTACGTAACTATTATGTAGAACTTGGACGTACAAGAGGCATTTTACCTAAATCAGAAATGATACCTGGTGAAGAAGTAAAGATGGGTTCTAGTATTAAAGTTTACGTTACTAAAGTTGAATCTAATACGAAAGGACCATTAATTTTACTTTCAAGAAAACATTATGGTTTTGTTAAGAGATTATTTGAATCTGAAATACCTGAATTAGCTGATGGAACAATAATTTTACATGCTGTAGCTAGAGAAGCTGGAGTAAGAAGTAAAGTTGCTGTTGAATCAACTGATGAAAGAATAGATGCAATAGGAGCATGTATTGGCGAAAGAGGTTCAAGAATTGCTTCAATATTAAAAGAATTAAATGGTGAAAAAGTAGATATAGTTTTATATAATGCAGATCCAGCAGAATATATTAAGAATGCATTAAGTCCTGCTAAAGATGCAATTGTTACTATTACTGATTCAATGAAGAAAGAAGCTTTAGCAATTGTTAATGATGAAAATTTATCTTTAGCAATTGGTAAAAAAGGAACAAATATAAAATTAGCTTCTAAATTAACTAAATATAAAATTGAAGTTAAAACATTAAATCAAGTTAATGAAGAAGGAAATAATTAAGAATTGAGGTTGATCTCATGAAAAAAATGCCAGAAAGAACATGTGTTATTACAAAAGAAAAGACACTAAAAAAAGATTTACTTAGAGTAGTTCGTGATAAAGATGGCAATGTATCTGTTGATATAACAGGAAAAGCTAATGGTCGAGGAGCTTATTTAAAGAAAGATAAAGAAGTAATAAAAAAAGCTCGTGATACGAAAGCGTTAGAACGTATCTTAGAAGTGGCTATTCCTGAAGAAGTATATGAGGAAATGTTAAATATTGTAAAAGAATAAAGAAAGATAGAGGTGAGTTAAGATGATGAGTGTTAAAGAATATGCAATTGATACTAATCATTCAGTAGCAGAAATACTTAAGAAATGTAGTGAGTTAGGAATTAATGTTAAGAGTGGTGATGATGAATTATCAGAAGATGACATTATAATTCTTGATAATACAATTAATCTTATTAGTACTGATAGTGAAACTGATTATGAGGAAGAAGACGCAATTGATGAAGTTGTAGAGGATTTAGTTGAATCAAATAATTTAGATAGAAACTTTGGGACAACTAATAAGAAACAAAAGTTAAAAAAGAAAAGTCAACTTCAAAGTTCACAAGATGATTATATGTTAAAAAGAAAAGAAATGTATAAACATAAAGAGAAGTTGATGAGTAATGCTAATGAAGATAATGTAGTTTTGTATAAAGAAAATATGTCTGTTAGTGATTTAGCAACGGCTTTAGAAGTTAATGGAACTGATTTAATTAAGAAGATTATGGGATTAGGTTTAATGCTTAGTTTAAATAATCCAATTGATTATGAAACAGCTAGTGTATTAGCTTTAGATTATAATAAAACTTTAAAGAAAGAAGAAACACAAGATGTTACTAATTTTGAAGAGTTTGAAGCTAATGATCGTGAAGAAGATTTAGTAACTAGACCTCCTGTTGTAACAATTATGGGACATGTTGACCATGGTAAAACAACTTTACTTGATACAATTAGAAAAAGTAAAATTGTTGATTCTGAATATGGAGGAATTACTCAAGCTATTGGGGCTTATCAAATAGAACATGATGGTCATAAAGTTACATTTATTGATACTCCAGGACATGAAGCATTTACAGAAATGAGAGCACGTGGAGCTAGTATTACAGATATCGTTATTATTATAGTAGCAGCTGATGATGGAGTTATGCCACAAACAGAAGAAGCTATTGATCATGCTTTAGCAGCTAATGTACCTATTGTGGTAGCGGTTAATAAAATAGATAAACCAGATGCTAAACCAGATCGTATTAGAACAGAAATGGCTGAACATAATATTACACCTGAAGAATGGGGTGGAAATATACCATTTGTTGATATATCAGCAAAATCTGGTCAAGGTATAGATTTACTTCTAGAAACTATTTTAGCAATAGCTGAAATGCAAGAACTAAAAGCTAATCCAAATCGTTATGCTTTAGGTACAGTTATTGAATCTAAAATGGATAAAAATATTGGTGGGGTAGCATCATTATTAATTCAAAATGGTACTTTACGTATTGGGGATCCTATTGTTGTTGGAACTACTTATGGTAAAGTAAGAACAATGAAAGATGATTTAGGTAATTCAATAGTTGAAGCAGGACCTTCAATGCCTGTTGAAATTACTGGTTTATCAGCTAATCCATCAGCTGGAGATAAATTTATGGCTTTTGAAACAGAGAGTCAAGCAAAGAGTGTTGCGGAAAAACGTAGTATTCAGTTACGTGAACAAAAATTCCAAAAACAAACATTATCACTTGATAATTTATTTGCTTCAATTGATTCTAATACTAAAGAAATCAATGTTGTTTTAAAAACTGATGTTAGAGGTTCTGAAGAAGCAGTACGTAATGCTTTAGAAAAAATTGATGTTGATGGTGTTAAAGTAAAAGTTATAAGAAGTGGTATTGGAACAATTACAGAGAGTGATGTAGTTTTAGCCCAAGCTTCTAATGCAATTATTTTAGGATTCTGTGTAAGTCCATCTAATAGTACTAAAGAAATGGCTAAAGAATATGGCGTAGATATTAGACTTTATACAATAATTTATAAATTAGTTGAGGAAATGGAAGCAGCTATGAATGGTATGCTTGATCCTGAATTTGAAGAAAAAGTTATTGGTGAAGTTGAAATTAGAAAAATATTTAAGTTCTCTAAAGTTGGTAATATAGCTGGTTCTTATGTTACTGATGGAGTAGTAAAAAGTGGAGCTAATGTTAGACTTATTCGTGATGGAATAGTTATTATTGATACAAAAATTGCTTCTTTACAAAGAGAAAAAGATCAAGTTAAAGAAGTTAAAAAAGGTTATGAATGTGGTATTACTTTAGATAATTATTCGGATATTAAAATTGGTGATGTTTTAGAAATATATGAAGTTGTTGAGGTTAAAAGATGAATCAAATTAAGTTAAAGAGAATTGGTTCACAAATAGCGCAAGAACTAAGTAATATATGTGCTTTAGAAGCTCATGATTCAATTCTTAAAAGGATAAATATTACAGGTGTTGTTGTATCTAATGATTTAGGTTTAGCTAAAGTATATTTTACTTCAATGTTAGAAATAGATCATAAAAAACTTGAAAAAGAATTAAATGATGATACAGCTGGATATTTAAGAACAAAGATAGCTAATAGAATAGAAATAAGACATACACCAGAATTAAGATTTGTTTATGATAATTCAGTTGATTATGGCGATAAAATCGAAAGATTAATTGATAAAATACATGAAAAGGATAGTGAATAACTATCTTTTTTTTGTGTGAATAAATTAATAAGAATAATCATTGATATAACGAAAAAAGTTTATTAACAGGTTGACAAATATTGACCGGGGGGGGGTATACTATTAATAGTAATAGAATAGAGGTAGTTTAATGAAAAATAAGAGAATTTTAAAAAGAAATAAAATTAGCAAACTATTAATACCTATGTTTGTTATTTGTTTGATTTCACTTTTTTCTTTTTCAATGTTTGAATTAGCAAAAACACACTTTGCTAATTATAATGAAAAACATTTAGCAGAAATAACAAAAGCTGAAAAAAGTGAAGCAATTACAAAGGAAGCAGGTATTACTTCTGAAGATGGTATATATGGAATAGATTCGTTGGAAGAATTAAAGGAAGCTTTAATAACGGGAGGTACAATTTACTTATCTTCAAATATTGATGTAACAGAAGAACTTCAAGTTACCGTTCCAACGAAATTAGTTTCTGAGGGTGATAATCAATATACCATAGTACGTGGTGATTCATATTTAGGAAATATGATAGTGGTAAATAAAGGATCACTTGTTTTAGAAAATATTATTCTTGATGGTGGTAAAAATAAAAATATACAAGCTAATGGTTGTATATTAGGATTAAACTCTGGTAAAGCATTTATAGGAGAAAATGCAATTATTAGAAATAATTATTATTATTATCATAATGGTTCATCTTATTATGGAAGTGGAGTTAGTTTAGTTGGCGATTCTACTTTGAAAATGTATGGTGGTGAAATTGCTGATAACATAATTACTCGTTATGATTTTAGATCATATGGAGCAGCAATTTATCTTGATAAAGGTTCCAGTTTTTATATGGAAGGTGGAACTTTAAAAAATAATAATGCTATTATGGGCGGCGAAGGTGGCGCAATTTATAATTATAATGGAACTATTGAAATAACTGGTGGAAGTATTATTGATAATACTGCATCTTTATATGGTGGTGCAATAGTTAACGAAGGTGGAACATTAAATATTTCAAACGCTAATATTAGCAATAATAGGGCTTTACAAAATGAAACTACGTTAAATACTAATATAAATGGAGGCGCAATTTATAATTTAAATAATGGTACAGTTAATATAACTAATTGTGATTTTGAAAATAATAAAGCTGAAGGTACTGCAGAAACAATAGCTGGAGGTGCAATTGCATCTAATGGTGGTGCTGTTAATATTAGTAAAACGAAATTCTCAAATAATACGGCAATAAATAATAAAGAAAAATATATGTCATGGGGTGGTTCAATTGTAGCTTTTGGTGGTGCAGTAGTTAATTTTGATGATAGTACAGTATCTTATAGTGAAGCAGATTATGGTGGCGGAGTTTATGTAAGTGGTAAAGAAACACAGTTTAATATGAAAAGTGGTAAGGTCGAATATAATCTATCTCATCATCAAGGTGGCGGAATGTTTGTTTGGGATGAAGGTACAATTCAAATTGATGCTGGATATATAACTCATAATAAGTGTGATGCAACACCAACAACATATAAATCTAACTTTGGTGCTGGCGGTATTATGGTTGAAGAAGATGGAAATTTAATTTTAGGAAAAACTGTTATTTCTGATAATAAAGTTAATGATACTGGTGAAGAAGCAATTAAACCTGTTGCAGTTGATAAATATGGTGTAGCAATAGCTGGTTGCCCAACATCTGATATTAATTTATCACTTGCAAATTTTGCAATATTTGATAATGAGATTTCTAGTAAAAAAGAAGCAGATGTTTCTGTAGCTACTAGAGAAGGTGCTAAATTAGTTTTATCTGATTCAATGATTGGCGGTGGAAACTTTAATTGGGAAGGTCAAGCACCTGATTCAGTTTTCTATAATAATATTAATGAAAATAATATTAATGAAGAAAGTCTTGAAGATAATAATACTGCAGAAACAACAGAAAAAATTGCAAATATTAATACAGAATTAAATGCTGATCCATCTAGTGGAGATAAACAATTAGCTTTATCAGATGCAACAGTGTTTATTATGTATAATGAAACTTCAGCTGCAGGTGGAGGTGCTGCGATTGGCACTAATGGGCGTGTTACTGGTAGTGATCCAATAATAATATCTAAGGAAGTTTCAGAAGGTACTGAAACTGAAGAAGGAATGCTATTTGATTTTAATATTTATTTAGATTTAGGTTTAGATAATAAATTTGTTCCTTATGTAGATTATGAAATTATTAATACTAAAGGCAATACAGTTTATGGTAGAGTTGTTAATGGTACAGATAGTCCTGATGAATTAAATCCTAAAAGTAAAAAAGGTTCAATATTATTAGCACAAGCTCAAGTTGGTAAAGTACAAAATTCTAATTCTGAATATTATGGAAAACAAGGACATCTTATAAACTTTAAATTAGCTAAAGATGAAGTAATTATCTTTACACCAAGTGATAGATGTTTAGGAACTGATTATAATATTTCAGGTTGTAGTGATTTAGCAAATTATTATTATCGTGATGATTGGAATAGAAAAGAAGTTGGAACTGGATATAAAAGAAATTATTGTTGGACTTATTATTGTAATGATGTAATTTATTATGTTGAAGAGAACTTACCTAATGATAATTGGAAAGTAGAATGGTTTGATGTAGGTAAGAAAGATCTTTATTATGATTCTACTACACAAACACAAAAACAATTTCAGGTATCTAATGAGCAGTTAGCTCGAAATACAGGATTGGTATCATTAACAGTTAAGAAAGATGTTACAGAAGGTCTTGTATATGATGCAAATGAGTTATTCTACTTTACCTTAACTTTAACAGATACAAAAGGAAATCCATATGTCGGAACAGTAAATTATAAATTAGGTAGTGGCTTTGGAAATGTAGAAAATAGTACAGAAGAGAGTGAATCTGAGTCAAGTACTATTACAAGTGTAAATGGTAAAATAACATTTACCTTGAGTCCAAAACAGGAAATATTATTTTATGGAATACCAGCTGGTTATCATTATGTAATTGAAGAATTATATACTTCAGAACAAATGCAAGCTGGTTGGAAAGTTCCACAATGGAATAATAACGAGGATGGAAATACGATAGTTGGTAATCCTGATGATAATTTAAGTGGTGAGCCTGGTTCAACTACTACTTGGACAGCAATGAATTGGAAGGAAGGATTTAAAGGAGAAATATCTGTTAATAAAATGGTTACTGGTAATGATGGAGAAAAAGATAGAAATTTCGCATTTGAAGTATCATTAGATGATAAGACAGTAAATGGTAAATATGGTGATATGGATTTTATTAATGGTGTAGCAACATTTACTTTAAAAGATGGTGAAAGTAAAAAAGCAACAGAATTACCATCAGGTATTATTTATACAATTAATGAAAAAGAAGAAAACCAAGATGGTTATGTAACAAAAGCAACAGGAAATATTGGAATGGTTCCTTCTACTGGTGTTTCGAAAGTTACATATGTAAATTCTAGAAATAAAATTGTAGAAGATAAGCAAGATATTGTTGTAAATCCTAATACTAGTACATTTATGTCTATAGGAGTAGTAGTTGTTAGTTTTATTTCTCTTTTATCATTAATATATTTTAATAAAAAGAGATTAGAGTATTAATATTATTTATACATGAAAAGGATAGTGAATAACTATCTTTTTTTTAGAATAATAAGTAAAATTTGCAAATAATATTAAGTTATGTTATACTCAATAAGTACTTAAAAGGGAGTAGCTAACCATAAATGGTATGATATGCGTCATCACGATTTTTAATCCGCATATAATTTAAATAGCAAGACTTTTATACATATAGTATAAAAGTTTTTTTAATGGAGGAATTTATGATTTATTTATTATTAATAATAGGATTTATCTTACTTATTAAGGGAGCAGATTTTTTTGTAGAAGGTAGTAGTAATATAGCTAAAGTATTTAGAATACCGAATGTAATTATAGGTTTAACTTTAGTAGCTTTTGGGACTTCAGCTCCAGAAGCAGCGGTTAGTATTACAGCTATTTTGAAGAATTCAGCAGATTTATCAGTATCGAATATAATTGGTTCTAATATCTTTAATTTATTAATAGTATTAGGGTTTACTGCTTTGTTTAAAGATGTAGTTACGGAAAAGAAAGTAATAGTTAAAGATTATATGATTTCTTTATTAAGTGCTATTTTATTATTTATATTAGTAATAGTTAATTATTTT
The DNA here is from genome assembly GCA_947632085.1 of uncultured Bacilli bacterium. Taxonomy (GTDB): domain Bacteria; phylum Bacillota_I; class Bacilli_A; order RF39; family UBA660; genus Coprovivens. Next base: position 44,667 of record CANRNY010000011.1, on the reverse strand, counting down.
ACAAGAGGTATGTTAGTAATTGGACGTATTAGTGGAATTATTTTATTATTAGGTCTTATTATATACTTATTTAGTTTAATTAAATCAGTTAGTAAAGAAGATAAGATAGTTGAAACAAGAAAATTTTCAATAATGGATTTAGTTTTAACATTAGGTGGTTTAGCTTTAGTAATTTTTGGTGGACAAATGACTGTTAATTCGGCTTGTGAAATTGCAAGAAGTTTAGGAATAAGTGAAAGAGTAATTGGTTTAACTATTGTAGCTATAGGAACTTCATTACCAGAACTATGTACATCTTTGGTGGCTTTATTAAAGGGTGAAAATGATATAGCAGTAGGGAATGTAATAGGAAGTAATATATTTAATATATTGTTTATTTTAGGAATAAGTAGTTTTTTAAATCCTATATTAATAAATGTTTCTTCGTTAATAGATATTGGAATTCTTATTTTAGGAACATTGTTTATATACTTTTATTTTGCGGATTTAAAAATAAATCGTAAAGAAGGAATTAGTATGATTCTTTTGTATATTATTTATTGTTGTTATCTTTTTATGAGATAACTTTTTCTTTATAATTTGACGATTTTAAGTTTTGGTGTATAATACTTTTTAAAGCATTAGGAGGCCATTATGAGAACAATTGATACAGATAAATTATCTAAAGAGATGAATGATGCTTTAATACATAGAGCTTGTGTAATGCGTAGTGGACAATATTTGGCTAGATATCTTATTCATCGTAATAGAAGTGTAGATGCAATAAGATTAATTGGTCGTTGTTCAGTTCATGATATATCTAAGATTCAAAATATGGAGGAATTTATGTCATTAGCTAGTATTGTTGATGATATTGATTCAATGCATGATATTACACATATACTAAGTGAAGAACAAACAAATGCGATTAAATTACATTGGAGTAGAAATTCACATCATCCTGAATATTATGACAATTCTAATGATATGTCAGATTTAGATTTATTAGAAATGGCTTGTGATTGTCATGCACGTAGTAAACAATTTGGAACTGATTTATTAGATTATATTAATATTCAACAAGATTTAAGATTTCATTTTGATAAAGAACATTTAAGTAAGTTAAGAGCTTATTGTTGTGCTTTAGTAGAACTTACTAAAAATGATGATTATGCTGATGTTTTATCAGGAGATAAGATGTTGGGGTTTGATTTTAAGGATTCAACAATGGAAATGTTAGAAAAATTTGATGAGGAATGTTATGTTGAATGTTTAAAGACAGAAAGACTTTATTTGAAAAAACAAGATACTTCAGATTTTGCTTCAGTAGGTTATACAATTAATTTAAGAGAAGATAATTCAGAAATAGGATATATATCATTAAAGTTTAATGGATATATAGAATATAAAGTATATGAAAATTATCGTGGACATAATTATGGAATTGAAGCTTTAGCGAAGTTTATTGAAATAACTTCAATGTCAGAATTATTAGTTAATATTAAGAAAGATGCTATTGGGACACGTAAAGTCGCAGAAGAATTAGGTTTTTCACCAGTTCAAGTATCTGAAAATACAATAACATTTAAGTTAAAAAAAAGAAGTAATAATGGTTAGTTATTACTTTTTATTTTGGCACCTTGATAAGTATCTCTTTTTTTCATTTCTTTATCAATATCATTTAAGACACAGAATTTTTTTAATAACCAAGTTGGGGCGATTAAATCTTCTTTTTTAGGATCACCAGTTATACGATGAATAACAATTTGGGGATCTAATAGTTCTAACTCACTAATGACAATATCTATATATTCTTCTTTAGTTAAGATATGAAAGGGATGGTTTTGATAGTAAGTAGCTAAAGGAGTATTTTTAATAATGTGTAACATATGAATTTTAATTCCATCAATATGTAAATCGTTAAGATATTTAACTGTTGCTAACATATCTTCTTTAGTTTCGTTAGGAAGACCATTAATAATATGAACAACAACTTTTATATGTCTTTTTTGTAAGTTTTTAACACACTTAGTAAAGTTATCTAAATCGTGACCACGATTAATAAATTTTAGGGTAGATGATTTAATTGATTGAAGACCAAGTTCAACAATTAAATCAGTTTTTTTATTAAGATCACTTAAATAATCATAACACTCATCAGTTATGGCATCACTACGAGTAGCAATATTTAAACCAACGACATTAGGAAGAGAAAGAATGGTTTCATATTTTTCTTTTAAAATATTAACAGGAGCGAAAGTATTAGTATTAGCTTGAAAATAACCGATATAATAACTATTGGGCCATTTTTTCTCCATTATTTCTTTTACTTCATTAAATTGGGTGATTAAATCTTTTTCTTTATCACCAGCGAAATCACCAGAACCTAAGGGAGAGCAAAAAATGCAACCAGAACCATTTACTTTATTAGGACATGAAAAACCAGCATTTAAAGATACTTTAAAGGTTTTTTTACCATATTTAGTTTTGTAATAATAATTAAGAGTATGATATCTTTTATTGTCTAAAGAATATTTAAACATCAAAATCACCAATTAGTATTATAACATAATGTTATGATATTTAAATTCTTGATGTAATAAGTAATTATTTTTGATATAATAAAGATAATAAGTAATAGATAGTAAAGAATAAATGGGAGGATTATTATGGCAAATTTTGGAGAACATTTTAAACCAGATTATCAAAATGCAATCAGTAAAGCGCAAACGGTATTTCGTGGACAATTTTATCGTATTACAGTATTAAGCGATTTATTAGTACGTTTAGAGTTTAGTGAAGAAGGTTATTTTGAAGATCGACCAACTGAATTTGCAAAATTTAGAAATTTTCCTATTCCTCAAATGAAAGTAGATCAAAATGAAAGAATTTTAGATATTACGACTAAATATTTTAATTTACGTTATGAAAAAGAAAAATCTTTTGCAAGTAATAAATACTCTCCAGATAGTATTTTAAAAATTAAATTATTAGATGCTAATAATAAAGAGTGGTATTATGGTCATCCTGAAGCAAGAAATTATAAAGGTATTATTGCTAATATCGATAGAACAGAAGATCCTTTCTTAGGTGAGAGTGAAGTTAAAGATTTTAAACATGTTAAAAGAAAAGTCGAAGATATGTTAGTAGCTAAAGCTAAAGGATTATATTCAGCTGATGGTTTTGTTTCAATAGATGATTCTACTTCAAATTTTATTGGTGAAGATGGTTCAATTATATATAATGATAAAAAGAGAATAGATGTCTATGTCTTTATGTATAATAAAGATTTTGGTAATTGTCTATATAGTTATTTTACTTTAACGGGAATGCCACCTTTGATACCTCGTTATGCTTTAGGTATTTGGTGGAATAAAAATGATGTCTATAATTATGATGATGTTCAAAAATTATTAATGGAATTTAATAGAAATAAAATTCCAATGAGTATTTTATTGTTAGGTGATAACTGGCACTTAAAAGATAAAAATAATTTATCAAGATTTAATTCTGGTTTTACTTTTAATCGTGAATTATTTTTTAAACCAGCGGAGTTTGTAAAATATATGCATGATCGTGGGGTTAGAGTTGGGTTAAGTTTAGATCCTAGTGAAGGTATTCATCCACATGAACCTAAATTTGATGAAATAGCGAAAAAGGTTAGTGTAAGTGATAAACAAACAATACCATTTAATGCTTTTGATAAAGAATTAATGAGTGCTTATCTAAATGAATTAATTGATCCGTTATATAAATTAGGTATTGATTGCTTTTGGATAAATTATCGTAATTTACAAGATAAAGCTGCTAATGATGCATTAAATTACTATCATTTTACTGATTTTAATAAAATGGAAGGTGTAAGACCATTAATTCTTAGTCGACCTAGTACTTATGCGCCACATTTATATCCTGTACATTATAGCGGTGAAACTTCTGTTAGTTGGAACACATTAAAAATATTACCTTACTATAATAGTACTTCTTCTAATCTAGGTTTATCGTGGTGGAGTCATGATGTAGGGGGATATAAAGATGGTATTGAAGATTCTGAATTATATATAAGATATGTACAATATGGAACATTTAGTCCAATCTTTAGATTTAGTGCTAAGTATGGTAGATATTATAAAAGAGAACCTTGGAAATGGGATGTTAAGACTTTAAATATTGTTAGATTATATTGTCAAATGAGACATAAATTAATACCTTATTTATATTCTGAAGCTTATAAGTATCATAAAGTTGGTTTACCATTAATTCAACCAGTATATTATCAATATCCTGAGATATACGATGAATTAGATTATAAGAATGAATATTATTTTGGTTCAGAATTATTTGTCGCACCAATTACAAAACCTAAAGATGAAGTAATGAATAGATCGGTAGAAAGAATATTCTTACCTAAAGGTACATGGTATGATTTTAAAACTGGTAAAAAATATTTAGGTAATAAAAGATATATTTTATTCTATAAAGATGAAGATTACCCAGTATTTGCGAGAGATGGTTCAATAGTTTGTATGGGTGATTTAGAGAATAATATGAATGTTACTAATTCACCTAAGACAATGGAAATACATGTATTCCCTGGTAAGAGTAATCAATATAATTTATATGAAGATGATGGATATAGTAATTTATATAAAGAAGGCTATTATTTACTTACTAGAGTAGATTATAACTATATGGCAAATAATTATACATTAATTATTAGACCAGTAGAGGGTAAGACGGGTATTGTTCCTGCTAAGAGAAATTATCGTATTAGATTTAGAAATACAAGAGAAGCTAATGATGTAATTGTCTATATAGATAATGAAAAAGTAGATAGAGATTGTTATATCGAAGATACTGATTTTATTGTTGAAGTTGATGATGTTCCTACTACTAAACAATTAACAATAAATTGTAAAGGTAAAGATATTGAAATAGATGCTGTTAGATTAATTAATGAAGATATAGATTCAATTATTTCTGACTTACAAATTAAAACAATTTTAAAAGAGAAGATTGGTAAAATAGTATTCTCTAATATGAGTATTGATAAAAAACGTGTTGAAATAAGAAACTTACAAAAAGTAGGCTTAGATAAGACATTTGTCAATATGTTTATGAAATTGTTAGAGTATGTTGCACAAATTTAGTTTTGCGTTTATAATAGCGGTAGTAAGGGGATGATTTTATGCCACCAAGAGGGCCAAGAGGACCAAGAGGTCCAAGAAGAGGATTCGGTGGAACGATGGGTGGAATGCCTGTCAGTAGATCTGGAAGAATAATGGTTAATGGGCATGTTGTAAATCCATTTGCTTCACCAGCTGGAGGTTATGTTCATTCACCAGCAAATGGACCAGTTGATGCTTATGCGACATATACAGAAAATTTAAAAGATAAAATGAGGTTTGCAATAAAGAGAAATGGGCCATTAAAAGGAACATTAATTGGAATACGTCATATTTTAACTAACGGACTTCATTCAGCAATTTTTAATCGAAAAATAGAATTAGCTGATCAAGAATTAGCTGCAGAAAGAATAACAGAACGACAATGTAAGTCAAGAAAAATGAGTGCAGCAGCTGAATATTTTAAATATTTAAAGAAAATAGGTGTTTATGATGATGCTTATGTTCAAGCTGAAATGCATTATTATGGAAGTCAAATTGGCTACGATTTTGGATCTGCACCTGGAGGACCAACTCGTTAATTATTTCTTGATTTAAAAATAAAGTTATTTTATAATACATTTAATTAATTTAAGTGAAGAAGAAAGAGTAGTAATATATTAATTCATTAAAGAGACCTAATGGTTGGTGTGAATTAGGATGATAGATATATGAACTTGCTTTTGGAGCTTTTAGGGTAATTCCTTTATAAATTTAAAGCTGATATGTAATATCAGAAATTAAGGTGGTACCACGACATTTTCGTCCTTATACGAAGATGTCTTTTATTTTGGAAAGTGAGGTTTTATAATGTTTGACTTAGTATTCTTTATCATAATATTTATGGTCGTTTACTTTGTTTACTATTTCATCTTTGATGATATGCTCAAAAAAGAAAAATATACAAAAATATCAGAATTAGTAATTTTAACGAAAAAATTTAATTTAGATAAAAAGAAAATGAATTATCGTAAATTATTAAATATGATTTCAATTATTAATGCTTTTATAATTGCTTTTACAATAACTTTAATTGGTTTATTACCAGATAGTTGGTTTGTTGGCATTAAATTATTAATAGCTTTTGGAGTAATTTTAATATTATTATTTGGTTTGTATTTTAGTTATGGTCATTATTTACAGAGAAAATGGGGTAAAAAGAATGAAAAATAAGATGATAGTTAAATTTAAAGTTGATAAAAGTGATAAAGTATTAGAGTTATTAGTTAAAGAAGTTGATACTTTATATGGGGTGACATATGTATTATTAAAATCTAGTAAGATATTAGGTGTTGAGGTAGATGAAGGGTTTACTAATATGTATGCAATTAATCCAGTTAATGATAGTAAAGTACCAATATATATTAATAGTAAAATAAAAGAAGATAGAGTTGGGGTACCTCTACATAATGAAGAAGATTATGATTATGCAATAAAGCATAATATAGAATGTAAGCAAGTAATTGAAGAAATTACAGGAAAACCTCTTGATAATGAATTAAAAAAGAATTCAATAGTTGCAATTGTTTATGATGAAGATAATGATAAGTATTTAACAATTAATTGGCATGATAAGGGAGGACGTTTATTCATAGGAGGAACTATTAAAGATGGTGAGAGTCCTTTAGATTGTGCTATAAGAGAAATTGAAGAAGAAACAGGTTATAAAAAGATAGAACTGATAAAAGAAGTTCCTAAAATAAATCATCATTATTATGCATTTAATAAAGATAAATACTTTAATATTGAATGTACAGGATTTTTATTTAAATTATTAGATAAAAATAAAGGGGAACAAAATTTAGATGAAGATGAAGTATTCAGTGTTGAATGGGTAGATAAAGAGACGATATTAAAAGAAATAAAAGATGGTTTACATCATAAAACTTATGAATATGCAACAAAAGATAAAGTAATTATTACTGATGGAATTCTCGTTAATTCTAATAATTTAGATGGAATGATGAGAAAAGAAGCAACAGAAGTAATGATGAAATGGTTAAAAGAACATAATTAGAAAGAGTGAACAAAATGGAATATAATTTTAATGAAATAGAAAAGAAATGGCAAAAGTATTGGGATGATAATAAAACTTTTGAAGCTAAAAATGGAGATAAAAAGAAGAAACCATATTATATCTTAGTTGAATTTCCTTATCCTAGTGGATCAGGTTTACATGTTGGACATGTAAGAAGTTATACTGCACAAGATGCGATTGCAAGAATGAAGAGAATGCAAGGATTAAATGTGTTGTATCCAATGGGATGGGATGCATTTGGAGCACCTGCTGAACAATACGCAATAAAAAATCATATTCATCCTAAAGAAGCAGTTAAAGAAAATATTGTAACTTTTAAAAATCAAATGAAGAGTTTAGGCTTCTCATTTGACTGGAGTAGAGAATTTTCAACAACTGATCCAGAGTATTATAAATGGACACAATGGCAATTTTTACAATTCTATAAACATGGAATGGCTTATAAAGATACGATTCCAGTAAACTGGTGTCCTACTTGTAAATCTGTATTATCTAATGAAGATGCAGCTGGTGGCGTTTGTGAACGTTGTGGTAGTCCTGTTATTCAAAAAGAAAAAGCACAATGGATGCTTAGAATGAGTGATTATGCAGAAGATTTATTAAAAGGATTAGATGATACTAATTTTGCCGAAAAAGTTAAATTAGGCCAAATAAATTGGATTGGTAAATCAACTGGTGTTGAAGTAGATGTTGATATCGTTGGTGGTGGTAAGCTCTCAATATTTACGACTTGTATAGAAACTATTTATGGTATTACATTCTTTGTTATAGCACCAGATGGTAAATTAATTAAAGAATTAATGCCTAGAGTAGAGAATAAAGATGAAGTATTAGCTTATATAGAAGAGACTAGTAAGAAATCTAATATGGATCGTACTGAATTAAATAAAGGTAAATCTGGTGTTGAAGTTAAAGGTATTAAAGCGATTAATCCTGTTACCGGCAAAGAAGTACCAATTTATTTAGGGGACTTTGTTTTAGGTGATTATGGAACAGGGGCAGTTATGGCAGTTCCTGCTCATGATCAAAGAGATTATGAATATGCAAAAGCACATAACTTAGAGATTGTTGAAGTAATTACTGGTGGTAATTTAGATGAAAAAGCTTATGAAAAATATGATTATTTAGATAATCCAGAGGCAAGATTAGTTAATTCTGAAGAATATAGTGGTTTAACAGTTATGGAAGCTAAAGAAGCTTTAACTAAGATGTTAGAAGAAAAAGGTATTGGTCGTGTTGTAAATAATTATAAGATGCGTGATTGGATTTTCTCTAGACAACGTTTCTGGGGTGAACCAATTCCAATGATTTATTGTGAAAAATGTGGATGGCAACCAATGGATGAAAAAGATTTACCATTATTGCTTCCTGATGTGGCTGAATACGAACCAACTGAAGATGGTGAAAGCCCATTAGCTAATATTACTGATTGGGTTAATACAACTTGTCCTTGTTGTGGTGGTAAAGCAAGAAGAGAAACTGATACAATGCCTAACTGGGCAGGATCTAGTTGGTACTTCTTAAGATTTATGGATGCTCATAATACACACGAATTTGCATCTATGGATGCCATGAAATATTGGAACAGAGTAGATTGGTATAATGGTGGGATGGAACATACAGCTAGACACTTATTATATGCTAGATTCTGGGTACAATTTTTGTATAACATTGGTTTAGTACCTAATAAAGAAATGATTTGGACAAGAGTTAGTCATGGTATGGTATTAGGTTCTAATAATGAAAAAATGAGTAAATCAAAAGGAAATGTTATAAATCCTGATGATATTGTTAAAGAATATGGTGCTGATACTTTAAGAGTTTATGAAATGTTTATGGGTGATTATGAACAAGATGCGCCTTGGAGTACTGATTCGTTAAGAGGATGTAAACGTTTTATTGATAAAGTAGTTAGATTAAAAGATAAAGTAGAAGATGGCAAAGAATACTCAAAAGATGTAGAAAGTTTAATTCATAAGAGTATTAAAAAAGTAGAATATGATTTAACTCATATGGCTTATAATACAGTTGTTTCTACTTTAATGATTTTAGCTAATGCTTATGATGATAAAGAGAGTATTACAAAAGAAGATTACCATGTATTATTAACATTATTAAATCCTTTAGCACCTCATGTTACTGAAGAATTAAATGAACAAATCGGTTATAAACCTATTTGTAATAGTAAGTGGCCAACTTATGATGAAGCTAAAACAATTGATAATGAAAAAACAATTGGTGTTCAAGTAAATGGTAAATTAAGAGCTTCTATTACAATAAGTGTTGATGAAGATGAAGAAAGCGTTAAAACTAAGGCAATGGCTGAACCTAATGTAATTAAATTTACAGAAGGTAAAGAGATAGTTAAAGTAATAGTTGTTAAAGGTAAAATTGTTAATATTGTTGTTAAATAGTTATAAAAAGTAGATTTAGAGGAATTAAATCTACTTTTTTGTTATAATAATTAGTGAAAGAGATGGTTTTATGACCAATAAATATAGCTTAGATGATTTAAGACATATTTGTCATATTATAGATGAACATATGGAAGATAAAGATATAGTCTTTGATTATTTACGAATAGTTTATTTAGATGATAAGTATGAAAAAGAAAGTAAACATATTTTATTTTTTCCTATTTATTTTACACAATATGATATAGAAGATGGGTGGATGAATAATTATGTTGATTATCGACCAAAGATAAAAGAAATAATGGAAAAACATCCAGAATATACATATGTTATTGAAAAAGATATGTTAGCTTTATTTGATAACGATAAATATAATTATTTAGTTGTTGATAATATTTTAGAAGAAATAGATAAGTTATATGAATATGTATTAGATAGAGTAAAACCTAAAGTAGTAGCAGTTACAGGTAGTGTAGGAAAGACAACTAGTGTTGGTTTAATTACAGATGTTTTAGCTAAAAAATATAAAGTCGAAAGAATATATCATAAGAGAATTACACCGATATTACTTAAAGCTCATATTATAAATTTACTTAAAAGTGATACAGAATATGTGGTGTTGGAAAACTCAATATATTATAAAGATCATGTTAAAGTATTAAGTACTTTACTTAAACCATATATTGCTTGTTTTTTACAATTAGATTCATCACATTTACATAAAGATGGAATGGATAGAATAGAAGATTTAGCGATTAATAAAGCGGAAATATTTAGAAATGCTAAGATAGGTTTTTATAATACTAGTGATTCATATATAAAAAGAATTAGTTTAAAAGATAAAGATATATATTATGATAATAATAAATTATTTACTTCTAATTTAGATAAATTATTACCATTTAATGTTAAAATGTCTTATAAGAATGATGGGTTTATGATAGATGATAAGTTTGTAAAGCCTTATTTATTAACAGATTTATCATTATTACAATATTCTTTAGCTTACCAAGTTGGTAAATATGTAGGAATAGATGATAAAGATATAATAAAAGCGTTAAATAGTTATATACCAGTAGAAAATAGAATAAGTAAAGTAAAAATATATGGGAAAGAAGTATTTTTTGATGGCGATGTAACGACTTATGAAAGATTAAAACAAATTAGTAAAAATAAATATAAAAAGAAGATATTAGTTATTCGTAAATTTGGTTCAGCAGAAAATACAGACCGTTTTGATAAAGTACCTGAGTTATTTACTTCTTTTGATAAAGTGTATTTATTTGATGATATTGAATATTTAAGTATTTTAAAAGGTTATAATAAGGTTAAGGTTGTTAATAATCATAACTTTATGAAAGAGTATAAAGGGGTTATTTTTTATCATTATAGTGGTTATTTTAGAGATTATGTTAAAGTATTAGAAGATAATTTATTAAGTTTAGAAAACGATACTTATAAAATAATACCTTATAAGGAGGATTAATTATGAAAAAATCTATTTTGTTAATACATGGGTGGAATTATAAAAATTATACTTCACAAACTAAAGAAACAGATGCATGGCATAATAGAGAAGAATTAGTTAAAAGATTAGAACAAAACTATAATGTATATAAATTAAATTTACCAGGTTTTTGTGGTGAAGCAGAGCCAGATAAAGGTTGGGATTTAAATAACTATGCCGATTATATTAATGATTATATTACGAAAAATAAATTAGATATTGATTATATATTAGGGTATAGTTTTGGTGGTAGTGTTGCTATTCGTTATAAAACGAAATTTAAAGCTAGTCAGAAATTAATTTTAGTAGCTCCAGCAATAATTAGAACAACAAAAAAGAGTAAAAGTTTTATTAAAACGCCCCAAGCTTTACAAGGAATACGTAATTGTTTAAGAGATTTTTATGTAATTCATATATTAAAAACTAATGAGATGGTTTATGGAACAAAGTTTTTACGTAAATCATATCAATCAATAGTAAGAGAAAATTTAGAGAAAGAAGTTAAAGAGTTACCAAAAAAAGATTTTGTTATTATTTATGGTGATGAAGATGAACAAGTTAGTCCTCATAAAGTGATGGATTATTTGGGAGATGAATATAAAGATAATATTGATCTTATTAAGGGTGGTAAACACAATATAGGTGCTACACATCCAAAAGAAGTAGAAGAAGCTATTTTGAAGTATACTTTAAAATAGTTTTTAATTTTTATTATATTAGCACTCTATATTGACAAGTGCTAATTTTAGAGTATAATGATTAGTGATATGGAGGGATTATTATGAATTATGGATATAATATGCCACAAGAAGAAGAGGATGTTTTAGCTAAATATGGCCGTGATATTACGGTTGCTGCTAAAGAAAATAAAATAGATCCAGTAATAGGAAGAGATGAAGAAATAAGAAGTATTACTAGGATTTTATCGCGTAAGACAAAGAATAATCCAGTATTAATTGGAGAACCTGGTGTAGGTAAGACAGCAATCGTTGAAGGATTAGCATTACGTATTATTAATGGTGATGTACCTGATGGTTTAAAGAATAAGACAATATGGGGACTTGATTTAGCAGCTTTAGTAGCAGGAGCTAAATATCGTGGAGAATTTGAAGAGAGATTAAAAGCAGTTTTAAATAAAATTAAAGATTCTGATGGAAATATTATTTTGTTTATCGATGAAATACATATGATTGTTGGTGATTCCGGGGAAGGAACTATGAATGTAGGTAATATGCTTAAACCAATGCTTGCACGTGGCGAGATTAAGTGTATTGGAGCAACAACATTAAATGAATATCGTAAATTTATTGAAAAAGATGGGGCTTTGGAAAGACGTTTTCAAAAAATTATTATAAAGGCACCAAGTGTTTTAGATACAATAGCTATTTTACGTGGTTTAAAAGAAAGATTTGAAGTTCATCATGGAGTAAATATTAAAGACCATGCTTTAGTAGCAGCAGCAACTTTATCTGATCGTTATATAACTGATCGTTATTTACCTGATAAGGCAATCGATTTAATAGATGAAGCTTGTGCAACAATTAAAGTAGAAATGGATAGTGTTCCAGTAAGTTTAGATAAATTAACAAGAAAGATAATGTTACTTGAAATAGAAAGACAATCATTAAAGAAAGAAAAAGATGAACAAAGTAAAAAGAGATTACAAGAAATTGATGATGAACTTTATAATCTTAAATTACAAGAAACAAAGTTAAAAGAAGATTTTAATAAAGAAAAAGAAATAAATAGTAAGATAAGTGAAACTAAGAAAACATTAGAAAACTTAAGATATCGTTTGAAAGAAGCTGAAAATAATTATGATTTGGATACAGCAGCGAGATTACGTCATGGTGATATTCCGAGATTAGAACACGAACTAGAAGACTTACAAAAAAATAATAAAAATGTTTTAATTAGCGATACTGTTACAGAAGAGGATATTGCTCAGATTGTTTCTAAGTGGACAAATGTACCAGTTTCAAAATTAGTTGAAGGGGAAAAAGAAAAATTACTGAAACTAGAAGAAAGTATGAAGAAAAGAGTAATTGGTCAAGATGATGTCTTAAAGAAAGTATCTAATGCAATTATTCGTAGTCGTGCCGGAATTAAAGATCCTAATCGTCCAATTGGTTCATTCTTATTCTTAGGTCCAACTGGTGTAGGTAAAACAGAAGTTGCTAGAACACTTGCTTATGAACTATTTGATGATGAAAGACATATGATAAGAATTGATATGTCAGAATATATGGAAAGTTTTAATGTTTCAAGATTAATAGGTGCTGCTCCTGGATATATTGGATATGATGAAGGTGGACAACTTACGGAAGCCGTAAGAAGAAATCCTTATTCAATAGTTTTATTTGATGAAATAGAAAAAGCACATCCTGATGTCTTTAATTTATTATTACAAATATTAGATGATGGTAGAATAACTGATAGTCAAGGTAGAACAGTTGACTTTAAAAATACCATTATAATTATGACTAGTAATTTAGGTAGTGAATATATTTTAGAGAATTTACCTAATAAAAACGAATTAATTGAAAAAGACTTACATCGTACATTCAAACCAGAATTTTTAAATAGAATAGATGATATAGTATATTTTAATACTTTAAGTAAAGATGTAGTTTATAAAATATTAGATAAGATTATTGCTGATATAAATATGAGATTAAAAGATAAAAATATAGTAGTTAGTTTAACTAATGAAGCTTCAGAATATGTTATTAATAATTCTTATGATGAAAATTTTGGGGCTCGTCCAATTAAGAGATATGTATCAGAAAAATTAGAAACATTATTAGCTATGAAATTAATAGATGGAACAATTACTGATAATAATAAAGTAGTTATTGATGTTAAAGATAATGGAGAATTCTATATAAAAGATAACGAATAGTTATCTTTTTTTAAGATATAATAATAAATGATGGTTGAAAGTAAGCTATTAAATGTTTTATACTATTAAATATGAGGTGATACCTTGAAAAAGAAAGTATTAATTGGTAGTGGAATTGCATTACTTTTAATAATTATTATAGTTTTAATTGTTGGATTATTTAAAGATAATAATGTGAATAATGGCAAGATTAATATAACGATAAAAGCTTTAGATAATTTAAAAATATCTAGTGATGCGGTAAATTATGATAATGTAATTGATAATGAAAAATTAGATGTTAGTTCTAGTGTTTATAAGAATAGAAATCAGTTACCAAATGTTTTATATCGTATGTCTAGTATTGGAAGTATTACAGATGGTAATTTAGATATCTTTTATGAAACAGTAGATAGTGAAAAAAAAGATTATTTTTTGAGTAGTGAAAAACAAAAAGATGAAAAGTGTAATAATGATGCTTGTAATAATCATTATATTGTATATGATTTATTTTTTAGTACGGATATGCCAGAAACAATAGCTTTATCTCCTAATTCATATGTTAAACAAAAAGATGATAATGGAATGGAAAATGCGATAAGAGTAGGGTTTATTGTAGAAGGAACAACTAATAGTAAAGATTTAAATGATGTTTATAACTTAGGAGCAGGCATTAAAACTATTATTTGGGAACCAAATAAAGATATACATACTAAAGAAGCAATTAATTTTACAAAAGATATATATGATGAAGATTTAGAAGATGAAGAATTATATTATCGAGGAATTAATAGTAATTTTAATAAAATTAATATAAAAGATGTTAAAGATAGTAGTAAATTTTCTAATGTTAGTTCGACGATTAGAACAGAAAAAGAAATTGAAGAAAAACAAAATTTATTTACGATTCAACAGGGATTTACTAAAGTAAAGGTTTATATATGGTTTGAAGGTGGAGATAGAGATTCCTTGTTTGAAACAAAAGTGTCTAATTTAGATATTAATTTAGAATTTATGAAAGCATAAAAAATAAGATACATGGTATCTTATTTTTGATTGGTTGAATTGTTATCGGTTTGTAGGGTAGGTAGATCATCTTCTGTTAAAGTTTCAGTGTCAGTTAAAGTTTCGTTAGTAGTTAATGTTTCATTATCAGTTAAATTTTCTGATGAATTTTGTTCATTATTATTAGCAGATTCTTCTTTGTTTTCTGGAGATGATTTTGATGCTTTGTCAGTTTTTTCTTCAGGAGTAGGTTTCTTTTTATAAAGAATATTTTTTATTAAATCAGCACTATTAACTTCTTCTTCAACAACTTCAAAATATTTATGCAAGAATTCAGATATTTTAACTTCAATTATTATTTGTCGACTAATGAATAAGAAAGCTGGAAGATAGTAATAATTAATATTAAAGAAATCCTCAGTATAAAAATCAACTGAAAAATAGTCAATAATAATGGTATCTAATTTAGTAAATTGGCATATTATTATAATAATTAAACTTAATAAACTTAAAATAAGAAGAGCAGAAGAATACTTAGTTTTATTAAAAACTTTTTTGGCGTTTTTGACATTAGCTTTATTTTCTTCTGTTTTGCAATGTTCTTTTATAATATCGTGATTATTACTTACTTTGACAAGATAAATTAAGATTAAAAAAATTAAAATTATTAGTATCATTTTATTCACCCTTTATTATGTTTAAATTATAACATATTTTATAATTATTGGAATAAGATATTGACAAGTGTATTTTATACGCATTATAATGATTATAGGGTGATGATATGGAAGTAAAAAATAAGTTATATAAGGGACAAGGTATCCATGTTATTACTGCATTGTTTACGGTTGAACAAGGTATTACAAAAGTTTTATTGATTAAAAGGAAAAATGAACCATTCTTAGGTGATTGGGTTTTAACGGGTGGAGCATTATATAATAATGAAGACTTAGAAGCTGGGGCTTTAAGAGAAATAGAAGAAAAAACAGGTATTACAAAAGTTAAAATAAATCAGTTTAAAGCATTTGGTAAAGTTGATCGCTCACCAGTTATGCGTATGGTAGCAATTGGTTTTATTGGCATACTAGATAGTAAAAGAGTTAATCTACTGCGCGAAACAAAAAATACTTCTAATGCTGATTGGTTTCCAATCGATAAAATTCCTCCTTTGGGATACGACCATGAAGAAATACTACATGATGCAATATTAGAGCTCCGTAAACAAATTGTAAAAAGTAATATTTTGAAAAGCTTATTTCCTGATGGCGTAACATTACCTGAATTACAAAAAACATATGAAGCTATTTTAGACAAAAAATTTGATCGTCGTAATTTTAGAAAGAAAATACTTAATCTTGATTTGATAGAAGACACTAATACTAGTGATAGATTTGAAGGAAATAAACCAGCTAAGGTTTATAAATTTAAAGATAAAATTGAAGATAAAGATATATTTTAATTTAAAATATGTTTTTATTTTCTGTAAATTTTGGGAGGTGAATTTGTGGTTTATTTAATGCGTCATGGTCAAGATGATGAAAATTATATTGGTGGATGGAGTAAAGTTGGTCTAACTAAAGAAGGTAAGATGGAAGCTATTGATGCTTCATTGTGGATTAAAGATAACTTACATATTAAAAGAGTTTTAGTTAGTGATATTAACCGAGCTGTGCAAACGGCAGAAATTGTTTGTGACATATTAGGTCTTTCTTTTTTACCAAGTACAGAATTAAGAGAACAGAATAAAGGATTACTAAATGGTATGTTACAAGATAAAGCTCATGAAGAATATAAAGATTTACTTGCTAATGTAACTGTTGATACGGTATATCCTGAAGGTGAATCTCTAAGAGATTTATATAATAGAATGAAGGTGTATTTAGAAAAAATAATGACATTACAAGATGATACTTTAATTATTACACATCGAGGAGTTATTAATATGATTTATTATATTCTTAATAATAAAGAATTAGATATGGATAAGAAGCAATTTGGGGTTACAACAGCATCAATACATGAATTAGACACAGAAAAACGATTAATAAAAAAGGTAAGGTAGAGGTGAGTATGATTAAAAGAATTGTTTTAACTGGTGGACCTGGTAGTGGAAAAACTTCAGTATTAGAAAAGATAGAACAAGTATTTACAGGACAAGGATATAAAGTAATAATAATTGATGAAACAGCTTCGTATTTGATTAATCATGGAATAAGACCATTTGGTAATGGAGCGGTTGATTTAGTCGATTTTCAAGAACTTGTTATGCGTATGCAGTTAGCTAAAGAGGAGATTTTTGATCGTGCAGTAGAAATGTTACCAAATGAAAAAGTTTTAGTTGTTTATGATAGAGGAACAATTGATAACCGAGCTTATATAAATGAACAAGAATTTGAAGAGGTATTAACGCGTTTAAATCATGTTAAAGATATTTCGGAATTAATGAATAAATATGATTTAGTTATTAATCTAGTTAGTCGTGAAGACTTTTATACAACAGAGAATAATAAAGCAAGAAGTGAAGATGTTATATCAGCATTAAATTTAGGCAAAAAGACATTGAAAGTTTGGTTAGGCCATCCACAAGTAAAAATTGTTTTACCTAAGGATAAATTAGAAGATAAAATTAAAGAGGTTTTAAATGAGATTAATAAAATACTTAATTTAAAACAAGTAAAAAGACAAGAAAAATATTTAGTTGATTTAGATAAAACAGATCTAGAGTTTATTCAAGATAATGGAACAAAGGTAGAAATAGAACAGGTTTATTTACAAAGTAATGAAGATGTTGAAAAGAGAATTAGAAAAGTTAAAATGAACAATTCTTTGGCTTATTATATGAGTGTTTATAAAACATTAGAAGATGGAACAAAAGTTATTGTTAGTGAAAAACATATAGATAAAAAAGTATATGATAGTTTGATGGAATTTAAAGATGAAAGATATAGTGCTATTCATAAAAAAAGATATTATTTTAGTTATAAGGGAGAATACTTTTATTTAGATGTTTTTGATAATGATGATGAGATTGGTATTTTAGAAATTAATGTAGCAGAAGATGAACAAGTTTTAATACCAGATTTTGTTCATGTAATAGAACGTGTTACTAATAATAGTAAGTTTTCTAATAAAAGTATGGCTTTAATAAAACCAGTAATGAAGAAGGCGTTAAAAAATGATTAAAACATTTACCGGACCAATGCATAGTGGTAAAACAGCAGCAATGATAGCTACATACAATAAAATTTGGAATAAAGAACATGTGAAGTGCTTTAAACCAAAATCAGATACACGTGATATTGGAATAATGAAAAGTAAAGATTATGGAGATGGTGTACCATCAATTGGAATTGATACTTTTGAAGAAATATTAGATTATGTTGATGATTCAGTAACAACAATTTTTGTTGATGAAGCACAATTAATGCAAGGAAATGTCAGCGTTTTATCTTATTTATCAATTGTTAATGATATGGATATTTATATTGGGGGACTTAATCAAACCTCAGAACAGGAACCTTTCCTTATTATGCCACAGATATTAGCAATTAGCGATGAGGTGGAAGTGATTAAAGCTAGTTGTTATGATTGCGGTAGAGAAGCACCATATACTTATTTTGAAGGGGAAAAGAAGGATGCTATTTTAGTCGGTGATGAAGGTTATGTGCCTTTATGTGCGAGATGTCTTTTAAAAAGAAGAGGAAGCGTTGAAACAAGGAAAATACTAATTTTAAGTAAACAAGAAAAAGAAGAGTGATATTTAGTTAAACACTCTTCTTTCTTTTATAAAATATATCGATTAAATAGATTATTAAGCTTGTTAAAGATATGATAATTGGAATAAGATAACTATTTTTATATTCTAAAGATATAGTATGTTTACCACTTGGACATTCGATAGCAATTAAAGAATCAAGAACAATTGATGGAGTTACTTTCTTACCATCGATTTTTATTTGCCAAGATGGATCATAAGGTATGGAGGTGAAGATAACTTGGTCTTTATCCACAGTTATAGTTCCTTCTATTTTACTATCTTCATAATGAGTATACTGAATTTGATTTTGAGATAGTTTTTGATAAGCTTCTTTTAACTTATCTTGATTTAAGGTATAAATTGTAAATGAATCAATTTGGCTAGTAAAACTTCGATATGTTTGAATTTCATTAATTATGTCATTTTCATCAGTGATAAAATCAATAAGATAGAATTTATTATTTACATCATAATAATAATTATCTTTGATTTTGATTCCTTTTATTTCTTTTTTATCATAGATATCTTTAATACCAGTCATAGCTTCTATAATATATTCTTGAGAGTTTTTGACGCTGTATTCATCTAAATCGATATATAGAATATCTTTATTTACGGCATAGAGTTTTTCTAAGTAGTAGTCGTTTTTTATATTTAATATCATATTGTAAATTGTATTATTTAGAGTACATGTGGTATAGGTGTTTTCGAAAGTTATACATCCTAAATCATGACTTAAATTAATTACAGGATTATAAGTCATTGATGTTAAAAGATATGTTACATCATCATTAGAGTATAAGTTTTTATTAATATAATCAGAGTCATCTCCTTCAATTCTTGTTAAACGATATTTTATCGGTTCAGTTTTAAAGATTATATCAGCAATTTGTTCTTCTGATTTATCATTATTTTGTGGGAAATAGAAGCTGTTTGCTAAAGTTGATTCAGTGATAAGAACTAATAAAAATAATAATTTATATATTTTAGAATTATTATAAAAGATAATTAATATTAAATAACTAAGAAGGAATGTAATATTAAATATAATAATTTTATATTCCATATGTTTATGAGTAATAAATAGTAAAATAACAATTATTGGGAAGATGAAATATAATTTTTTTAAATCTTTAAGTTCAAAGTTATTGATATTTTTGATAAACATTAAGATTATTAAAAAGATAGGAATAAATGAGTAACGATAAGTTAAACCACGAATATTATGAAAAAAATGCATTATATAATTAAGAGTTGGATTAAAGAATAAAATAATAAATAATATAGCTATGCAAAGTGTAAAGATTTTATCTTTTTTAGATATTTTATTATTAATAAAAAAGTAAAAGAAACTTATTAACATTAAGGTATTTAAAGCAATATTAGGGAAGGTTGCACCTTCTACGTCAGTTATAAAACTTATGTTACCAAAGAATAGTGATTTTAGAAAATCAATAATTGATAATGTATAACCATTACTGATATAACCAGAGAATCCTATACCAGTTTTTAAAAAGGATGTATATAAAGCGTAGATATAAAAAGCAATAAGAAAGAAAGTAAATAAAGTACTTAAAAAAATATAATTAAATGAATTTAATTTTTCTTTTATTGTTTGCTTTTTATATATTAGTTCACTAATAATAAAATAAACTAAAGTGTAAATACAAACGGAGAACGCTAAGTAAAAATTAGATATTATTGTAAATGCAAGTGTAAATATGTAAAGATGATATTTTTTTTCGTTTAGAAGTTTTTCTAGACTATATTGATATAAAGGGAAGATTAAGAATACATCAAGCCATGGTAAGTAGTAATAATATGCAAAATACCAACTAGAAAAGACATAAGAAAGACAGATAATAGTTGATATAAAATTATTATTGGTTTTTTTCTTGGCATAATAAGTAATCGTTAAAGAGGTTAAACTAATTTTTAAAATTAAACAGCTTAAGTACATATAATCGGGATTATTAAATAGTAGGGCGATTAGGTTTAAAGGACTAGATAAATAATATAAAAAGTTAAATATTTCTGGATTTCCAAGCCCATTATTAAAAGAATATGAAGTTAAAGTATGAGTCTTAATAGACATAATAAAATTATAGAGCATTGGTTTAAATTGAACTATTGCGTCTGATTTACCAAGTATAGTATCACCAAATGGATATACTTTAGTAATTATCATTGTAATAATAAAGATACTTATTACTAATACAATATTGATTAGATAAGGAATAATTTTTTTTAATCTTGCCATAAAACCACCTTCATTTTATTATACATTGTTATTTGACTATTTACTACAAAATTCGTTTTAAGAAATTGTTATGGTTTATTTAGAGGTGGTTAAAGTGAGTGTAAAGTTGTTTGATGAAAATCATGAAAGGGACTTAGAAAACAGTATTAATGAATTTCTTAAAGAAAACAATTGTGATATAATTGATATCAAGTATCAAGTGGCAATTGCGATGTATGGTGAAGATCAGATATATTGCTTTTCTGCGATGATAATTTATGAAGAAAAATGAGTGGTTTAAGATGAAAAGAAGTTCGTTTGTTGAAGGAACAATAATAGCGACTTTAGCCATTGTTGTAACTAAGATATTAGGAATGCTTTATGTTATACCTTTTTATGCTATTATTGGGGTTCAAGGTAGTGCTTTATATGCTTATGCTTATATGATATATAGTATATTTTTAGATATATCAAGTGCTGGTTTACCAATTGCAGTTAGTAAGATAATTAATGAATATAATACTTTAGGAATGTTAGATGCTAAAGAAAGAGCTTATCGACTTAGTAAAAAAATTATGGGTTTCTTTGCTATTAGTATTTTTATTATAATGTTTATTTTTGCACCTCAAATTGCGCATTTACTATTAGGTGAATTAGAGGGTGGTAATACTCCTAGTGATGTTGCTTTTGCAATTAGATGTGTATCTTTTGCTATTTTAATTGTACCTTTTTTAAGTGTTGAAAAAGGTTATTTACAAGGACATAAAATAATTAATGTGTCTAGTGGTAGTCAAGTTATTGAACAAGTAGTAAGAATTGCCGTTTTACTTATTGGTTCTTATTTAATTATTAAAGTATTTGGTGGCTCTGTGACATTAGCGGTTGGAGTTTCTGTATTTGGCGCTTTTGTGGCTGGCTTGGCAGCTTATGCTTTTGTAAAGTATCATACTTTAAAAAATAAAAAGGAACTTAATAAAGATGGTAATTATGAATTAGATGATGTTAGTAATAAAGAAATAATAAAAAAAATATTTAGTTATGCAATACCTTTTATTATTATAAATATTGTAGGTAGTTGTTATAATTTTATTGATATGACATTAGTTTTAAGAACGATGAATTATCTTAAATTAAGTGCAACGGATGTTGAGTTTGTAACTAGTGCTATTACGACATGGGCACCAAAAATTAATATGATTGTAGCTTCTATAGCAATGGGTATGACTACTAGTTTTATTCCAACGATGGTTAGTGCTTATACTTTAAAAAATTGGCAAGAAGTAAATAATAAGTTTAATCAAGCTTTACAGATATTACTTTATATAACGATACCAATGACTGTTGGTTTATCCTTACTTAGTCAAGAAGTATGGAGTATTTTCTATGGCTATAATGTTAATGGTGGTATTATTTTAGGTTTAAATGTCTTTAATGGTTTATGTATTAATTTATTTATGATTACTTCATCTGCTTTACAAGGTTTGAATAAATTTAAAACTGTTTATTTTACAACTATTTCTGGTTTTGTCTTAAATGCGTTGCTTGATGTTCCACTTATGATTTTATATAGTAAAATAGGTATTCCTAGTTATTTAGGAGCAATTAGTGCAAGTATTATTGGATACTCATTAAGTGTTATTATTGCTTTAGTATGTTTAAGAAAAGATTGTAATTTAAAATATAAGAGTACGATTAAAGAGTTAGGACGTATTATGATTCCAACAATTTTAATGATTTTAGTAGTTCTTGGTTTAAAGATAATTTTACCAATTAATTACTTAAGTAGATGGTCTTGTATTGGTTATGTTGCAATTGTTTCAATAGTAGGAGCAATAGTTTATTTAGTTGTATCTTATAAAATGAATATAGTTAATAATGTGTTTGGTAAACCTTATGTTAGTAGAATAATAAAAAAACTTACCTTTGGTAAGATAAGTATTTAAAGCATATACATATTAGAGTAGTTATTTTCATTTATCTCAGTATTTCCATTGAAATTAGACATAGAGTTTTCAAGTTTAGTAAGACGATTATCTAGACGATTAATCTGTCTTTCAATTTTAGATAGACGGTTGTCTATTTCATTTGATATACCAATATCTGGTCCGGAATAATAACTGGAGTTAGTTTGAGATGCTTGGTAGGGACCAGCATTATTAGGGATGCCTTGGATATTAGGCATATTAGGAATATAGCTAGCTGATTGGGCATTGTAATTAGTAAAGAAAGTATTACGATCTTTTCTCATTTAAAGTCCTCCTTAGTATAAGTATATGTTTAGGTTTTTAGAAAGGTGATGTAAATGCGTCTTAGAAATGTTAAAAATGCAATGGATATAATAAATAATAGTCCTTATATGATTTTAAATCCTATGGAATATAAAGGGAGATATAATAAGGATGTATTTCATAATGATAATCCAATTCATTTAGAGATAGGAATGGGAAAAGGAAATTTTATTATTGATAAAGCGATAAAGAATCCAAATATTAATTTTATTGGTTTAGAAAAATATGAAAGTGTTTTATGTCGTGCTTTAGAGAAGTTAGAAAATTATAATTTATCTAATGTAAAGATTATTAGAGAAGATGCAATTAATTTAGCAGATATTTTTGATAAGGAAATTGAGACAATATATTTAAATTTTAGTGATCCATGGCCTAAGAAAAGACATGCTAAAAGAAGATTAACTTCTTATGTCTTTTTGCCAATCTATGATAAAGTTTTTAAAGATAAAAAGGTTATTATGCAAAAAACAGATAATGTTTCTTTATTTGAAAGTTCAATAGTTAATTTAAGTACGTATGGGTATACTATAGAAGAGATTTCTCTAGATTTAGCTAAAACGGATATTGAGAATTCTTTAACAGAGTATGAAAGTAAGTTTATGAGTCAAGGCGTAAAAATAAATTATCTTAAGGCAACAAAAAAATAATATTTTAATTTAATCTTAGAAATGATATAATATTTAGTGAGGATGTAGGAGGTATTATGAAAAGAAAATTTATATTACTTTCTGTTTTTATCTCTTTTGTTTTATGTGGTTGTACACCTATTCAAAAAATGACTTTAGATGAAATTATTGATACTGGAGTTAATAGAAAAGTAGAAGTATACAATACATATCGTAAAGGATATAAATATAATGTACCTAAAGGACTTAAAGTTGTAAATAATACGGAATATAATGAAGTATTAAGTAATAATGATGATTTGTATTATTTGTATGTTGATGCTGTTAGTTATTATAATAAAGTAATTGATACTTATGAAGAGAATAAAACTTCTTTTGTTTCTAAACAAATTAGTCATGAAGATAAGTATGGTTATTTGGAAATAACTAAGCTTAGTGACGGAAAGTATTTTATTGAAATTATGTATAATTATGCTAAAATAGAGGTAATAGTAAAAGAAAAGGATATTAATTTGGCTGTATCAAATTCGTTAAGTATATTATCTTCAATTAATTTTGATACTAATATTCTTAAAACTTTACTAGATGAAGAAGTTTCACAATTTAAAGATTATAATTTTAATATTTTTGAGACTAATGGTAGTAATGAAAATAGTGAATATATGGATGCTGTTGATTCAGATGTATATGAAGATGAAGACGAAGAAATACATGATACAGATTTAATTAATTAAGGTGGTGTTATAGATGGGATTGTTTGGAAAAATAAAGAATATTTTATTTGAAGACGATGACGAAGTTGGTGAAATGCCAGTCTATACTAAAGAAGATGTAAAAGAAGTTCAAAAAGCGATTGAAGAAGAACATATTCAAGCGCCATTTGATCCCAACCCAATTAATCCAACTAATGAATCTCATTTTAATAATGTTAAAAGGGATATTGATATGCAATTTGATGATAATGATGTGATTGGTGAAGTTAAAGGAGCTAAAGAAGTTGTTCAGGTACCTGAACCAGAAGTTCCTCCAGTGGTAGTGGAAAAACCAAAAGAAGAGAAAAAGTCACCTTTCTTATCATTTGATGAAGCTGAATTTGAAAGACTTAATTCACGAATAAATAGTAATGAGAATAAAGTAAGAAGTGAGAGCTTAAAAGAAACACCAACTAGAGAGAGCAAAAATGAAATGCCAGCTTTCAGTGAAGCAAGAAGAGCGAATAATAATTTTTCTTCGACTTCTACAATGACAGAAAAATCAATAAATAATCCTGATAGATATAAAATAAATGTGACATCAGGTAAAAAGCCATTTAAACCATCACCAGTTATTTCACCTGTTTATGGTATTTTAGATAAAAATTATAAAAAAGATGAAATAGTAGATAAAAAAGATGGAATGAAAAGAGAAAAAATAGTAAAACCTATTGTTCATAAAGATAATGATAATGTTGAAGTTGATGTATACGAAGAAAAAACAATTGCAGCTGTTGATATTGATTCGGTTAGAAAAAAAGCTTATGGTGGCTTAGAAATGTTAGAAAAAAAAGCTACTTCTGATACATTAGAAAAACAAAAGAATAAAAAAGAAGAGGTAGTAGTAAAGGAAGTTCCAGTAAAAGAGGAAATACCAAAAGAAAAAGTTGTTAAAAAAGAAGAACCAAGTGTTGAAGATCAACTTGAAGATAAAGAATTTGAAGTAACTAATGTTATTGATGTTAGTGAAGAAAAAGAAAATATTGAAGAAAAATTTCCAGTAAAAGAAGAAAAGAAACAAAAGCCAAAAGCTTTAGATGAAATGGAAAAAACTAACACTTTACAAATTCTTGACGATATTGAAAAAGAATTAAATTCGATAAAACCAATTTCTAAAGAGAGCTCAGTAAGTGAAGATGATGAAATGAGAGAACATCTAGAAAAGAGTGATACTTTAGAAAATGATTTGTTTAATTTGATAGATTCAATGTATGAACAAGATGATCAAGGAGAGGAGGAAGAAAATGATTAGCTTTTTACAAACAATTTTACCAATAATTATTTATATTTTATTAATAATTTTATTAATTATTGGCATAATATTAGGTGTAAGATCTATTCAGACTTTAAATAAAATCGATAAAGTTGTTGATGATGTTAATGATAAAGTTCAAACTTTAAATGGTTTCTTTAATTTAATTGATTTTACAACTGATAAAATTGTTTCAATTACTGATCGTGTTGTTGAAGGGGTCAGTGGTCTTATAGGTCATGTGTTTAAACGCGGACATAGAAAAAATGATGAAGAGGAGGAATAATTGATATGGAAAAGAAAGGTAATGGATTAGGAAAATTTTTAGCAGGAGCTGCTGTTGGTATAGGTTTAGGAGTTTTATTTGCACCAAAATCTGGTAAAGAAACAAGAAAAGAATTAAAAGAAAAATTTGATGAAATGGTTAAAAAAGTCAAAGAAATAGATTTAGATGAAGTTAGAGATTCTTTTTTAAATAAAATAGAAGAAATAAAAAGAGATTTAGCTGATTTAGACAAAGAAAAAGTATTAGAAATTGCTAAGGAAAAAGCTTCTGCTATTAAAAAGAAAATGGATGAATTAGTAGAAGAAGCTAAAGAAAAAGCTACTCCTGTTATTCAAAAAACAGTCGATGAATTAAGGCTTAAAACAATTGAAGTACTTAAAGATACTGTAAAAAAACTAGAAGAACCAAAAGCTTCAAAAAAAGAACCTAAGAAAGCTAATTAAAAATAATCCAAATTTTGGATTATTTTTTTGACATAATATTTTTTTATTATTGATAATTACTTGCTAAAATGTTATTATTAATAATAGATAAGGATAGGTTTATATGAATAGAATTATTAGTAAATTAAAAGTAAACTTTTTAATATATATATTAGCATTAGTTCTTTTGCCGCTTGTTGTAGTTAAAGCAGATGGTATTAAAGTATCTGTTAGTGGTGATTTAGCGACTATAACTTATTCTGGTAAATATACTGCTAGTAGTTTGAAATTTTTTTACAATACTAAGAACAATTATAATTCGGCTGTTCCTATTTTAGATACGAAAATGGCTACTAAAACTGCTAATCAAGGTAAAATAAGTCTAAAAAATAATACTTATTATTTTTGGGCTTATAATTCCCTTACTGGTGGTGCTTATGCAAGTGGTGCTGTTAAAGTAACAGGTTCATGTACAGATCAATTAAAAACTGGTGTTACTTCTACTTTCCAAGTTCAAAGATGTGCTATTGTTTCAGTAAAAAATAATGTTAGAACAATTACACCATCAAGAGCCAATATAAATGCTAATAATAACTTTGTTGAATGTGCAAGTGGTTATAAAATGCAAGCAGATAATAACGGAAGTCCAACAACTGATACATGTAAATCCTTATCAATGGGGGCTTTTAATAAACGTTATTGTAAGCAAGTTTACTCAGGTAAATGTGTAAAGAGTTCTAGTAGTTCTGGTGGTTCTAGTAGCTCAGGTGGAGGTAGTAGTACTACTGTTGCTGCTCCAGCATTATCGTCATTATCTGTTAATTCAGGTTCATTATCACCTTCATTTAAATCTGGAACAAAATCATATAAAGTATCCGTAGCAGCAAATGTTTCTTCTATTAATGTATCTGCTAAAGCTAAAAGTGGTAGTTCATTTGTTTCTGGTTATGGACCAAGATCTGTAAAACTTAATTATGGTTCAAATACTATTGCTATTAAAGTAAAAAATAAAGCAAATAAAACGGTAACTTATAAAATAGTTGTTACTAGAGCTGATAATCGTAGTAACGTTAATACTTTATCAAATTTAACAGTTAGTAAAGGAACCTTATCTCCGGCATTTACAAGTGGT
This sequence comes from uncultured Bacilli bacterium, assembly GCA_947632085.1. Lineage (GTDB taxonomy): Bacteria > Bacillota_I > Bacilli_A > RF39 > UBA660 > Coprovivens. Next base: position 16,924 of record CANRNY010000011.1, on the reverse strand, counting down.
AATACTAATTATACAGTTAATGTTGCAAATAATGTTTCACAAATTACAATTGGTGCAACACTTACTGATAATAAATCAACATTTGCTAATGGCTTTGGACCTAAAACTTATGATTTACAATTAGGTACTAATAAGATATATATTAAGGTAGTTAGTCAAAAAGGGGCAACTAATGTATATAATGTTACAGTAGTAAGAGAAACGACACCTACAAGATGTACAACAGATATTAATTCTTTAGCTTTACTAAAAGAAATTAATTTATCTTCTGATAGAGAAGGTGTAGCGATAGATCAAATTATGTCTTTCGATTCACGAGTATTTACTTATGATGATATTAAAGTTCCTTTTGCAGTTACAGATTTAATTGTTAATGCATATGTTAATGAGGAAGGGGACTCTGTAGTAGTTGAAGGTGCTGAAAACTTAGAGGTTGGTGTTCCTAGAGAAGTTAAGATAACAGTAAAGAGTAAGGAATGTACTAATTTCTCTAATGTTTATACATTAAATGTTACAAGACAAGCTCAAGTTGAAGAAGGTACAGTTGCTGATTTATCTTCACTATCAATTGAAGATTATGATGATATTGGTTTTGAAAGTAATAAATATGATTATGGTATAACTTTACATAAAGGTGATACGGAGTTGAAATTAAATTATGCAACTGTTGATCCAAAAGCTACTTGTCGTGAAGAAGGTAATCAAGATTTAACACAAGGTTCAGTTATTAAAATAATTTGTACTTCTGAAGATGAAAATGATACTGTTACTTATTCATTATCTATTGATGGTGTTGAAAAAGGTACTAATACATTCTTAATTATCATAATAATAATTATTATAGTTATAATTTTAATATACTTAATATTAAGATTATTAGGATATAGAATTTACTTTAATTTCGCTGTTATAGGTGCGTTCTTTAGAGGAATTGGCGAAAAGATAAGTGGCATATTTGACAAATAAAAATTAAATGTTATAATTTAGTTTAATTAGCGGTGAAGGAATTTACGACTCTGGAGCTAAAACGTAACTCGCGTTAAGAGATAAAGTGTATGATAAAGTTCATAAACTAAGGTGGTACCGCGCTATGGCGTCCTTAGATTTATGAGCTTTTTTATTTTTAGAAAGAGGGATAGTTATGGAAAAAATGAGTTTATATGATGAACTTAAATGGCGTGGTTTAGTACAGGATATTAGTAGTCCTGATTTAATTGATAAATTAAATAAAGGGGGACTTACTTTCTATATTGGAACAGATCCAACTGCTGATTCAATGCATATTGGTCATTATTCATCATTTTTAATTAGTAAAAGATTAGCACAACATGGTCATCATCCAATATTATTAGTTGGAGGAGCTACAGGATTAATTGGGGATCCTAAACCTAATGCTGAAAGACCTATGATTACTAAAGAAGAAGTAGAACATAATATTCAAGGATTAAAGAAACAAGCTGAAGATATATTTGGCTTTGAAGTAGTTAATAATTATGATTGGACAAAAGATATCAATGTTTTAGATTTTTTAAGAGATTATGGTAAATTCTTTAATATTGGTTATATGCTCGCTAAAGATAAAGTTAAAAGTAGACTAGAGTCAGGTATTACATATGCAGAATTTAGTTATATGATATTACAAGCATTAGATTTCTTGTATTTATTTGAAAATAGGAATTGTACATTACAAGTTGCCGGTTCTGATCAATGGGGTAATATAACTTCAGGTATTGAACTTATACGTAAAAAATTAGATAAAGAAGCTTATGGAATGGTAATGCCTTTAGTTACTGATTCGCAAGGTAAGAAATTTGGTAAAACAGAAGGTAATGCCTTATGGTTAGATAAAAATAAAACTTCTAGTTATGAATTATATCAATACTGTATTGGGCTTGAAGATTCAATGATTATTACATATTTAAAAATGTTAACTTTCTTAACACAAGATGAAATTATGGATATTGAAAAACAACATATAGAATGTCCTGAAAAGAGAATTGCACAGAAAGCATTAGCTAAAGCAATTATTACTGATTTACATGGTGAAGAAGAATATGATAAAGCTGAAAAGATTAGTCAAGCACTATTTAGTGGTGATTTAACTGGTTTATCTGCTAAAGATATTATGTTAGGAATGAAGTTGGTTCCATCGATAAATATTAAAGGTGAAGTTAAATTACTTGATTTACTAGTTGATAATGGTATTTGTTCTTCAAGAAGAGAAGCTAGAGAAATGTTAAGTAGTAATGCTATTTCAATTAATAATGAAAAGATGACTGATGAAAATAAAATAATTGATAAGACAATGGCGATTGAAGGAAAAGTTCTAGTAATAAGAAAAGGGAAGAAAAAACAATTTTTAGGTATTATTGAATAGAGTAAATTGACAATTTACTCTTTTTTTTATAGAATACTCTCTTAATTAAAGAAAAAGGGGATTTTATGAAAAAAATAATGTTAGAAAGTTTAAAACCAACTGGTTTAATTCATGGTGGTGATACTTCTAAAATATATACTTTAACTGATGGTACAGTTTTAAAAATAGCATCACCAATAGTTTTACAAATTTGTTTAATGGCGGGGACAACATATGAAAGAAAAATACTAGATACAAGAGCTAAAAAAGTAAGTGAAATAGTTAGTCCAATATCAGCTGTTTATGCGAAAAGAAGTTGTATTGGTTATACAATGGAGAAAATTACAGGTTGTGATTTAAATAGTTATGATAAAAGTTTTACTCTAAGACAAAGAAGTGATTTGAATCATTATTTCGATTTATATAAAAAAATAGAAGATATAGTTATTAAAGCTAATAGAGCGGGAATAGTTATTCCTGATTTATGTACATGTGATAATATTATTATGTTACCTGATGGTACTTTAAAATTTATAGATTATGATGGTATGCAATTAGGTAATAATGACAAATCAATTGCTATTTCCACTTCTTTAGGTAATGAAGGTAGATATGTAAATAATCCTAAGTATAGTAGACAGCTTGGACATTTTACTAGTGAACTTGATAAAACTAGTTTAGCAATATTAATGTTTTTAATAGTATTTAATGTTGATCTAACTAAAGTAGGATCAATAAGTCCAATTGATGGAAATGTAATTACCGTAAAAGATATTTTTCAAATGTTAGGAATTGATGATCCAGTCTTTATGAAAAAGATAGAAGCTAATATGAGTGATACGCAAAAAGGTGTTTATTTACAAGATGAGTTATATAGAATAAGTCAAAAGTATGATATGCAGACTTTTAGAGTTCCTTTTGCACCAAAAGATGCTTTTATAAAAAAATTATCAAGAAAATAACAAATAAAAACTCTTTATCATAAAATATGATGAAAGGAGTTTTTATTATGTATTATAATATTTATAATCGTGATGGTCGTTATGGAGGTTTTGTTTTGCCTTTTATTACAGGAGCATTAGTTGGTGGGGCAGCTGTTGGAGTTAGTAGACCACGTCCTATTGTTGCTACACCAGGGCCATATCCTTATAATAATTATTATGGTCCAGGATATGGTTATAGACCTAATCCATTTTTTTATTAGAATTGAGATTTAAGTTAATAGAAATACCTATTAAAGAATAAAGAGTTAATAAGTAGGAGCCACCATAACTTAGGAATGGTAGAGGAATACCAATAATAGGTAAGAGTGATAAATTCATTAATATATTATAGAATACTTGAAATAATAATGTATTTAAAATTATAAAGTTAATAATGTTAGATACATTATTTTTTTTAGTGATATTAGATAAGTAGTATATAAAGATTAAGATATATGATATGAGAATAAGGATAAAAAATAATATATTATATTTACTTATAATTGAAGCAAAGATAAAGTCGTTGTGATTTTCTGGAATATAAAGTAAATTATGAGAACCAATAGATATTAGGGAGTTTATATATTGAATATTATCTTGGTTTTGGAAAGCGATAAGGCGGTCGATACGATAGAAGAGATTAGGACCATAAATATTTATTAATATATCTTTATTGATGAAATAGAGGGATATATTAGCAGTAATAAAGAATGTGAGAATAATGATAGAAGTAATAATTATTTTTTTGTTTATTTTCAAGTATTTTAAGGTTGATAAGAAAATGATGATGTAGATAATAATTGCTCCTGTATCTGGTTCTAAGAATGTTAATATAGAGGGGATTAAAGTAATAAGAAAAATATAGATGAAGTTTTTGTTTTTATTCACAAGTGAGGCAAGATATATAGTTAGGGTGAGTTTGGTTATTTCACTAGGTTGGATGGAAATATTAAATATATGGAGCCAGGCTTTAGCACCTTTTATTTCTTTACCTATTATTAATACAAGAGTTAGTAAGAAAATACTTATTATATAGAGAAAACGACTGTGTTTGTTAATAAATTTATAATTTATTTTACTTAGAATAAAGAGTATTAAGTAACTTAGGATTAAGTAAAATAGTTGTTTAGTAAAATATTGTGTTTTATATAAGTATATTAAACTGATGAGGTTTAGAAGAATAAGAGGAATAATAATTAGATATTTGTTTTTTAATATTGTTTTCATATTATTATGTTGGTCAAAAATATGATGTTTATACATATACTTAGTTAGGAGGAATATTATGAAATTACCTAGTGTTTATGCAAATAAAATTGATAAAGATATAAAAAATAATACGGATGTTGTTCATAGTGAAAGAAAGGTAACTAAAGATTTAGGAGCATTAAAGAAAGAATTTGATAATAATGGTTATGTCAATAGATTAAAAGTTTATTTAAAAACGAAAGATGGAAGTAAAGAAGAAAAATTAGTTTTGTGTAAAGATAATTATTTTGTAACAATTAATAATGAAAAGATATATTTTGATGATATATTAGATTACGAAATAAAAAAATAACCATAATGGTTATTTTATAATGTCTTTAATACAATCTTTTAGTTGCTTAGCATCACGGCCAAATATTATTTTTAGTTGGTTGTCAATCTCAACAATTCCTTTAGCTCCTAGTTTTTGAATACCGTCTTTATCAACTATTGATGTATCTTTTAAGATAACTTTAAAGCGGGACATATTACATTCGGCATTGATAATATTATCTTTACCACCTAAATATTTAATTAATTTATTTACTTCTGATGAGAAATCCTTATTATGAAGCTTAACAATTACCAGTGTTATAATTATTAGCACTACTAATATTATAAGATATTGTATTTTTTCCATTTTCTTATCACCTGTTAGTTAATTATACTATATCTTTTTAAAAAATAAAAGTATTTACAAAATAGCACTATTTTTTAAAACTAACATAAATTAATAGTGAGATATATATGAAAGGGTGAGATATATGTGTAATAATGGTAATAATGATACTAATTGTTTAGCAGAAATATTAAGTGTTATTCTTGTCTTACAACAAAATGCTTGTGTTGATAGTTGTTTAGATTCTTGTGATAGACCAATGTTAGGTGGTGGACCATCTTGTTTAGTTTGTAATACAAGACCTGTAATGATATATACTTGTGGAAGTAATAGTGTTCCTTGGAGTATGCCAATTACAAAGGATTCAACGGCGACTTGTGAAGGAACAACAGCTACTTGTTCTACAGTATTTAGAGTAGAAAAGTTAGAAGGCAATTGTTGTACTTTTAGAGTTTTACAAGATAATCCTGATCCAACAAGTTTATATCCATTTGTAGCAACTAATTCAGTATTTACTATGGATTTAGGTTGTGTTTGTTGCTTAAGATGTTTAACTGATACATATGTAGAATGTTTATAAAAATAAGCTTAGTAAGCTTATTTTTAATTGAAAAGAAGTCCTACTGAGTAGTGACTTCTGTTTTATATAAACGATAGAAATTAATAGAAGGATGATTGTTTAAACGGGATTTAATACCTGTGGTACCAAGGCCATTAGAAATATAGAAATTAGTATTATTTATTATGTATGAGTCTTTATAATATTTTTTACTATTTTCAGGAAGGAATAATGGCTTTATTAAAGGTATTTTAATTTTTCCTCCTAGGGAATGACCAGCTAAGACAAGATCTGGATTGTAATTAAGAATATTATCTATTGTATCTGGTTCATGAATTAGGACTATTTTGTATAGAGTAGTTGGATCTAAATCTTCAATATAATCAGTAACAATTGTATAATTAGGATTAGTATCTTTAATATTGAAACCAGTTATCATAATAGGAGTAACATCTTTATAGTAGAGTAAAGTTGATTTATTGTCTAATAGAGTAAAACCTGATGATTCAATCATTTCTTTATATACATCTTTACTATCTTCATCACCATAAATAGCATATTTATATGTATCTTTATTAAGTTTACTTAATGAATCAGTAATTTCTGATTTTATAGTATCGGTGATGACAATGTTTTTATCAACTAAATCACCAGTAAAGAAGATTATATCAGGTTTCAGTTTATTTATTTTATTAACTATTTTATCTAACTGTTTTTTATTAATACTTGTACCATAGTGAAGATCAGAAAAATGAATTATTTTCATACCATGGAATGAATCAGGTAGTAATGATGATTCTACTTTGTATTCTTTAGTATCAATAATTGAAATGCCAATAGTTTGCGAATAAATAAAAATTGATATTAAAAGAAGAATAATTACTAAGATAACTTTTTTAGGGGTTGAATCGAGAAACTTTTTAGGCTCTTCTTCAACAGATTTATTTTCTTCTTGTTTTAATTTTGTTTTTTCTTCTTCTTTATTTTTTTCTTTAGATTTATCGTATCTACTCATACGATTTTGTGGGGTTTCGTTCATAATATCACTCCTAATGTTATTAAAGCTAATAAAGTACTTATAGTATTATGGATAGCATGAATACAAATACTACCATAGATATTATTGGTTTTATGATAGGCATAAGCAAATGCTATACCTAAAGAACTATATGGTATTAAATATAATAACATAGGTAAATCACTAAGTCCATGAATGGAAGTTATGATATGTAAACCACCAAATATTATTCCTGAAGTAAAAGCATATAAGTGTTTGTTATTGGTAAATTTTTTCAATCCTCTTCGGAAGAATAATTCTTCGGATAGAGGAGCTAGAATAATTGCCATAATACTTGTTAGAATAAGATTTTCTTTAAGAAGTTCAATAATTTCGCTTTGATTAGTAACTTCGCCAATATGAGCTATAGTAATAATGAAACTACCAATATAGGATATGAATAGACCTTTTAACCAGTAGTTAAAGGTTGTTTTTAAGATTGTTTTATAGTTCTTTTTAAAATCCTTAAAGTCATTAATTAAAGTTTTTAAATAGATTAATGAAATTGTTGGGGCCATAAGAGCATAAATAAAGAAATTTCCTAAACTATTTGAATATGGTAATATGTTTAACTCTGTAAGATTTATATAGATGATAGAGAAGATTAATTGCAATAAAAAGTATAGACACAATATGCCTATACTTTTTATTAGTTCTTTTGGATTAATTTGTAATTTTTTCATATTAATCACCTTTTATTCTTTTATTCTATATAACCTAATGCTTTTAATCTAGCTTCGATTTTATCTGCTGTTGCTTCACCTTTTAAACGAGTTGCTGTACTTTTTTCTTCTCCATCAACGATAAAGACCGTTGTTGGGGTTCCAGAAACGTTAGCAATTGATGATAATTCATTTTTTTCTTCTTTACTTAAAAGGTCAAGTTTAAGTTCATATGCATCAATGTCGTGTTCAGCTAATACTTCCTTAAATATTGGTTTAAAAGCTTGACAATGGGGACAGTCTGTTTGAGAGAACAAAAGAATAAATGAATCTTTATTATTTATTTTTTCTTGTAATTGAGAAAAATTTAATTCAATAAGATGATTATCTAAATCTTCTTCTTTTCCTTTTAAAACGCTACTAGCATATATAAGACCTATAACAGCGCCAATAATTACAATAAATACAATAATTTTTATAACATTTTTCTTCATTAAAATCACCATTAATAATATATCATAATCAAAAAAATACTGCAATTTAATATTGTTATTTTGAAATGTTAATGGTAAAATTATATTTAGAAAATAAGGTTGGTGCTTTATGAAGAGGAAAAAGATATTATTATTTATGATTTTAGTAGCCTTTTTATTTATAGGAAAGGTTAGTGCCGAAGAGGAAACAGTAAATGTATGTAGTTCAACACTATTAAGTGAACTTAGAAGTGAGGCAGCTAATGTAAAGGTAACATATGTTACAGGAGATGAAATGGTAAGCATAGATGAAGATCCTGAAATAGGTGTTAAAGAATTAAAGAAACATTACATATATATTAAGATATTTAATATTAATGATAAGATGGGAATTAGAGTTACACCAAAAGGAAAAGGTGTTACAGCTAATCCTACATCAGTTGGAGCAAATAATGTTGATGCTGATGGTGTAATTACTTTGAAACAGCTTGCTTTAGATGCAAATGTTGAATATCAATTCGATATTTATTCTGTATATGGTGGTTGTTCTGGTGAAAGCTTAAGAACAATGAAATTAACTGTTCCAAAGTTTAATGTTTATTCTGAATTAGATATATGTTCTGATGTTCCAGATTATTATTTGTGTTTACAATATACAAACTTTAATATAGATCGTTCAACTATATATGATAGGATAAATGAATATAAAGCTTCTTTGAATGAACAAAATATTGATGAAGAGAATAAAGATGGAACAAATAATACAATAAATAAAGCAATGAGTAGTATTTCAAAATATAAATATGTGATTGTTGGAGCCATTGTTGCGGTAGGGGTTGTGATAACGGTGATAATAGTTAGAAGAAAGAAGAGTGTTTTATAATGAAGATTAGTAATTTGAAAAAATATATTCTATTTATAATATTTTCTTTTATAACTGTTATCGGTACAGCTTTTGCTGACGATAAAGTAATTAGCCCAGAATTTAAAGGTAGTCCAGTAGTAATGGATTCCAAGGATTATTTAGGATTGAGTTGTAAGGCTCAAGGTGAGTTACAAGCTCTTTCATTAACGCAAAAAAATGGTAATTATTATATTGCGTTTAATAAAGAACCTAAAAAGTCTGGTACTGATAAAATAGTTTGTACTTGGACTGGTCGTGGAATAGTCGGATTTGAAGATGAAAGTGGTCAAAGAACGTTTACTTTTTATTACAATTTAATATCTCCAAGTTCTATGACTGTGGTAATTAATGGTACAGTTAAAGATGATTTAAGAGTTGACATTATTAATCGAATTCAATCTCAATTAAGTCTTTCTAATGTTAGCATTAAAAGTATTTCAGATAAACGTAATGCTCAATACTTAAACTGGGATGGATGTAAAGTCGGAGCACTTTGTTCAGTTGAACCTGCTGAAGCGGCGTTAAATGTCCATGAAACAGTTTATTCATCTGCTAAATTTAAAATCAGCTATGATGATGGCGGTGAGAAAAAAGAAAAAGATATTTATATTTATTTTAATATAAGTTATACAGGTGGTATTAGAATTTATCCAGGTGGATATGGCACATGTGATATTAATGCTTCACAATGGAAAGCCCAAAATTATCCTGGTTATAGTTATTGGGAAAGTATTGTTACTGGTAATGTTAATTTACCATCATGTACAGCAAAAGACAGCGAAAGAGGAGGTAGCGTTGATAAAACTAGCGGACTTTTAAAGTTTGAAGGTTGGGTTAGAGTACCTGATGAAGCTTATGAAAATAGAGATTATCAAAAAATAGGTCAATGTGCACCTGCTGCTGTTAATGGAAGTGTAGCTGCTATGGATGGTGGTAGTTATGTTGCATGTTATAGTTATAAAGCAGGAGTTCAATTAGTTTTTGATAATGTTTCATCTGATTTAGTTAGTGCTAGTCAATGTAAGGAAACATCTGCTGGTGTTTATTATTGTGCAAGTGAAGGGAACTTTACTTTACCTAATGTAAAACAAAAAGATACTCCTTTTGGAAAAGCTAAAAAGTTCTTAGGATGGGTTAAAAATAATGAAGGTTCTTTAATAAAACCTGGAACTAGTGTACCAACTAATGATTATGCAACTTATTATGCTAAATATGAAACTGATGTAACAGAAGTTGATCGTTTTAAATCTGTTTATGAAAATCAAAATAGCTTCTTAGCTGTTCCTAATATGAAAACATGCTCTGCGGCTTCAAATGAAAATTTAAAAGTTAAGTATCAAAATAAGCAATGCTTAGTTAGTGGTTTAAAAGCCACTGATTCTGGTAAGTATATAGATGTAAATGTTAGTATTCAAGATGCAGATAATTCAGTAAGAAATGTAGTATATAAATTTCAAGTAAAACCTGCGTCAAATAATTCAGAGGCTTCAAATGGATCATTTGCGATAGATGTTGATGCTAGAATTGTATCTGGTGTAAATAACGATTATGCTTTAAATGATTTTGAACATCAAATGTGTGATTATGCAATTATTAAATTTTCTGGTGATGCATTATCAGATATTAATATATCTAAAGGATTAAATAGTAATAACTATGATGCTGTATCTACATGTGGAGATGGAAAAAATTATTTTGCGTTATGTATGGATCCTGGTCGTGCTGGACCTAATGGGGAAAAATACAATATAGAAGAACGTGTTAGTCAATCTTCTGATTTAGGTAAAATGATTGGAGTAATAATTGATTTATTAAATACTAAAACGACTACATCAGCATTTACTCAACCTAATAATTCAGTTAGAATTGCAGCACACGTTGCTATTCGTACGGTTGCTCTTATAACTGGTTATAGTGGAGTTACTGAACAAAGTGATACTAAATATTATTCACACTATGTCCAATATAGAAAACTTGCTGAGAAATTAGCTGAAATTTATAAAGAATATTATGTGGATACTGATGGCCATGTTCCTAGTCCTAGTGATTCTAATTATAATGAATATCGTAATAAAGTTATTGCTGCAGTAAATGATTTTGGTATAGACACTGGTAATAGTAGTACTGATAGTACTGTGCTTGGCTATTTGTATGATATGTTTACTAATTATAAAAATTATAAATTTGAAGAAGGTGGTGCTTTCCAAAGAACCATCGATAGTAAAAAAACAACTGTTACTGGCGAGAACAGTTATGAAATAGTTTATAAAGGTAAATTTACTTTACCACAAAGAACAGAATTAAAAATGGATGGTAAGACTTCAAATTATGTATATTTGAATAAAACTGGTGTTAAAGGAACTTTAGTTAGTTTAGTTAAAAATGGTGAAGAATCTACAACTTCACCAAAACAAGATGTATATGATTATGAAGTTAAAATTGAAGTTACTAATGCTACTACTGTAGAAATACCAAAAAATAGAGAAGAAGAAAAAGAATATAGTTTAGTCTTAAAATATGGTGGTGGTATTGATTACTCAAGTGTTCGTATTGGTAATCCAGAGGCTGGTACAGCTTCAAAACAAAGAATGTTGGTAATGGATTTAAGTGAACCTAGGGAGGTTTATATCTACTTTAATATAGATGGTGATAAAGGTTCTATTTGTAGTAGTATTAAGAGCTTAGATTATAAAACATGTACTTCTGAGTCTAGTTGTGCGAGCTCATTTAATCCAGGTTTATTTAAAGCTGCTGGTTGTTGTAGCGAAGTTTTAGACGAAGAAACATATTCTTATGTAATTTCTAATGTATGTAACGGCAAATGTTCTGTATCAACTATGTCAAATGTATGTAGTTATAATCCAGAGGATAATAAATCCGTTGATGAATACGAAATAAAAGAAGGTGCTTATTATACAGGAGAAGCTAAGAAATATTCAGAAGCTATAGGTACTTGTGTTGTAAAAGTTAAAGGAAATTATGCAAGTGATTATAGAACTCCTGGAGCTGATGTGTCTTCTTATCAAAAACAAGATGATCGTGGTAATTCAATAATGGTTTCAGCTTATAATACTAATGAATATTGCCAAGTAAGTTGTCGTGAGGATTGGAAGATAACTATGAGTGCTTTTGGTAACTTCGTTGGTAAAAATGCCGTTTTAGCTGGTACATATTTTCAAAATCATGATAATGATATCTTTATTGAAGGTGGACGTACTTGTTATACGACATATTTAGATTATGATTTATTAATGAAGGATTTAGTTAAGGCTTCCGTTGATCTAGTTAATCAATATAATAACTATAGTAATTCATCTCACTCTTATTCTGATGTCAAAGCTCAAGATTCTAGTTCTGATACATTTACTTATGTTGTTGATAGTGGTTGTTTAGAATATGAATATAAAGTAACTAAGGAAGATGATCCTGATACTGAAGCTAATGAAACTACTTATGGTTGGGTATGTTCTTCTACTAATACTGAATATGGTCATTATGAATTGGCTTTAAATCATAAATTTACTGGACCAGATGATACAGAGGGTACATATCAAAAATTTTATGTAAATACTTCAGCTGATGGTACACAAGATCCACTTGGAGGAAATACTACTCCACAGTATTCTATGGATACTCAAAAGGGAACTGCTTGTTCCTTCCCTGCTGCGCCTACTGGTACTGGAACTGTTGGTGAAAAAAAGCCAACTACTCCTGAGACATCAGAAGGTGGATGTTATTCAAGTGATACTGACTCTAACAAATCTGAAGCTTTTGAAAAATTACAGAAGGATATGATGGATAAAGCTGAATCAGCCTTAAATGGCTATCGTGGCGCGATGAGTAATGACTTTAATACTATTATTTCAAAATATGAACAGTTCTGGAATTGTCAACACTTCGAATTATATAACGGGTCTGATGATAGTAATGATAAGAAAAACAATCCAACAACTTATGATATGTTTATGGGTAGTAGCAGATCGTTTGTTCAGATTTTAACTATGTTTGAACCATTTGTTTCTTATACTTATGATGAAGATGTCTATATGACTATATTACAAGATGATAACGTTCTGATTGAGTATGATACATTAAATGATATTGTCTTTAAAAACAAAGGTAAACCTGCTGGATACAAGAACTATACTAATACTTCGGTAAAAGATGTTGAAATTGGTTATTCAGATAAATGTTTATTAGCTATTGATGATAGTGAATGTGAACCGGCAGATCCGGTTACTGATGCTGAATTATCAAGAAACTTATTAAACTTCGAATACTATGATTCAGATGGTGTATGGACAGATGATACATTAGTTAAAACATATGGTAAGGATAGTAGTATGAAACCTGTTAAGGGATTTAATGCTTGTAGTAATGATGATGGAATTTGTAATAAAGCATTGTCAATTGAAAAAGATAGTGAAAATAGTCATGTTGTTGGAAAAGAAATTACACTATGTTCTATAACTGCTGAAAATACTGGACCACATGCTTCGACTGATGGTAAAACTGGTGATGTAGTTATGATAAATGGTGCGACGTCTGTTCCTGATTGGATAGGTGGAAGCTGTTATTCTTATACTATATACTACTTTGATGCTCATTATATTGAGGCGTCGATAAAAAATAGTAGTTTCTATCGAAATAAAGGTATTTGGTATACTGGTCCTAATGATACTAGAGAACATGGTGAAACTTTAGAAGAGGCATGGAATAATGCTGCAAAACGTGGTGGCCCTTCTTATACTAATCGTTCTCAAGAAGAAAAAAATAAGTGGTCTGTATTTGTTGGTTATAAAGATGATGAAAATGTAATATCTGGTAATCTGAATATATTCCCAGTTAGTATGACAACAGCGCGAAATTTATATCAATATACGTATGAATTTACGCAGATTGGTAGTTATACTGATGGACGATTAGGTCGTATTATGGGTGATGCTTCGGCGGTAATACCTCAAAATCAACGAACGTGCTTCTATGAAGTTGTTGAAAACCTTTGCTTATGTTGTGGTGATCCAATTGTTTCTTATACTTCGGTTGATATACCAACAGCGCAGAAATTTGTAGAAGATACTGGGTATAATTATGATTTTAATAAAGATATAGATACAACTAAGACAAAAGGGGTATTAGGATTTAATACGACAACGGTTGCATTATCTGATTTGGATGGTTCTACTAATAGAGATCTTGGTAGCAATTGGACCGGTAATGGTGCTTTCTACTATGCTGGTAATAAATTAGAAACTAATAAAGGTTTAGTAGCATTAAAAGAAATCGAAGAGCTTGGTGAGAAAGTTTATCTTAATACTGATGATGTTACTCCTGAATATTCATTTGAATTAAAACCTTCAACCTTAGCAGCAATAAGAAATTACAATGATATGTATGGTTATGAAGTTAACTTTGATAATTTAAAAGTTTATGGAAGAGCTTCAATTTTACCATTTGGTGCATGTAGTAATCCAAATAGTTGTAGGTGGTTTGCTAACGAAGGTGACGATGAAGAAATTCGCCAGATGAATGATGGTGTTGCAAACTTTGGTCACTATGGAAGCTTATTCCTAGAGAACTTCGATTCGTTACTTGGCTCTACTAACGCTGCTAGTTCAGATAACTTAAGTAATCCATCTAAGAATTTAGAAGTTTGTGCTATAGTTAAAAATAATGATGCAAATACTGCTAAAAATAATTTAAGATCTAAGATTGATAGTGGAACATGTCGTTGGATAGATTATATTGAGATAGCTAATGTTGATACTCTTTGGGAAAAAGATAAAACACAATACTTTAGATTGGCATTTAAATAGAAAGGAGTGAGAACATATGAAGGAATCCTATTGGGGCTATTGGTTTATAATACTTGGTATTTTTATAGCATCTGTTATGATGCTAACAAATGATGCTACAACATCAAATACACAAGATTATTACCAATTAAAAGAAGTTGCAAATAGTGCTTTGTATGATGCTATAGATTATAGATATTATGCACAGACTGGACAAATTAGAATCTTAAAGGAAGTTTTCGTTGAAAACTTCCTAAGAAGATTTGCTGAAACTGTTTCTGTAACTGATAGTTACAATGTACAGTTTTATGATTTATATGAGTCTCCTCCTAAAGTAAGTGTCAAGATATCTACTACGACAGCTGGTTTTATAATTGGTAGAGATGTAGACAGCGAAGATAGTAGTGCTGTGACAGATTTAGATGTAGTAAACTCAATTGATTTAATTGTAGAGTTTGATTCTGTTAATATCGAATGTAATGAAGGTAAATGTACAACTGATAAGATGGCATCAAACGATGGTTATTGTGATTATTATCCATAGGATGTAAATAAGGAGGAATAAGAATGGGAAATTTACTTGTACCTTTTAAAAAGTTTTTAAGTAATAAAAATACTATTACAATATTAGGTGTATTAATTGGATTGGTTGTATTATATTTAGGATATAGTTGGCGTGTTACTCAATCTATTCAACCTACTAGTGTTCCTTTTTGTAATACTACTTTAATAGGACGTACTAAAATAACAGCTGATGATATTGGATATGCTGAATTACCTAAAGATACTGTTTCTAGTATGACTAATATAGTTACTCAACCAAATGATATAATTGGTAAAGTTGTTTCATATGATGCTAAAATTGCTAAAAATAGTTTCTTTTATAATGAATTATTAATGGATGAAGAAGATATTCCAAATTCGATATTCTCTAACATTCAGGATGGATATACTGTATATGCTCTTGAAGTTAATAACACAAAAGCAATGGGTAATTCAATAATGCCTGATCAAATGATTGACTTATATTTGGAATCTGAAGCAGAAGAAGATGATAGTAAATTAATTTATGGTAGATTTATTGCTTCTATTCAAGTTTTAGCTGTTAGAGATAGTAAAGGTAATAATGTTTTCGCTGATAAAGATAATCCTACAGAAGCTAAATATTTATTATTTGCTGTTCCTGAGGAAATCTTCTTACTATTAAAGAAAGCAGAAAAATTAGGTATTAATATTGAACCTATTGGTAGAAATACATCTTATACTGCAAATCCAAAAGCGACAAGATTAACTAGTGATGAGTTACGTGCTCATATTATTAATCAAACTCATATTTTGGCTAATGAGTGTACAGATTTAACTATTTGTTAATGATTATTTAAAAATAAAAAGAGGGTGTTTTTATGGATGAGAAAAATGTTTTCTCCCAGATGGATTTTGGCCCGTTATCTGAATTTTTAGAGGATGATGACGTTACCGATATTTCATATAGTAATAGTGGCCAAGTTTGGTTAAAAACATTGTCAAAAGGTGTTTATCAAGTTGAAAGACCTGATATAAATAATCCTTTTATGGAAAAATTAGCCTTTCAATGTGCAAATGTTATGGGTAGAACTTTTAATATGGCTCATCCATTTCTTGACTCTGAAAGTGCTGAATTACGTATGAACTTTGTCCACGATTCCATTGCTACCAATGGAATCGCCTGTTTGATACGTAAAACTCCAGCTAAGATTCGTTTAAATAAAGAAAAATTAATTAGTGAACAATATATTACTGATCAAATGCATGATTTTTTAATAAAGTGTGTTTGGGGTCATTGTAATATTATGATAGCTGGTGAAACTGGTTCTGGTAAAACAGAACTTGTTAAATATTTGGCTAGTAATACTAAGGAAGATGAAAAAATTATATCTATTGAAGATACATTAGAGCTTCACTTAGATAAAATTTTCCCTCATCGTGATATTGTAGCTATGAAGACTAATAATATAGCTTCTTATACAGATGCATTAGTAGCCTGCATGAGACAAAACCCTATATGGATATTACTTGCCGAGGTTCGTTCAGCAGAAGCAGTTATGGCAGTTCGTAACTCTATTTCTTCTGGACACCATATTATTTCAACAATTCACGCCGATAAGGCTTCAAGTATACCAATGCGTATGTACGCGTTACTAGAAGGAAGTCAAGATATTGAACAATATTTGTCTTCTATTCATAGATATATTCAAATTGGTATATATGTTAAAGGTTATTATTCTAAGG
>CANRNY010000010.1 GCA_947632085.1 uncultured Bacilli bacterium | reverse complement strand
AAATTGCCTGAAAGATATTATAAATGAATCTAAAACTTACTGCACAACAATTGTGCACTTCTTTTTTTAAAATACAATTCTAATTTTTTTTGTTAAAAAGTAAATTTAGGCTTGATTTCACCGAGGTTTCTTGCTATAATGAAAATCGTATGACTGCGTAGATATGTGAGGTTGCCGATACACTAGGAAAGGTTGTTAAAAACGTATCTTAAATCATCGGGGAATTTACATGGAGCAAGCCTATACTAGATATAGACGAAGGGAGGACATATAATGTCAAGTAACAAAGTTCGTATTACTCTAAAAGCTTATGATCATAGAGTTTTAGATCAAGCTTGCGGAAAAATAGTTGAAACTGTTAAAAGAACTGGGGGAGAAGTTGTTGGACCAGTACCTCTACCTACTGATGTAGAAAAGGTTACTATCCTAAGAGCTGTACACAAGGACAAAGACTCTAGAGAACAATTTGAAAGTCGTACTCATAAGAGATTAATCGACATCAAAAACCCAACTAAAGAAACTGTTGAAGCATTAGCTCACTTAGATATTCCAAGTGGCGTAGCTATTAACATAAAATAAAAATTATAAAAAAATATAACGGAGGTAAGAAAATGAAAGGAATCTTAGGACGTAAAGTCGGAATGACTCAAGTCTTTACAAAAGATGGAAAATTAGTTCCTGTAACTGTTGTATCTGTAGAACCAAATGTTGTAACACAAATCAAAACAGTTGAAAACGATGGCTATAATGCAATTCAATTAGCTACAGTGGACAAAAAAGCTAAGAACGCTACTAAAGCAAGTATTGGTCATGCTAAAAAAGCAAACACTACTCCTAAGCGCTACTTAAAAGAAATTCGTGATTACGAAGGTACTTATAACTTAGGAGATACAATTAGCGCTGATATATTTACTGTTGGTGAATATGTTGACGTAACTGGAACAAGCAAAGGTCAAGGTACTGAAGGTGTAATCAAACGTTGGAATCAATCAAGAGGTCCAATGGCTCATGGTTCACGTTATCACAGAAGACCAGGTTCTTTAGGAACAATGTTACCAATGCACGTTCTTAAAGGTAAGAAATTACCTGGACATATGGGTGTTGAAACAACAACAATTCAAAACCTAGAAATAATCGAAGTAAATGTTGCAGAAAATTATATATTAGTAAGTGGAAATATTCCTGGAGCTAAAAAATCTTTAGTTTTAATCAAATCAGCAGCTAAAAAGAAAGGTACTAATACTCCAAAAGAAGTATTAACTTATACTGAAGAAACAGTTGTTGATGAAGTTGTAGAAAGTGCTGAACCAGTAGAAACTGTTGAAGAAACAGTAGAAGAAACTACTGAAAAAGTTGCAGAAGAAGCAACTGAAGCTGAAGCTACAGAAGAAAACCAAGGAGAAAGTAAGTAATTATTTACTGAAGAAAGGTGATCTAATATGGCAAAAATACAATTAGTTAATGTTAAAGGTGAAAAACTTAAAGATTTAACACTAGAAGATAGTGTTTGGAATATTGAAGCTAATGACATCGTACTTAAAAAAGCTATCGATTTACAATTAGCTGCAACAAGACAAGGTACTGCTAAAACTAAAACTCGTTCAGAAGTTTCAGGTGGCGGTAGAAAACCATGGAGACAAAAAGGTACTGGTAGAGCTCGTCAAGGTTCTATTAGAGCTACTCAATGGCGTGGAGGCGGAATCGCTGGTGGAGTTACACCAAGAGATTACACATTCCAAATTAATAAAAAAGAAAGAGCTCTTGCTTTAAAAAGTGCTTTATCACATAAATATCAAGATAAAGAACTTGTTGTTATCGATAACATCAAATTAAATACATTAAAAACTAAAGAAGTTAAAGACTTAATTAAAACATTAAATTTAGCTGGTAAAGTTTTATTTGTAACTGGTGAAGATAACGAAAATTTATATATGGCAAGTAGAAACTTAGGTTATGCTTACAATATAAATGCTGATGAAATTAACTGCTATGACTTAGTTAATTCTGATATTTTAGTAGTTGATGAAGAAGCTGTTAAAGTAATTGAAGGGGGACTTAAATAATGAAAGATTATACTGATATTATTATTGCACCTGTAATTACAGAAAAAGCTGCTCGTGAAGCAGAAGCAAATGTATATACTTTTAAAGTTGCTAAAACTGCTAATAAGATTGAAATCAAAAAAGCAATTGAAGAAGCTTTTGGTGTTCATGTAGTTAAAATTAATACTCTAAATACTAAAGCTAAAGCAAAAAGAGTTGGAAGATATACAGGCCAAACAAAAACTTATAAAAAGGCGTACATCACAATTGCTGATGGCGAAAAAATAGAATTATAGAAGGAGTGAAGAAATTATGGCAATAAAGAATTATAAACCAACGACTAATGGTCGTCGTGGTATGACTACTTTAACAAATGATGAAATAACTTCTAGTACTCCTGAAAAATCTTTAGTTGTTTCTAAAATCAAAACTGGTGGAAGAAATAACCAAGGTAAAATGACAGTTCGCCACATTGGTGGAGGAGCTAAACAAAAATACAGAGTTATCGATTTTAAAAGAGATAAAGTTGGAGTTACTGGTAAAGTAGCTACTATCGAATATGATCCAAATCGTAATGCTAATATTGCATTAATTAATTATAGAGATGGAGAAAAAAGATATATTATTGCTCCAAAAGATTTAATTGTTGGAACAATAATTGAAAGTGGTGTAGATGCTGATATCAAAGTTGGTAATGCTCTACCACTTGAAAACATTCCAGTAGGTACAACAATTCATTGTATTGAATTACAACCTGGTGCTGGTGCAAGACTTTGCCGTTCTGCTGGTACAAGTGCACAAATCCTAGGACGTGAAGATAAATATGTTTTAATTAGATTACAATCTGGTGAAACAAGAAAAGTTTTAGGAAAATGTATGGCTACAATTGGTGTTGTTGGTAATGAAGATTATGAACTAGTTAATTGGGGCAAAGCTGGACGTACTCGTCATTTAGGTGTAAGACCTACAAACCGTGGTTCTGTAATGAACCCTAACGACCACCCACATGGTGGTGGTGAAGGACGTGCTCCAGTAGGACGTAAATCACCAATGACTCCATGGGGTAAAAAAGCTATGGGACTTAAGACTCGTAAAAATAAGAAACAATCTAGCAAGCTAATTGTTAGTCGTAAGAAGAAATAGGAGGAAATAAATAATGGCAAGAAGTTTAAAAAAGGGACCTTATGTATTCGATAGATTACTTAAAAAGGTTCAAGAATTAAATAAAAATAATAAAAAAGAAGTTATTAAAACTTGGTCTCGTCGTTCAACTATTTATCCTGATTTCATTGGACATACAATAGCTGTTCATAATGGAAAAGAATTTATTCCAGTATATATTACTGAAGATATGGTTGGACATAAGCTAGGCGAATTTGCATTAACTCGTAAATTCGGTGGACACGCTGGACAAAAGTAGGAAGGAGAGAGTAAGTAATGGAAACATACGCAATACATAAAGGTGCTATGATCGCTCCTCGTAAAGCAAGAATGACTCTTGACTTAGTAAGAGGTAAAGATGTAGTAACTGCCCAAGGTATTTTAGAAAATACTAATACTAAAGCTAGCAGATTAATTCTTAAAGTATTAAATTCTGCTGTTGCAAATGCTGTAAATAATTATGGCGCTAATGAATCTGAACTTGTTATCTCTGAATGCTACATTAATCCAGGTCAAGTATTAAAAAGAATCAAATTTGGTTCAAGAACTAAAGTTGATAGAAGAGATAAAAGAACAAGTCATATTACTGTAAAAGTATCTGATAATAAGGAGGCAAAATAGTATGGGACAAAAAGTTAATCCAATAGGCCTAAGAGTAGGTGTTAATAAAGATTGGACTGCTAATTGGTTTGCAACTAAAAAAGATTTTGGGACACTTTTAAATAAAGATAACAAAATCCGTAAATATTTAGCAAATAAAATGAAAGATGCAGCTGTTGCTGAAGTAGTTATTGAAAGAACTGCTAAAAGAACAGATGTAAAAATCTATACTGCTAAACCTGGTATTATTATCGGACATGGCGGAGAAGATATTGAAAAATTAAGAAATGAACTTAAAAAATTAGTAGATGAAGATGTATATGTATCAATCATCGAAGTTAAAAATCCAGATTTAAATGCTAAACTAGTAGCTGAACAAATTGCACAACAAATCGAAGCTAGAGCTCCATTTAGAAGTGCTCAAAAGAGAGCTATTAGAAACACAATGAAAGCTGGAGCTAAAGGTATCAAAACTTCTGTTTCAGGAAGATTAGGTGGTGCTGAAATGGCTCGTACTGAAGGTTACACTGAAGGTACTGTTCCACTACATACAATCAGAGCTGACATTGATTATGCTATCGCTGAAGCTAATACTACTTATGGTAAGATTGGTGTAAAAGTTTGGATTTACAAAGGTGAAATTCTTCCTACTAAAAAAGTAACGAAGGGAGATGTTAAAAATGTTGATGCCAAAAAGAACTAAGTATCGTAAACAACATCGTTTATCATACGAAGGACATGCAAAAGGTAATACTAAGTTAAACTTTGGTGAATATGGCTTAATGGCTACTGAAGGAACTTACATTACTGCACAACAAATTGAAGCTGCTCGTATCGCAATGACTCGTTTCATGAAACGTGGTGGCCAAGTATACATTAACATATTCCCACATTCACCTCTTACTCAAAAACCATTAGGTGTTCGTCAAGGTAAAGGTAAAGGAAATGTTGAACAATGGGTAGCTGTTGTTAAAAAAGGAAAAATTATGTTTGAAGTTGGTGGCGTAACTGAAGATATCGCAAGAGAAGCTTTAAGACTTGCATCACACAAACTTCCTATAACTTGCAAAATAGTTAAAAAAGATGAAAAGGATGGTGAATCTAATGAAGGTTAATGAAGTAGTCAAAGAACTAAGAAGCTTATCAGACGAAGAATTAACAGCTAGAATTACTGAAGCTAAAAAAGAATTATTCGATCTTAGATTAAAACAATCAACTGGTTCATTAGAAAAACCATCTAGGATTCGTGAATTAAGAAAAAATGTTGCTAGAATGAAAACCATTCTAAAAGAAAGAGAAATTGGAGGCGAAAAATAATGGAAGAGACTAAAAGAACATCATTAATCGGTAAAGTTGTAAGTGCTAAAAACGATAAAACTATTACTGTTTTAGTTGAAACATATAAAAAGCATCCACTTTATGGAAAAAGAGTTAAATACTCAAAGAAATATACAGCTCATGATGAGTTTAATAAAGCTAAAGAAGGGGATACAGTTAAGATTACTAGTACAAGACCATTATCTAAAACTAAAAGATATGAATTTACTGAAGTACTAGTTGAGGCTGTAATCCTATAGGAGGTATCATTATGGTAATGCAAGAATCAAGACTTAAAGTTGCTGATAACTCTGGTGCTCGTGAATTACTAGTTATTAGAGTTGTTGGTGGAAGTAAAGTTAAAAGCGGTAACATTGGTGATATCGTTGTAGGAACAGTTAAAAAAGCTATACCAAATAGTAATGTTCCAAAAGGAAAAGTTGTTAAAGCTGTAATTGTTAGAACAGTACAAGGTGTTAGAAGAGCTGATGGATCATATATTAAATTTGATGATAATGCATGTGTTTTAATTAGAGAAGATAAGAGTCCAATTGGAACTAGAGTTTTAGGACCTGTTGCTCGTGAACTTCGTGAAAAAGATTTCATGAAGATAGTATCACTTGCACCTGAAGTATTATAGGAGGAACTATTAATATGAAAGTAAAAGTTGGAGATAATGTAAAAATCCTTGCTGGTAAAGATAAAGGCAAAGAAGGAAGAATCATTAAGACTATGACTAAAGATAATAAAGTTGTAGTTGAAGGAATCAATATCGTAAAAAAACACATCAAACCAAATCGTATGAATGAAGTTGGTTCAATCGTTGAGGTTGAAGCACCTATTCATGTTTCTAACGTAAAATTAGTTGAAGGTAAAAAAGCTGATACTAAAAAAGCTAAAAATACTAAAGAAGTAAAAGAAGAAAAAACAACTAAAAAAACAACAAAAACAGCTACTAAAACAACAAAAAAATCAGAAAAGAAAGCTAGTTAGTGGGTGAAGATATGAGTACATTTAAAAAATTATATAATGAACAAATTGTCGACTCTCTAATGAAAAAATTTAACTATTCTTCAGTTATGGAAGTTCCTAAACTTGAAAAAATAGTAATTAATATGGGAGTTGGCGAAGCTTCACATGATGCAAAATTCATTGAAGCTGCAGTTAAAGACCTAGAACAAATAGCTGGTCAAAAACCTGTTGTAACAAAAGCTCGTAAATCAATAGCTGGCTTTAAAATAAGAGAAGGCCAAGTAATTGGAGCAAAAGTTACATTACGTGGTGAAAACATGTATAATTTTATGGAAAAACTAATTAAAGTTGCTCTTCCTCGTGTTAGAGACTTTAGAGGAATTTCAAAAGGGGCATTTGATGGTAAAGGAAATTATACATTAGGAATAAAAGAACAAATTATATTCCCTGAAATAGATTACGATCAAGTACTAAAAATAAGAGGTATGGATATTGTATTCGTAACCACAGCCAAAACAAATGAAGAAGCATTAGAATTATTAGACGAATTCGGAATGCCATTTAGAAAGTAGAAGGAGGAGGAAAATATTTATGGCAAAGACAAGTTTAAAAGTAAAACAACAAAGACCTGCAAAATTTAAATCAAGAGCTTATACTCGTTGCGAAAGATGTGGACGTCCTCACGGAGTTCTACGTAAATACAAATTATGCCGTATTTGTTTTAGAGAAATGGCTAATAATGGACAAATACCTGGTGTAAAGAAATCAAGTTGGTAGGAAAGGAGGAATTTAGACTATGGTAGGAGATATAATCGCTGATATGCTTACAAGAATTCGTAATGCAAATCAAATGAGATATGAAACAGTTGAAGTTTTAGGTTCAAAAATGACTTTAGGAATTGCTGAAATTCTAAAACGTGAAGGATACATAGCTGATTTCAGTTATGAAAAAAATACTAAGGGTGATAAATTAACATTAACTCTTAAGTATGGTGCTAAAAAAGAAAGAGTTATCACAGGTTTAAAGAGAATTTCTAAATCTGGATTACGTGTCTATGCCAAACGTGATGAAATTCCTCGTGTACTTAACGGTTTAGGAATTGCTATCATTTCAACTTCAAAAGGATTAATGACTGACAAAGAAGCTCGTGAAGCTGGTCTAGGAGGAGAAGTACTTGCCTATATTTGGTAAGGAAAATTAGGTTATGAGTAGAATAGGAAAAAGAGAATTAGTAATCCCACAAGGTGTTACTGTTACTATTGATAATAATACTGTAACTGTTAAAGGACCTAAAGGCGAACTAAACATTGAAAAACCAAGCGTTATTACTGTTGAAGAAGTTGAAGGCAAAATAATTACAAAAAGACCAAATGATGTTAAAACTACTAAACAATTACATGGTACAACTAATGCATTAATTCATAATATGATTGTTGGAGTAACAGATGGTTATAAAAAAGACCTTGAAGCAGTTGGAGTTGGATATAGATTCCAAGTTCAAGGTAATAAAATCAATATCAACGCTGGATATTCTCATCCAGTTATCATTGAAGTTCCTGCTGGACTAAAAGCAGAACAAATAAGTAATACAGAAATTTCAATTTCTGGTATCGATAAGCAAAGAGTTACTGAATTTGCGGCAAATGTTCGTAGCGTAAGAGAACCTGAACCTTATAAAGGTAAAGGAATTCGTTACAAAGGTGAATATGTTCGTCGTAAAGAAGGTAAGAAAGCAGCTAAATAAGGGTAAGGAGTCGAGATATTATGATAGTTAAAGAATCAAGAAATGACATGCGTAAAAAAAGACATGCTCGTATTCGTAACAAAATAAGCGGAACAGCTGAATGTCCAAGATTAAACGTATTTAGATCAAATACACAAATCTTTGCGCAAATTATCGATGATGTTAAGGGCGTTACTCTAGCTAGCTCTTCATCTGTCGAATTAAAAATTAAAAATGGTGGAAATGTTGAAGGTGCCAAAGTAGTTGGCAAAGACATTGCTGAAAAAGCTAAAAAATTAAAGATAACAAAAGTAGTTTTCGATAGAGGTGGATACCTTTACCACGGACGTGTTCAAGCTTTAGCAGAAGCTGCACGTGAAAATGGACTAGAATTCTAAGAGGGAGGTACAGATTATGCCAAAAACAAAAATGGACTCTAAGAAAAGTTTGCTTGAAGAAAAAGTCGTTTCTATTGGCCGTGTAACAAAAGTTACTAAAGGTGGTCGTCATTTTAGATTTTCTGCTACAGTAGTAGTTGGAAATAGAAAAGGCTTAGTAGGAATTGGAACAGGAAAAGCTAATGAAGTTCCAGAAGCTATTAAAAAAGCTATTCAAGCAGCTAATAAAAACGTAACAAAAGTTGCTTTAATTGATAATAGAACAATCCCACATGAAGCTATTGGAAAAGTAGGACGTGCTCAAGTTCTAATTAAACCTGCTTCAGAAGGTACTGGAGTTATCGCTGGTGGTTCTGCCAGAGATGTTCTAGAACTTGCTGGAGTTCGTGATATAGTTTCTAAATCACTTGGATCAAATACTAAGATTAACGTTGCAAAAGCTACATTAGAAGCTCTTAAGATGCAAAAAACACCTGAACAAGTTGCAGCTTTAAGAGGAAAGAAAGTTGAGGAGCTATAATATGAAGTTAAATGAATTAAACGCTGCTCCTGAAGCAAAAGTAAGAAAAAGAGTTGGCCGTGGACCTGGTAGTGGAATGGGTAAAACTTCTACAAGAGGTCAAAAAGGTCAAAAATCTCGTTCTGGTGTAAGTATTCCAGCTTGGTTCCAAGGAGGACAAACTCCTCTATATAGAAGAGTACCAAAACGTGGATTTAAAAATACTCGTTTTAGAGTTGAATTTGCAACAATTAATTTAAGTGATTTAAATAAATTCTTTAATGATGGAGACGTTGTTACTCCAGAATTATTGAAAGAAAAGGGGATTATTAAAAAACAACTTTGTGGCGTTAAGGTCTTAGGCAATGGTGAACTAGAAAAGAAATTAACAATTAAAGCTAATAGATTCTCAAGTTCAGCCGTTACAAAAATCGAAAGTGCTGGCGGAAAAGCTGAGGTGATCTAGATGTTTTCTAATCTAAAACAGCTATTTAAACGTTCAAATAGAGATTTAAGAAAAAGAATATATTTTACACTATTTTGTTTAGCAATATTTTGCTTTGGTAGTACCATTACCGTACCAATAGCTGGTATTGGAACAATCTATGAAGGATTAGGTGTGTTAGAAATCTTTAACCTAATGACAGGTAGAGGTTTAGAACACTTCTCAATCTTTGCTTTAGGTGTTACACCATATATTACAGCTCAAATCATTACGCAAATATTGCAAATGGATATCATTCCATATTTTAAAGAATTAAAAGAACAAGGTTATACTGGTAAACAAAAAATTAATAAAATAACTAGATATTTAGGTGTTTTATTCGCCTTCTTACAAGGTTATATATTTACTGTTGTTTATTCAGGAACAACTGACGTATTAGCAATACTAAAAACAACAGTTGTTATAACTGCTGGTACATGTTTGCTATTATGGTTAGGAGATCAAATTACAAAACATGGAATTGGTAATGGTGTTTCCCTATTCATTATGGCTGGTATTTTAAAATCAATGCCTTCTATATTTACTCAGGCATTCCAAGAATTAATATTAGCTGGTACATTTACTAAAGTAATAGGATCACTATTATTTGGTGCATTTGTAATAATTTACTTACTAATTATTGTTGGTATGGTATGGATTCAACTTGCTGAAAGAAGAATTCCTATTCAATATGCCAATAGAACAAATAGTGCATATGGAGGACATCAAAATTATCTTCCAATTAAAATAAATTCTGCTGGAGTTCTTCCAGTTATCTTCGCATCAACATTACTTACAATCCCTGTAACAATCGTTCAAATCATTAAGAATCAAAAAGCTATTGATTTTGTTGATAAATATATTGTTAACACATCATTAACTGGCTTTATTCTATATGTTTTATTGATATTGTTCTTTGGATATTTCTACACATTCTTACAAATGAATCCTGAAGAAATGTCTAAAAATTTAAGTAAGAGTGGTGCATATATTCCTGGTGTAAGACCTGGAAATGATACAATCGACTATGTTAGTAATGTTTTAGGCAAACTAACAATAGTTGGTTCCATATTCTTAATCATCATCGCCGGACTACCAATCATCTTCTCTAATTTCTCAGGACTATCAAGTACTGTAACAATTGGAGGAACTGGATTATTAATCGTTGTTGGTGTTGCTATTGAAACATACAAACAACTAGAAAGTAGTTTAGTAAGCCGTAGTCATAGAGCGGGAATAAAAAGGTAAATAAATGATGAATATAATATTTATAGCTCCCCCTGCTGCTGGTAAAGGTACTCAAAGTGCTCTTCTTGAAGAACACATGAATTATAAACATTTATCAACAGGAGATTTACTTAGAGCTGAAATTAAAAAGGGTACAGAATTTGGAACAGAAATAAATAATATAATATCAAAAGGCGAATTAGTTAGTGATGAAATAATCACTAAACTATTAAAAAATGAATTAACATCTATTAAAGATCAAAAATTCATATTAGATGGCTATCCAAGAAACTTAAATCAAGCTGAAACTTTAAATTCAATATTTGAAGAATTAGATATAACTAATTATCTAGCTATTTATTTAACAATAGACGAAGATACAGCTATGAAAAGAGCTCTTGGAAGAGTAGTTTGCTCAAATTGTGGAGCAACTTATAATAAATATTTTCAAGAAATGAAACCTAAACAAGAAGGAATCTGTGATAAGTGTCAAGGAACTTTAAGTGCAAGATCTGACGATAATGAAGAAACATTTAAAACACGTTTTAATACTTATTTAGATGTTACTAGTCCTGTTCTTGATTACTATAAAGAAAAAGGTAAATTAGTTGTTGTTGATACAGCTAATGGTCCAGAAAATACATACACTAATATAGAAAAAATTCTTAAAAGTGAGGATGTTGATAACTAAAATGTTATCAACATCTCAATACTCACTTAAAGGTTAATAATTAAATAGGAGATATAAAATGGCTAAAGAAGAAAAAATAGAAGTAGAAGGTAAAGTAATTGAGATCCTTAAAGGTGGAACTCCAATTGTCGAATTACCTAATGGACATACTGTAGAAGCCTACGTTTCTGGTAAAATGCGCGTTAATATGATTCGTATCTTACCAGGTGATACAGTTACTATTGAATTGTCGCCTTATGATTTAACACGTGGGCGTATAATATGGAATAAAAAATAAATGGAGGTACAATTATGAAAGTTAGACCATCAGTTAAAAAAATTTGCGCTAAATGCAAAATTATAAGAAGAAAAGGAAAAATAATGGTTATTTGTGAAAATCCAAAACACAAACAAAAACAAGGTTAATAGGAGGTAAATTATGGCACGTATTAAAAATATTGAATTACCAGGTGAAAAACATACTTGTATAGGATTAACTGCTATTTATGGTATAGGTAGAAGTTTAGCTAACCAAATTTGTGATGCTGCTAAAGTAGCAAGAGATAAAAAGATTAAAGATTTAACTGAAGATGAAGTTACTGCTCTTCGTAAAGAAGTAGAAAAACACATGGTTGAAGGTGATCTTCGTCGTGAAGTTCAATTAAATATTAAAAACAAAATGGAAATTAATAGTTACCAAGGTACAAGACATAAAAAAGGTCTTCCAGTACATGGTCAAAGAACTTCAAGAAATGCTCGTACAAGAAAAGGTAAAGGTAAAGTAGTTGCTAACAAGAAGAAAGCTACTAAATAATAAATAGGAGGTTAGAAGATTATGGCTTACAATAGAAGAAAAAGAAAAGTTAAGAAGAATATTCCTGAAGCTCAAGCTCATATTCATTCAACATATAACAATACTGTTGTAACAATTACAGATAAAGACGGTAATGTTATAAGCTGGGCTTCTGCTGGTACTATTGGATATAAAGGAAGTAAAAAGAAAACTCCATTTGCTGCTGGTATGAGTGCTGAAGCTGCTGCCAAAGCTGCAATGGATAACGGAGTTAGAAAAGTAGAAGTATTTGTTAAAGGTTTAGGTGCAGGACGTGAAAACGCAATTCGTTCATTACAAACTGCAGGACTAGAAATTACAACTATTAATGACGTTACTCCAGTTCCACATAACGGATGTCGTCCACCAAAACGTCCAAGAAATTAATTTAGTGAAAGAAGGGAACTTAAGGATATGTTAAGATTTGAAAAACCAGAATACAAAATTACTGAATACATAGAGAGTAATCACTATGGAAAATTTGAATTAGAACCTTTAGAAAGAGGTTTTGGTACAACTATCGGAAATGCATTAAGAAGAGTTATGCTATCTTCATTACCAGGAAGTGCTATTACTTCTGTAAAAATTGAAGGTGTAATGCATGAATTCCAAAAAATAGATGGTGTTGTTGAAGATGTAACTGCAATTGTTCTAGCTTTAAAAAGCATCGTAATTAAAAATCATTCTGAAGAAGATAAAGTTATAAGATTATTTGCTGATAAAGAAGGTGCAGTAACAGCTGGCGACATCGAAAGAGATGCTGATGTTGAAATAGTTAATCCAGATTTAGTAATTGCTAATCTTGTAAAAGGTGGAAAACTAGAAATGGAAATGACTGTTAGCAATGGTCGTGGATATGTTGATTCTAAAGCAAATCAAAAACTATTTGGTGAAAATAAAGTTGGTGTTATTGCTATCGACTCATTATATTCTCCAATTGAAAGAGTTAGTTATGAAGTTGAAAGTGCTCGTGTTGGTCAAAATGAAAACTTCGATAAACTAATAATGAATGTTTATACTAATGGATCAATTACTCCAGAAGAAGCTATGGCATTATCAGCAAGAATACTAATTGAACATTTTAACATTGTAACAGATTTAAATGCGATAAGTGATGTTTCAGGCTTAATGGCTGAGAAAAAAGTAGATACAATCACTAAGACATTAGAAACACCAATCGAAGAAATAGAGTTCTCAGTTCGTGCTTACAATTGCTTAAAGAGAGCTGGTATTAATACAGTTCAAGATTTAATTTCTAAAAAAGAAGTAGAAGTTACTAAGATTCGTAATCTAGGTAAAAAATCTTTAAAAGAAGTTATTGATAAAGTAAAAGAAATGGGACTTAAGTTCCGCGATTAAAAAATAAATAGGAGGTAAAATACTTATGACAAAATATAGAAGATTAAATAGAGAAAAAAGCATTCGTAGAAGTATTTTAGCTAGCTTAACTAAAGATGTTATTCTTAATGAATCAGTTGTAACTACTGAAGCTAGAGCCAAAGAAGTAAGAAAATTCGTTGATCGTATGATTACTTACGGAAAAAGAGGCACTTTAGTATGTAGAAGAAAAGCATTAGCTTTTCTTAACAATGATACATTAGTAGTTGATAAAATCTTCAATGAATTAGCTAAAAAATATGAAACTAGAAATGGTGGATACACTAGAATCATTAAATTAAAAGAAAGAGTTGGAGACGATGCTCTAACAGTAAAATTAGAACTAGTATAATAGTTCTTTTTTTATTTCCTAAGTTTATCTAATTCTTCTTTCATAATATCAACTGTTTTCTTTAAATCATTAAATTGCTTATCCGAAGGTGATTCTGCCCAAGCCTCATTATCCATATAAGGATCACCTGTTTCTTCAAACTTTTGACTATTAATATTAATCGTTGACCCCTGAATTCTCGATTCAATAACTTGCTGAAAAGCTGAATTATTTTCCAAAATTTGGCCAATAGTGATAAACCAGTTGCCCAATGCATTCTGTTCACCAGCAGTAAAATGGTCTATTAAAGCAAATCCAATAACAACAGCACTTAATGTCGATATTTTTGGATCAACATTTGGTGGGAAATTATGCATAAACCACCTCACTATAATAAATAATATGTTTATTAAGATAAAATAATAGTTTTATTGAAAATAAAAAAGCTTTATGTTAGAATATATTTAGACTAGAATAAAAGGGTGTATAATTATGGACGATAAATTAAAAGTCTTGTGGAATTTAGATGTTTTAGTTAAAATGTGCCGTTCAAAAAGTGATGGTCCTTCTTTGCGTGTCGAAGAAGTTGAAATAAAAAATAAAATACGTGGTTATCAACAAGAAATAATTGAAATAAATTCCTTATCTGATGATGATAGCTATGATTCAAGTGCTGAAATGGCCGATCGTAATATCGAAATCATAACTAAAAAACAATTACAATCCTTAAAAAATGAACTAAAAGAAAAAAATAAAGAACTAAACAATCTAAAGGAAGAAGAAGCAAAAGCATATGCAAGTACTAATGTACTAAGAGAAACTAAAGCAAGCTATGAAAAATATATTCTAAGTATGCAAGAACGTGTTGTTTCTGTTACTGATAACGAAATAATCAATCGATATAATAGCTTAATAGATGAAACTTCTGCCAAAATAAAAGATATCGAAAAGAAATTAAAGAATGGTAATACAGAATATGATAATATTCAAAATAACATTGTTAAAGATACTGAAGAAATAAGTGAACTTGAAGAAAAAATCGATAAAAAGAAAAAATTACTTGCTGAAACCCAAGCAAACTTAGAAAATAAAGACAATTATATTGATCATTCTAAAAAAGATAAAAACAAAAAGAGAATATCTGAACTTGAAGAAAAAATAAATTCTTTAAACACAAGACTAGAAGAATTACAAAAAGACCCTAAATATATCGAAACCAAAATTAAAGATATTATTAATAGCGGAGATACACCTGAAAATGCTAAAAAATATCTAATAGATTTAATAAATATAGTTATACGCCAACCTTATATAAACGTTCCAGATGATAATAAATTAGAAGAAGAACTTTTAAGAGCCACACAAGCTCGTGATTCTTTTGCTAATGAAATAGATCAAAAATCTTATAATATTTTAGAAGCTAATACTCCTGAAAAAACAAGAATAAACTTCCTTGAAAAAAGAATAGTTAAATGGCAAGAAGAATTAGCTGAATTAGAACAAAAAGTAGCATTAATAGATCAAGATAAAGTCTTTGAATACAAAGAAAAAGATCAAGAAATAGCTTTAATGATTGAAGAAATGAAAAGAGATCTAGCTGAATTCCAAAAAGCTTATGATGGAACTCTTGATTCTAATATTAGTTTAAAAGCTAGCTTAAAAGTATCTTTAGAAGAAAAACAAGAAGATATAGTTGAAGCTGAAAAAATAGCTACACAATTTAGATTAGATGAAGCAAAAGATATTGAAAAAGCTTCTTCTACAATCAAAGTTGAATGTGAAGAAATAAAATGCAATATTATTAATGCTCAAAAAGAAATTACCATTATGCGTAATCGCTTACTTACTAAAAAATCTGGCTTAATAGATATTTGTACAAGAAATAAAGATAAAGACATCCTTAAAGAACTAGCTCAAACAGTTATTGATTTAAAACATCGTCGTCAATTCCCTGATACACCAATTGATGTAATTCATCGTATTGAAGACGAATTAAAAATAAACTTAACAGATTCTATCGATATGAAAATAATTGAAGAATCTAAAGAATTAGTTTCTAAAGATTACGATAGTTATCTTCCTAAAAACACTACTGCATCAACTAAACCAGTTACTGAAGAAAAACGTGGTATTAAAGTAATCACTGAAGATGAAATTCCTAATCAAGAAAAATTCTTAGAAGAATTAAGTGCTTCAACTACTAATAAAGAAGTAGAAACGGCTAAAGAGCCAGAAGAACCTGCTCCTGAACTAGTTGAAGAACCAGTTGAAGAAACTACACCTGAAACAGTAGAAGAAACTAGGGAAGAAGAACCAGTTGAAGAAACTACTGAAGAAGTTGCAAAAGAAAATACTGAAGCTGAAACTCCAGAAAAAAAACAAGAAGAAAGTGCACCTAATATACAACTAGACGAAATTGATGATGATGAAAATCCCGCTGAAGTTCCAAATGCTGAAGTAACAGATATCGTAATCGAACCTATTTTAGAACCAGAAACAACTACAGAAGACGAAAATAGTGTTAAAGAAAGTGTCCAACCAATTGAAACTATCCAAATTGATGAGACACAAGCCTAAAATAATGATAATATATAATTAGAATTGTTAAATATTAACATCTAAATAATTAATAGTTAGGAGATGATTATATGAGTTTAAGAACTAATACTATAATAAGCTTAGAAAATAATGAAAAGTATGTAGTATTAAATGAAACAATGTACGGAGGAGTTAAATACTTCCTAGTTATGGGAGTAGATGAAAATAAAGACATTATTCCTACAAATGTTGCCATTGTTGAAGAAATAATCGATGGACAAGATACTTACATTGATCGTGTTAAAGACCCAGAATTAATAATAATCCTAACCAGAATCTTAAAATCCCAAATATAGCAGGTAATTCCTGCTTTTTTATTTGACTTTTCCCATACTTTATAGTAGTATAACAACCAATAAGGAGAATGCGTATGACTTTAATGACTTTAATAGTTCAAATACTACTTACAATTCCTTTAACTATTATCTTAAAATACTTTAATAAAAAGGAAAATCGCTTAATTAATCACTTATTAATTCCTACAATATATATAATTATAATAGCAGCGTTAATTCCTAAAGTAAGTACAAATATCTTTTTAATAGTTATTTTTGAAATATTTATCAGAAACTTCTATGTAACTAATATTACTGGTGAAGAAAATGATATAAGTAAGTCATCATTCTTAATAGAAAGTTTATTAAGCATCGCCTTAAGTTTATTTACTTATAATTACTTTATTTCTAAAGTAAATACAGTCATACCAGATCCTGAAGAAATAAAAGGCTTTATATGGTTCTTAATAATTATTTATATCGCTAATTTATATAATATGTCTACTAAAGATAAAAAGAATATAACCGAATCTAAAAAGAAAACTTTAAAAGCCGAAAAAGTAATTATGCAGTATGCTAAATTTAAAAATTTATATTACGATGTAATTAAGAGTAAAAATAACAATATCAATAATTTAACTTATGCTATTATGATTAATCAAGAATACAAAAATCCAACTACTTATCGTAAGTTAAAAGAAAATGTTAATGCTATATTAAGAAGAGAATATTCATATGGTATTATGCAAGAAAAATCTCCATATCGTGTTAGTGATAAAGACTCTATAACTAGTGCTATAACTAAATTTGAAAAACTATTAAAAAATACATCACTAAAAGAAAAAGAACAACTTGAAAAAATACTAAATAACTACTCAGAAGAAGACAAAATAAATATTCTTAACATTTATACTATAATTACTGATTTTAACAAAAAATAAGCCTTAAAATGGCTTTTTTTAATATCTTAAAACTTTTATTTGCTTAAAAAAAATAATTGTGCTAAAATAGTGAACAGAAAAACGAAGAAGACGAACCTAGTAATTATATTAAATTCTTCAATTAGAGATTAGATGTCACCGGCTGAAAGCATCTAAAGATAAATAATATAATGAAATTCATCGTTGGAGTTAGACCCGCACATAGATGCGTTATATCTATATTGAGTGCTAGAATTCTAGAATTAGGGTGGTACCGCGGAATATTATTTCGTCCCTTGGTTTTAGATTTTTTTTATTGGAGGGAAAAATATGAAAGAAAAAGTAGAAGCTCTAAAAACAGAAGCAACTAAAGAACTACAATCTTGTACTAACTTAAAAGAAGTTAATGAATTAAAAGTAAAATACCTAGGTAAAAAAGGACCAGTAAATGAATTAACTACTTACATGCGTGAACTAAGTCCTGAAGAGAAAAAAGATTTTGGTAAGTTATTAAATGAATTAAAACAAGAATTAACTTCTAAAATAGATAGTACTATTAAAAAATATGAAGAAGAAGAGCTTAATAAAAAATTAGAAAGTGAAAAAATAGATGTTACATTACCTGCTACTAATATTAAAGTAGGTGCTCCTAATATCTTAGAAAAGATTATTGAAGAAGTCGAAGAAGTATGTATGTCTATGGGATATGATGTTGTTGATGGACCTGAAGTCGAAGAAGATAAGTATAACTTTGAATTATTAAATATTCCTAAAAATCATCCTGCTCGTGATGCTCAAGATACATTCTATATTGAAGATGAAACCATATTACTTCGTAGTCAAACATCACCTGTTCAAGTAAGAACAATGTTAAAAGCTGGTGGTAATACACCAATTCGTATGATTTGTCCAGGTAAGACATATCGTCGTGATGCTGATGATGCTACTCACTCTCATCAATTTATGCAAATTGAAGGTTTACTAGTTGATAAAAATATTCGTTTATCTGACTTAAAAGGGACTTTCGATGCTATTGCTAAAAAATTATTTGGTGAAGATTGTGAAACAAGATTTAGACCAAGTTATTATCAATTTACTGAACCATCAGTTGAAACAGATATATCATGTTTCGTTTGCAAAGGTAAAGGTTGCTCACTATGTAAAAATACTGGTTGGATTACAGTTAGTGGTGCTGGTATGGTTCATCCTAATGTTTTAAGAAACTGTGGTTATGATCCAGCTGTTTGGTCTGGTTTTGCTTTCGGATTCGGTGCTGAACGTCTTGCTATGCTTAAATATGGTATTAATGATATAAGAACATTCTATCAAACAGATTTACGAGAAACAGATACCTTTGATAGAAAGGATGTGTAATAATGATAAGTTTAAATTGGGTTAAAGATTATGTTGATATCAAAAACGAAGATCTTCATGAACTAGCTGTTAAAATAACTAAAGCTGGTGTTAATGTTGAAAAAGTTGTTGATAGTCGTATTGAAAACTTAGTTATTGGTCAAATCCTTGAATGTACAGACCACCCAGATAGTGATCACTTACATCTATGTTTAGTAGATGTCGGCGATAAAACAGTTCAAATCGTATGTGGCGCTCCTAACGTAAAAAAAGGTATTAAAGTTCTAGTTGCTCTACCTGGTTGTGTTCTACCTGGTGATAACGAAATCAAAGCTGGTAAAATTCGTGGTCAAGAATCAAATGGTATGATATGTGCTTTATTTGAACTAGGTTTAGAAGAAAAAA
This sequence comes from uncultured Bacilli bacterium, assembly GCA_947632085.1. Classification (GTDB taxonomy): domain Bacteria; phylum Bacillota_I; class Bacilli_A; order RF39; family UBA660; genus Coprovivens. Next base: position 54,251 of record CANRNY010000010.1, on the reverse strand, counting down.
ATGATGAAACATATGCTAAAGGTATTGAAGTATTAGATACTGATTTAAAACCTGGTACTGATGCTAATATCTATTTAGGTACTGATGATACCTTATATGAATTAGATGTTCATAAACATCGTAATAACGATTGCTACTATCATATTGGTTTTGCTTATGAAATAGCTAGTATTCTAAATAAACCAGTTACCTTACCAGAAAGTAACTACAAAGAAATATCTGATGATGTTAATAAACATCTTAAATTAAAAGTTGATACTGATAAATGTCCATACTATACAGCTAAAATGGTTAAAGGTGTTGAAATAAAAGAATCACCTGATTTTATGAAAAAAAGACTTATTGCTGCTGGTATGCGTCCAATAAATAATGTTGTCGATATCTCTAACTACGTAATGTTAGAATATGGTCAACCACTTCACTTCTTTGATAAAAATAAACTAGGTGATAATATCTTAGTTCGTAATGCTAAAGAAAACGAAGAAATAATTACATTAGATGGTCAAAAAAGAATTTTAAGAGATACTGATATAGTAATCACTGATGGTAAAAAGCCAGTATGTATCGCCGGTGTTATGGGTGGTGAAAATACAGATGTTGATGAAACTACTAAAGATATCTTAATTGAAAGTGCTATCTTCGATTCAGTAAGTATCAGATATACATCTAGTCGTTTAGATTTAAAAAGCGAAGCTTCAATCCGCTATGGTAAAGGTTTATCATACGAATATACAGATGCTGCTCTAAATCGTGCTTGTTACTTACTAGAAAAATATGCTAATGCTACTGTCTTAAGTGGTCGTGCTGTTCATGATAAAGTAGATAAATCTGAAAAAGTAGTTAAATTTAAAACAAAAGAAGTATCAACTCTACTAGGTCTAGAATTAACTGATGAAGATGTTAAAACAGAACTTAATCGTTTAGGTTTCCCATATAAATTAACTAAAGATACATTTACAGTTACTATTCCAAGAAGAAGATTAGATATCGATCCAAACGTTAATGATATCGCTGAAGAAATTGGTCGTTTATATGGTTATGAAAACCTAGTATCTACATTACCATTAGTACCTACAAGAAAAGGTGTCTATGTTGGTGATGTTAAAATAAGAAAAGAAACTTCAAAAAGATTAAGAACTCTAGGTATTAACGAAACTAAAACTTATACTTTAACTTCACCAGAAATGGCAGCTCATTTTGATTATGAAGATAAAGATTATATCGTTCTACCTAATCCAATGAGTATTGATAAATCAGTAATTCGTAAAACTTTATTACCATCATTAATCAATGTTTATGATTATAATAAAGCTCGTCATGTAAAAGATGTAATGTTATATGAAATAGCTAAAACATATGATGTAGACTATAACGAAGATACTAAAGTAGCTATTTTAATGAAAGGTAATTACTTAACTAACGAATGGCAACATAACATAATTAAATGCGATTTCTATTGTTTAAAAGGTGTTGTCGAAAACTTACTTAATTATTTAGGATTTAAAAATAGATATACTTTTGAAGCTGTTAATAACATATCAGACCTTCATCCTGGTATTGCTGCTAAAATTTTGGTAGACCGTGATGAAATAGGTATTATAGGTCGTGTTCATCCAAACTATAAAAAAGATGAAATATATGTAGCTGAATTATCTCTAACAGCTCTATATAACAAAACAATTAAACCTATTAAATACAAAGAAGCATCTAAATACCCAGAAATAGTTAAAGATGTTGCATTTGTTGTTGATAATAATGTTTTAAGTGAAGATATTAAATCAGTAATTAAAAAAGCAGGTGGTCGTTTACTTGATACTATTGAAGTATTTGATTTATATGAAAATATCGAAGAAGGTAAAAAATCAATTGCTTATAAATTAACATTCAAAGATAATACTAAGACTTTACTAGATGATGAAGTAATGGCAATATTCAATAAAATAATAAGTGAAGTTGAATCTAAAATGAATGCTAAATTAAGAAACTAGAAGAGTATTAAACTCTTCTTTTTATATTGATTTATGCTTATAAGAATAGTAAAATTATACTAGTAGAAATAGTGGTGAAAAAATGTCTAAAAAATATTGTAATAAATGTGAAAAAGAAGTAGAAAGTGAAGAAAATATCTGTCCTATATGTGGTAGTGAATTAACAGAAGTTGAACTAAATGCCGAAGAAGAAACTCCTAAAGATGTTAATCAATCAAACGATGAAGAATATGTCATTTGTGCAACTTGTGGAGCACAAAATAAAGTAGGAGCTAAATTTTGTGTTAAATGTGGAAATGATGTAAATGTTAAATTATGTCCAAAATGTGGTACTCAAAATAAAAAGGAAGCTAGCTTCTGTAAAAATTGTGGCTTTAATCTAAATTATTTCCAAAGATCACCAAAACCAGGTGCAATATACGGAATATATGGTATTGGCGGCAGATATATGGAAGTATATGAAGATAGAGTAGTTATCGTTACTAGATTAGCTATCGAATCATTAATTTTTGGTAATGCCACTGATGGAGAAAAAACAATATATTATGTTGATTGTAATGGTATCCAAGTTAAACAAACCGGAATTGCTTATGGTTATATTCAACTAGAAACTGCATCTAGTTTAATGAATAATCTTAAGAGTAACTACTTTAATGAAAATTCCTTTGCATACGATTTAACTGCTATTACTCCAGATAATATTAATGAAGTTGTTAATTATATTAAAAATCGTATTCACGAAATAAAAACAAATAAAGGTAAACCTATAATGCAAACTATTTCTCCAGCTGATGAAATTAAAAAATATAAAGAACTTCTAGATATGGGAGCTATTACTGCAGAAGAATACGAAAAAAAGAAAAACGAATTATTAAATAGTTAGAAGAGTTAGAAAGACTCTTCTTTTTCGTTGACAAAAAGTTAGCGGGGGGGGGTAGAATTATTTTATAGATAAGCGAGGTTTATATGAAGAAAACAGAAAACGAACCAGAAAAAATAGTGTTAAAAAATAAAATGAAAATCGATGAATCTTCTTGGGAAATTAAAGAGAGAATAATAAACAGCAATATTATAGCTAGAGGTTATTTTATGGCTATAGATGTAGATTATGAAACATCTAAACTTATAACAAAAGAAGATGCAGTATTCGGAGCAGTATTAAATGAAGAAGATAAAAAAATTGATGATATATTGCTAAAAATGAGAAGTAATCTTACTGAGTATAAATATTATTCCGAAAAAATTAAAGATAAATTTCAATATATAACTAATTATACGAATGGATATAATAATTCCCTAACATCAGAAGAAATCGGTTTAAGTTCAATTGTGCAAAGTAGTTTAAAAAAAATGGGGATATTAAAACCAATACCAGATACATCTAACCTGCAAAGCAACTATAAATTGTACGCATACTATGATGAAATGTATAATAAATATTTAAATGAATTATTTTTTGTTCCATACTCTAGTGACGAACTAGATAACATAATGGAAACTGATTTTAGTTATTATGAAGATAAATTAAAGGATAAATACGAAATAGAAGACAATGATAAATATAAGGAAAAAATATATAATAACAAACAAGAATTATTAAATTATATGAAAGAAATAATAATTATTGAAACTAATATATATTCATTAAACCAAAGATATAAAGATTTACAGTTAGATTTAAAAGTAGAAGAGCTTTTAGCAGATTGTGAAACTTTCAATCTAAATTATAAAATATTAAATAAAAAAGTTGAATTGAATAATAATATTGCAACACTAAATAATGAATTGATAAAAATAATACCTCCACAGAAATCATGTGTAGCATGTATTCACTGTGGGAATGAAATAACAAAAGACAGTATAGTTTGTCCATCTTGTGGTAAGAGTCCGATTGACGACACAGAAGTGCCAATTAAACCATCAAAACCAAAAGAACCAATAAATAAAAAACCAGGATTATTTAACAAGAAAAAGGTAAACGAAGAAAATGAATTACTCAAAGAAAAATATGAAAAGAGCTTAAAAATTTATAATAAAAAATTGTCAGAATACAAAAAAGCAAAAAGCAATTATGAATTAGAAATGAAAAAAAATTTAAAAACCAAATATGATGAGTTAAATAAAACAAATGAATTAAATTATAAAAAAGCAATGGATAAATATAATGAACAAAAATCAGAAATATCTAAAAAAATTGATAAAGCAAATCACGAATTAAAAATATTAGAAGATGGTTATGAAACAGAAAATTTAAATGAAATTGAACATATATTAAACATTGAAAAAATAAAATACGAAATGAATTATATCTTAGAATTATTAGAAGATAATGTAAAATTAAGAAATGAAATATATAGTTATAATATTATTTATGGTAAATATAGAAATATTATTGCAGTATCTAGATTTATTGACTACTTCGAATCTGGAAGATGCGAAAAGTTAGATGGAGCCGATGGTGCCTATAATATGTACGAGCAAGAAATAAGAGCAGATACAATAATCGAACAACTGGATAAAATAACGGAAAATCAATATTATTTATACAAAGAATTAAAAGAAGTGAATAAATCTTTAAGAGAGATTCAGAATGAATTAATTGTAAGTAATATAAAAATGGATACAATTGCAAAAAATACAGAAAAACTTGTATATAATACTAACGAAATGGCCTTTTATACAAAGAAAATTGCTAATTACTCAAAAGTGATGACCTATATAAAAGTTTTAGAAAAATTATAATAAGGAAAAAGAAATGGCAAGAGTTAAATCACATAAAATTGAAACAAATTCTAAGGATTATATAAGATCTCAAATTGATGCTTATAATGATGGAGTTTTAATATATAGGGATATTACAGAAAGAGATTATGGAATAGATGGTTTGATTGAAATGTTTGAAAACGACAGACCGACAGGGAAAATAGCTTTTATACAAATAAAAGGAACCCAAAAGATAATACAACCATTAATAAGAACACCAAACATGATTAGTTGCGCTATTTCTTCGTCAAACGCCTATTATGCTTATCAAAAAAATATTCCGATTATTTTAATATATGTAAGTATTTTGACTAAAAACTTTTATTTTTTGGAACTTAATGAAATAGGAAATGAATTAAAAAGAATAAAGGTAGAGAAAAAAAATGTACATATTCCAACAAGTAGTAAAGATAATATAGAAGAAATATGTAAAATTATAAATAAATATTATAAATAACTTTTAAAATAAAAAGAATCATTCAAAATATACATATTTGATTAAATACATTAATATTAGAGTTTTATAAACCACGGCAGTTATCGACCAATTTTGTATATAAAAAGTCAAAAAGTGGTCGATAACTCATAATTTTTTGGCAAAATTCTAAAAAATCAAAGATAAAATGGTATTAAGTGTTAAATAATCCCAATAATCCATAAATAAACTTGTTTTTTACCCCAAAATGTGGTATTGTGTACCTTGGATTTTATAAAAGAAGTGGGGAAGTTATATGGATAAAATAATTAATATAGCGGTAGTGGCACATGTTGATGCTGGTAAAAGTACACTAGTTGATGCTTTACTTAATCAAAATGGCGTTTTTAGAGCTAATGAAGAAGTTGTCGATTGTGTAATGGATAGTAATGATATTGAAAGAGAAAGAGGTATTACTATCTATTCTAAAAACTGTGCTATAAGATATAAAGATTATAAGATTAATATTGTTGATACACCAGGACATGCTGATTTCTCATCTGAAGTAGAACGTATTATGAAAACAGTAGATACTGTTATTCTTTTAGTAGATGCAGCTGAAGGACCTATGCCTCAAACAAGATTCGTTTTAAAGAAAGCTTTAGAACAAAACTTAAGACCAATTCTATTTATTAATAAAATAGATAAAAAAGATGCACGTCCACAAGCTGTTGTTGATATGACTTTTGATTTATTTATGGAACTAAATGCTACTGATGAACAATTAGATTTCCCAATTGTATATGGTATTGCTAGAGAAGGTATTGCCCAAATGTCATTAGATACACCTGGAACAGATATCTCTCCATTATTAGATGTTGTCTTAAAACAATGCAAACCATATGAAGGAAATGAAAATGATCCATTACAATTACAAGTAAGTTCTCTAGATTACGATTCATTCATTGGTCGTTTAGGAATTGGTCGTGTTACTAAAGGAAAAATCAAAAATGGACAGACTGTTGCTTTATCAAGAAACGATGGTTCAATCTCATCATTTAGAATATCTAAACTATTTGTTGAAGAAGGAATCAAAAGAGTTGAAAAAGATGAAGCTTTCTATGGTGACATTATAACATTTGCTGGATGTCCAGATATTTCAATTGGTGATACAGTATGTGATAAAGATCATATAGATCCAATGGATCCAATTATTATAGAAAAACCAACTTTAAGTATGGATTTCTTAGTAAATTCAAGCCCATTTGCTGGTAAAGATAAAGCAAGTAAATTCTTAACTAATCGTCATATTAAAGAAAGACTTGAAAAAGAACTAGAAACTAATGTTGGTCTTGAAGTCGAAGAATTACCAGATTCAGATGGTTATAAAGTATCTGGTCGTGGTGAATTACACTTATCTATCTTACTAGAAAATATGCGTCGTGAAGGTTATGAATTAAGTGTATCTAAACCAGAAGTATTATATAAAGAAATAGATGGTCATAAATGTGAACCATTTGAAAAAGTTATTGTTAATTGCCCATCCGAATACTCAGGAACAATTATTAATGATTTACAAGAAAGAAAAGCCACTTTAGAAGTCGTTAATAATGATGAAAACGATTATGTTCATTTAGAATTCAGTGCTCCAACTCGTGGTTTAATCGGCTATCGTAGCGCCTTTATTACTAATACTAAAGGTGAAGGTGTTATGATTCGTAGTTTCGATGATTATAAACCTTATGTTGGCGAAATAAATGGTCGTAAAAATGGTGTCCTAGTTTCTATGGAAAATGGTAAGACATTAGGTTTCTCACTATTTAACTTACAAGATCGTGGTACTTTAATTGTTGGACCAGCTGAAGAAGTATACGTTGGTATGATTGTTGGTATTAATAATCGTGATAATGATTTAAATGTTAATCCATGTAAAAACAAACAATTAACCAATACTAGAGCATCAGGTAGTGATGAAGCAATTGCTTTAATTAGACCTAAAACATTTACTTTAGAAGAAGCATTAGAATTTATTGCTGAAGATGAATATGTTGAAATAACACCTAGTGCAATTAGATTAAGAAAAAAAGTTCTTGATCCAGATGAAAGATTTAGATTAAACAGAAAATAAAAAATATTTTCTGTTTTTTATTGTCTTAATATATAAAAAAAGTTATAATAAAGCGCAAAAGCTGGTGAAAATATGATAACAATTGGTGAATTAACATCTGAAGATGTTCAAAAATATCAACCTATATTTCAAGCATGCTATGAATTATTTCAAAGTGTGAATGGAGTTTATTATAAAATTAATATTGATGGTGAAGAAAAAATTCTTCATCGTGTAGAAAATCTTTTTACAATATTTGAACTTGACGAAAAAGTAGTCGGCTATCAAATGTTTACTGTCGATGATAATTATCAAGTTGCTGATGTTGCCTTTGATGATTATGAAATGCATCCTCAAGGTGAGCGTCGAGTATTTCAAAGACGTGAAGATGGTATGACAGAATGTCTAGATTTCTTTGAAAGACCTAATGGCCCTGATAACGAAGGATATAATGGTATGATATGTTATGTTCAGTATAATCCTACAAATGATATGCGTGTTATGATAATGTATCAACAAAATATTTATAGTAATAAAGCTAGAATATATGAATTCCATACTAGAGTACCTTTCCAAATCAAGATAGAAAAACATGTTCTTTTAAGAGATAAAGGTGTTAAATTACCTTTCTGTTCTAAAACATATATTAAAAGAACTTTTGATTATCGAGATGAACCATTATTTTATACTTTAGCTACTCTTAAAGATTATGGTGTAGGCGCAACTATCGGTCAAGATGTTGTTAGCTTACAAGGTTCAAATGATATAACAAGATATTATCGTGAATTATTTATTACTAAAAACTATCAAGCTATATCATTATTCCCATTCTGTAATCAATATAAAATAGAAGAAATAAAAGAATATCTTGAATCATTAGGATTCAACACATCTATACCTAAATTATTAGTTGATTACCATAATAACGAATTACCAGAAATAAGAACATATCAAGAATTATCAGATTTATTAAAACCTATTGAAGAAACAAAAGATTACACTAATGGTAGTCCAGTAGTTTTAAAATTTACAATGGATGGAGAAGAAATACAAGATGGCGAAGATAATTAGATGTACAGATGATGTTATTGAACACATTCCCAATATAATGGGGCATGTTTATGAGTATTTTGGTGAAAAAGAAGTAATTATTTATGCTGTCTTAGATGAAGATAATATTAATTTTATTGTTTGTGATGGGCCAAATTGTCTTTATATCAAAAACTATTATAAACATTATGAAATTATTCCTTTTCAACTAAAGGAAGATAAAAGTATTGGGATGATAAAACTAGGTTCTAACTTCTTCTATTATAATAATGATGGTACGACATATATGGTAGATGAATCTAAAAAAGAACACTTAATAGGTACTAAAAAACTATCTCATAAAGATACTGATGGTTATGATGGCTTTGTTTATTATGTCCAATATAATCCAGAAAATGATGCTTTATGTGATATTAGATATCAACAAATGTATCGTGAAGTAGATGGTCATACTCCTATCTATAGTTTTCATACTAAAAAGATAGATGTTCTATCTATTGATGAACAAAGTTCTAAAAATGGATACGATAAAAGAGGTCTTCTACCACGTACATCAAAATACTATACTAAATATGAATTTAATTCTGAAGAAATGGGCTATACCTTATCAACAATTAGAGATTATGGTCTTATGTCGGTTATCTTAAATGGTGCATATAACTTACAAAAGAGTAATTATATTACTCGTTATGTTAAAACAGCATATGTTAATAAAAAAGGTAACTACGTTGACTTTTGGCCTTTTGCTCGTCAACTAACGACAGAAGAACTAAACGAAATAATTAAAAGTTATGGCTTTGCAACAAGTATTCCAGATGCTTATTTAGATTTCTATAATGGAACTAATCCAATTGCTAATGAAGTCCAATCACTAGTTAAAGAAATGAAGGACTTAGAACAAAGCAAAGATGATAGAAAATGTTTAATAATGCAATTAATTCCTGAAGAGATAGATGAAATGCCTGATGAACATTGATTTTTTAATAAAAAATGTTATACTTAGAATGTAAAAAAAGAGGAGTGAAACTATGCGTGAATTTACAGAACAAGAATTAGTAAGAAGAGAAAAAGCGGAAAAATTAAAAGAGCTTGGTCTAGACCCATTTGGTCATAGATTTGAAAGGGATGCTTTTGCTAGTGAACTAAAAGAAAAATATGCTGATGTTGAACATGATGCCTTTGAAAGTATGGATGATACAGCAACAGTAGCAGGAAGAATAATGTTCATTAGAAAAATGGGTAAAGCATCATTCTTTACTATTAAAGACAAAACAGGTCCTATCCAAATATATATTTCTATTAACGATATTGGTGAAGATGCATATAACTTATTTAAAAGTGCAGATGTTGGGGATATTGTCGGTGTTCATGGTAAGATTATGAAAACTAAAACTGGTGAGTTAACAATCAAATGTTTAGAATATACTCATTTAGTTAAAGCTTTAAAACCATTACCAGAGAAATTCCATGGTTTAACTGATATTGAAGAAAGATATAGAAGACGTTATGTCGATTTAATAATGAATGATGAATCTAAAAGAGTTGCTTTCTTAAGACCAAAAATAATTAGATGTATTCAAAACTTTATGGATAATCAAGGATTTACTGAAGTAGAGACTCCAATTCTTTCTACTTTACTAACTGGTGCTAGCGCTCGTCCATTTATAACTCATCATAATACTCAAGATTTAGATATGTACTTACGTATTGCTCTAGAACTACCATTAAAAAGATTATTAGTTGGTGGTATGGAAGCTGTTTATGAAATCGGTCGCGTATTTAGAAATGAAGGAATGGATCCAAAACACAATCCAGAATTTACCTTAATGGAAGCTTACTTAGCATATAGTGATTTACAAGGTATGATGGATTTAACTGAAAATATGTTCCAAACTATTGCTAAAGATGTTATGGGTAAAATGAATTATCAATTTAGTGGTTATGATATTAACTTAGAAGGACCTTGGAAAAGAGTTAGTATGGTTGATGCTATAAAAGAAAAAACTGGTATTGATTTCAAAAAGGAAATGACTGTTGATGAAGCTCTTAAACTAGCTGAAGAACACCATATAGAAGTTGCTGAGCATGAACATACTGTTGGTCATATAATTAATTTATTCTTTGAAAAATATGTTGAAGAGACCTTAATTCAACCTACATTCTTATATGGTCATCCAGTTGAAATAAGCCCATTAACTAAAAAGAATCCTGAAGATCCAAGATTTGTTGATCGCTTTGAACTATTTATTGCTGGTAAAGAGTTTGCTAACGCCTATACTGAGTTAAATGATCCAATCGATCAATTAGAAAGATTCGAAGATCAATTAAAAGAAAAAGATTTAGGTAATGAAGAAGCTAACGATATAGATATGGATTTCGTTGAAGCCTTAGAATATGGTATGCCTCCTGCTGGTGGTATTGGATATGGAATCGATAGACTTTGTATGTTATTCCTAGAACAAGAATCAATTAGAGACGTTCTATTATTCCCAACAATGAAAGATAGATCATAAGATAAAGAGTAATCTTTATCTTTTTTTTATTATAATCATTATTTCACTTACTTTTCTGTCTAAAATCGATTATTTGTGCTATAATTTTTTTAAGGGAGGTTACAATAATGAAGAAAAAAAGTGATAAGATAATACTAGTATGTATTGCTATTTTATTTATTGCTATCTTATCTTGGTTTGTTCCAGGTGGATATTATAGTTCAGGAGTATTTAATGACTATGGTAAATTACAAGCCGGATTATACGATATCTTATATGCTGTTTTTTATACTTTTACTAATCAAGCTATAATGATTAATGTTGCTTATATATTAAGTATTGGTGGCTGTTATGGAGTATTAACTCAAACAAAAGCTTATCGTAAATTAGTTGATAAAACAGCCAAACTAATTGAGGGTAAAGAAGCTATAGCTATGTTAGTAATTACCTTACTAATGGGTATTTATACTTCAATAACTGATCAATTATTAGCTTTATTTTGTATAGTACCATTTATTATGTCTGTCTTCTTAAGAACTGGATGTAAAAAACTAACAGCAGTTAGTGCAGCCTTTGGTGGTTTATTTATTGGTCTTATAGGGCAAACAGTTGGTACCTATGGTCTAGAAAGTATTAATAGTTTATTAGATACTTTACCACAACCAGTATCTTTACTATTACCATTAAGAATCATTATTTTCTGTGCTGCTTATATATTATTTAATTTATTTGCTATCTTATATATGAATAAATATAAAAAATCAGAAGATGGCGGTAAATATGATTTATTCTGTCCAGAAGAATTAAATGATTCAAAAGTCCCAAAAAGAAGACAAGTTAAAGTATGGCCATATATTATTATGTTTATCTTAACCTTAGTAATTACTATGTTAGCTTATATTGATTGGAAAGAAAGCTTTAATATTACCTTCTTCTCAGAACTTCATAGCAAATTTACTGGTTTTGCTACTGTTAATGATACACCAATATTCTCTACTTTATTGGGAACAACTATTAATGGCTTTGGTGAAAATCAAGAATTAGTATTTGGTACCTTTACTTTCCTAGTCTTAACCATTATTATTGCTATAATCAATAAAACTTCTTTAGATGTTTTTGTTAGAAATTTTGGTTTAGGTCTTAAAAAGATTTCTAAAGTAGCATTTATTTATGGCTTTAGTTTTGTTATCTTAATGATGATAAGTAGATATAACTGGCCAATTACATTTGTTAATGCTTTATTTGGTAAAGGAACATTCAATATTTTTACTTTAACATTTATATCTATTATCGCCTTTACTTTATGTGTCGATTATACAACATTTGGTAATGCATATGGTACTTATTTAATTGTTACTTATATGGATGACTTAGCATCAGCAACTCTTATCTGGCATTTAGGTGCTGCTATTGCTGCTGTCTTTGTCCCAACAAGTTTCTTATTATTAACAGCTTTAACATATGCTGATATTCCATATGTTAAATGGTTACAATACATTTGGAAATTTGTCGTTGCTTTAATTATAGTAGTCTTTATTATTTTATCTGTTGCTATATTAATGTAACAAAGAAGTTTTGTAATAAAACTTCTTTTTTTAATTCTTTAAGCATATATTTTATTAGGTGAAAAAAATGAATGAACTATTTACTATCGCAGAAAACGAAATGCTTAATCTAAAACAACCATATGTTGGAACAGAACACTTTCTACTAGCTTACTTAAAAAAGTATTCTAGTCAAATAATCTCCTATGATACCTTTAAAAAATATATTATTGAAATAATAGGTACTTCCTATAAAGAAAGTTCATATATACTTTATACTCCTATATTACGAGAAATAAAAAACTCTAATAAATCTATTAAAGAAAGTATCCTATCTATTCTTAGTAATCAAGATAGTATTGCTTACAATATCTTACTAAGTAAAAATATAAATATTGAAGCCTTATATAACGAAATAAATACTATTAGTTAGTATTTTTTTCTTTTATTAAATGTGATAAAATAAAAGCACAAATATTTATGGAAGGTGGAAATGTTATGAAGATTTATAATTCTTTAACTGACAAAGTAGAAGAATTTATACCAATTAATGAAGGTAAGGTTACTATGTATGTCTGTGGACCTACAGTTTATAACTATGTTCATATTGGTAATATGCGTCCTGTTATGACTTTTGATATGGTTTATAACTATTTCAAATATTTAGGTTATGATGTAACATATGCATCTAATTTTACTGATGTAAATCCTAAAATAATATCAGCCGCAAAAGAATTAGGTATTACTGAAAGAGAAGTGGCAGATAAATTTATCAAAGCATACCTAAATGACTTGGAGTCTTATAACTGTTCCACTATCGATTATCGTCCTCGTGTAATAGAACATATGGATCATATCTTTGATTTTATTACTAAGTTAATCGAAAAAGATATGGCATATGTTGTAGATGGTGACGTATATTTTCGCGTAAATAAAATTAAAGATTATGGTATATTATCTAATCAAGATAAAGATGAATTAATCTCAGGTGCTCGTGTTGAAATAGACGAGAAAAAAGAAAGCCCATTAGATTTTGCTTTATGGCGTAAGACAACTGAAGGTGAACAATTTGATTCACCATGGGGCAAAGGTATACCTGGTTGGCATACTGAATGTGTTGTTATGATTAATAGTCTATTTGGCGAAAAAATAGATATCCATGGTGGCGGAGTAGATTTAAAATTCCCTCATCATGAAAATGAAATAGCTCAAAGTATGGCTTTAAATAATAATCATTTAGCTAATTACTGGATGCATAATGGTCATATTAACTTAGATGGCGAAAAAATGAGTAAATCACTAGGTAACTTCATCTTAGCTAAAGACTTTATAAAAGAACATAGTGCTAACGCCATTAAAATAGCTTTATTTAAAACTCATTATCGTCTACCATTAAACTTCACTGATGACTTATTTAATGAAGCTAATATAATTGATAAAAAAATATCTGATGCTCTAAGACAAGCAAATTTAAAAATTCAAACAGAAAATATCAAAGTAGGGAATATAACTAAAGATGAAAAAATTAATGAAATAATGGATTATGATTTTAATACGCCAAATCTAATCACCTATTTAACAGATTTAATTAAAGAATTAAATAATGCGATAAGAAATAATGGTGATATTAGTGCACCATACGATAAAATAAATCTAATAAATCATATCCTAGGCTTAAAATATGATTTACCTGTCTTATCAAAAGAAGATATTGAATTATATAATCAATGGAATGAATATCGTCAAAATAAAGATTTTGCTAACGCTGATAAACTAAGAGCAGAATTAGTTGAAAAAAATATTATTTAGAGGTGATTAAATGGAATATAGTAATGCAATATTATTTCTCTTAGCTTTAATAATACCCGTAATAGCTAGTATCAATATTAATCTTAGCTATAGTAAATATAAGAAAATAAAAAATTCTAAGAGTTTAAGTGGTTTTGATGTTGCTCGTAAAATCCTAGATGAAAATGGTCTTAATAGTATGTATATTGTTGAAGTAAAAGGAAATTTAACAGATCACTACGATCCAAAACAAAAAGTTGTTAGATTATCATCTGATATCTTTCATGGTGATTCAATCGCCGCCGCTGCTGTTGCAGCTCATGAATGTGGTCACGCTATTCAAGATAAAGAAGGTTATACTTGGATGAGAATAAGATCTGCTATCTATCCAATCGTTAACTTTGGTACATCAATGGCTTACATCCTATTAGTAATAAGTATCTTTCTTCAACTTATGGACTTATTATTACTAGGTATTGCCATTATTCTCCTTGGTTTAATCTTTCAAATAATAACTTTACCAGTTGAATTTAATGCTAGTAGCAGAGCCTTAACTCTCTTAAAAAAATATAAATTAGTTACTGATGAAGAACATGATGGTACTAAAAAAGTCTTAACAGCAGCAGCTATGACATACGTTGCTTCAGTCCTATCAGCATTACTAGATTTAATCAGATTACTAAATGTTTATAACGATCGCAGATAAAAAATTGTAAAGATAAATATACGTATATTTATCTTTTTTCTTTAAATGATATATATAAATGATATAATTAAAATAGTAAGAGGTGCTAGTATGAATATAATTAATAAAAAGAAAGAAGAAAGAACGCCAAACTATTTTTATGGCATAGATATTAATAACAAAGAAGCAGTTCAAGAAGAATATAATCGTTTAAGAATAAAACATCGTAATATTACCATCTTTGCTCTAATTGTATTAGCTTGCTTAAGTTTTGTTGTTGGTGACTTTTTACGTGTTACTAAACTTGGAGGAAAACCAATCTTTGCAACTAGTAAAAAAGTTGAAAGAGGAACCCTATTTAGTGGCCTAGGATATAAAGTATTATATTGTAATAATGGTCAAAGATATGTTGGATCTGTTTTATATAAAACCTGTGAAGCCTTTGATGAAAAGAAATTTAGTAATGTCTTATATGAAAAACTAGTTGATTATTCAGCTGATAATAAAACCCTTAATCGTAATAACTTACAAGACTTTAAAATAGAAGATGTAATATATGATGAAGATAATGCTGAAGGTGGTTCTGACTACTTTGCAACAATATCATTTTCATGTAAAAATGGTAATTCAGATTGCTTTAAAACTACTAAAGAATTCAATGATCCTCTAAATATAAAATTATATGTTAGATTTAATAAATTTAATGAAATATATGAAGTAACACCATTTAAAGGATCTGGTGTTTACTATGATCAAATAAAAGAACAATATATTCCTAAAGTTAGAGCTTACTTAAAAGAAAATAACTTACTTAACGAAGATAACTTATATAAATTTAAAATAGAATTAATAGAAAATCATGGTAAATACAAATTTAGAGGTCAAACATATGCTGATAGTTACTTAATAGAAATTGATTACTCATGTAAAGATAATGAAAATACTTGTGTAACTGCTGAAGGACATGAAACATTAGATGGTGATTATGCTAATCTATCATTCTATATGTCAATGTTCTTAGATGATAGTGATAATGTTGTTTTAATGGGACCAAGACAATATTTTGATTTATAATATATACAACGAAAGGAATGATCTTATGAAATTTGTCGACAACTTATCAAAAGACGAATATATAGCATTTTTTAACAAATTCCCATATAGTCATTTTTTACAATCTTATGCTTGGGGAGAAGCAATAAAAGAAACAAGAGGTAAAATACCTTGTTATGTTGGTTTAAAAAATGAAAAAGATGAACTAGTAGCAGCAGCTTTACTATTAAAAAAACAAATGCCACTTGGTTTATGCTACTACTATTGTTCACGTGGTTACTTAATTGATTTTAAAGATACTAGCTTACTTAAAACATTTACTGAAGAAATAAAGAAATATTTAAAAAGAACTAATGGTATCTACGTTAAAATAAATCCTGAAATAATGTATCAAGAAATAGATAAAGATGGTAATAGAGTACCAGATGGTAAAAATAATATTGATATATTTAATAATCTAATTAGTTTAGGATATAAACATAAAGGTTTTGTAAAACTATATGAAAACAATGAACCTAGATATACTTTTAGAAGATACTTTGAAAAATATAATAGTATGGAAGAAATAGAAAAGAGTATCTTTAAAACCTTTATGCAAACAGTTCATCGTAGTTATTCTTACAATCTAAAAATTAATTTTGATAGTAATGTTGATAACTTCTTTGAACTAAATAAATCTAATGCTGCTAAAGATGATTTCGTTCAATACTCAGATGATTTTTATAAAGCCCTATACAAATATGGTAAAAAAGATCATAACATCTTAGTCTTTGATGTAACAGTTAATGGTAAAAAACTATATCAAGATACAAAAGATGCCTTAGATAAAATCAATGATGATTTTAAAAACAACCTAATAACTAAAAAACAAAAACCTGATGCTTTAGATAAAAAGACTCGTTTAGAAAAAGAACTTACGATGTTTGAACCATATAAAAATAAAGGTGATATGGTAATTTGTTCATTAATAAATGGTATAGCTAATAATCAAATGTGGACAATGTATATTGGTAATAATAAACTAGGTGAAGATTTATTTGCCGTTAATCGTGTATACTATGAAACAATAAAATATTGTTTTGAACATAAATATCGTTTTTTAGATTTATATGGTACTGTAGGTGATCCAAATACTAAATATAAAAATTTAGGTGGACTTCATGCTTATAAAAAGAAATATGGTGATGACTTTATTGAGTTTATTGGCGAATTTGATTTAGTTAATAAACCTCTTTGGTATGCTGTTTTACCATTTCTTTTAAAAATATATCGTACAATAAAAAAATAGAACAGGTGATTATATGAAATTTGGTGAACTTAATGATATAGAATTTATGTCTTTTGTTAATTCTCGTCCTGAAAAGAATTTTTTTCAAACTACGATGATGAAAGAAAAAATAGAAAAAGATGGTTTAAAAGTTTATCTAGTTGGAGTAAAAAAAGATAATCAAGTAATAGCAGCTTCTCTTATCGCTGAAACTGGTCATAGTTTTATGGGGAAAAAGACTTATGAAGCTTATAAAGGCTTCATTCTTGATTATAATAATCCTGAATTAGTAAAATATATGACTGAACAAGTAAGTGCTTTCCTAAAGGAAAAAAATGCCTTAAGATTAATAATCGATCCATACATTCCAAATGTTTCTCGTGATGCTGATGCTAACATCGTTGAAGGTGTTGATAACCGTGAAATTGTTAACAACCTAAAATCACTTGGTTATAAAGAAAATCCTTATGGTGCTCAAGTAAAATGGTG
Organism: uncultured Bacilli bacterium; assembly: GCA_947632085.1. Classification (GTDB taxonomy): domain Bacteria; phylum Bacillota_I; class Bacilli_A; order RF39; family UBA660; genus Coprovivens. The sequence goes on along the minus strand of CANRNY010000010.1, from coordinate 36,610 downwards.
CTATTGCCTAGATATTGATGGTAAAACACCAGATGAATTATTTAAAGAATTTAAAAGTAATACTAGAAACTATATCAATCGTACAATATCTAAATATAAACTAAATATTAAAACACTAAAAAGAGAAGAATTAAATGAATTTAAACAAGTAACAAGTGATACTTGTGAAAGAAGAGAATTCGCTGATAAAACACTTAAATACTATGAAGAAATGTATGATTGCTTTAAAGATAATACAACCTTCAAAATATGTGAATTAAACTGTGATACTTATATAAATGTCTTAGAAGAAGAAAATAAAGTATTTGAAGATAAAATAGCTAACTTATCTGATGCTTCATCTAATAAAAAGAAAAAAGAAGAGATGAAAAAAAATTTAGAAGCTAATCTAAAGAAAATAGAAGAAACTAAAAAACTTAAAAAAGAAAAAGGTAATATTATACCTTTATCAGCTGCTATGTTTATGTTATATGGTGATGAAATAGTATATCTATTTAGTGGTTCATATGCTGAATATATGAGTTTCTGTGGTCAATATCGCCTACAATGGGAAATAATTAAATATGCTGCAGAACATAATTATAAACGATATAATTTCTATGGTATTAAAGATGTTTTTGATAAAAATGGTAAAGATTATGGTGTATATGAATTTAAAAAAGGTTTTGGTGGCTATGTTTTAGAACTAGTAGGTTCATTTGAATTAAGTTTAAGTTTTCAAGATAAGATTTATCATACTTTAAGAAAGATTAAGAGGTTAATAAAAAGATAATGCATGTAATTCATCCTTTAAATCCTATTTATGATAGTGAATCTAAAGTCCTTATATTAGGTACAATGCCATCTTCAAAATCACGTGAAGTATCTTTTTATTATGGTCATCCCCAAAATAGATTTTGGCAAGTATTATCTATAATTTTTAATGAAGAAATAAAAGATACTAACGAAGCTAAAAAAGAGTTTTTACTTAACCATCATATCGCTTTATATGATGTCTTAAAAAGCTGTGATATTTCAGCATCAAGTGATAGTTCAATAAAAAATCCTATCCCTAACGATTTTACTGATATTTTAAATAATTCAAATATTACTACAATATTTACTACTGGGAAAAAAGCTTATGAACTATATAATAAATATTGTTATCCTAAAACTAATATTAAAGCTATATTACTACCAAGTCCATCACCAGCTAATTGTAAGTTTACAACTACTGAGTTATCAACATACTATAAAATAATTAAAGAAATTATTAACAATTAAAAAGGGTTACATTAATTTGTAACTCTTTTTATTTATGTTTGACCATTAAGGTCAAACAAAAAACTACCGGCTATGCCGGTATGAATATAAAAGCAGTAGCGTTGCAGTAATCATTTAATCCTCCTTTTGATATAATGAAGATGGTCGGTCAACCAAATTCAATCAAGAGGAGGATTAAATGAAAAAACTAAAAACAGGTAGAGAAGCAGATGAGAGCAGCTTATCTCATACCAAATGGAATTGTATGTATCATATAGTTTTTATACCAAAATATCGAAGAAAAAGTATATATGGTAAGCTGCGACGAGATATAGGTACTTACTTAAGACGTTTATGTGATTATAAAGAAGTGGAAATAATAGAAGCAAATGCATGTATAGATCATATACATATGCTTGTAAAAATTCCGCCCACATTGAGTATATCACAATTTATGGGATTTCTAAAAGGTAAGAGTGCTTTGATGATATTTGATAATCATTCGAATTTGAAATATAAGTATGGTCAAAGAACATTTTGGGCAAAAGGATACTATGTAAGTACTGTAGGATTAAACAAGCAGACAATAAAAAATTATATAAAGAATCAAGAAATAGAAGATAAAATATCAGATGAAAGGAATATAAAAGAATATCAAGACCCTTTTAAGGGTGTGTAGGTATAGAAGGCAGTTGGCCGACTAAAAAAGACTCCATGTGGAGTCAGCCAGTAGTATGCCCTTACAGGGCTACATAAAAACCACTAGTTGAACTAGTGGATTTTTATTCACTCTTCATTTCAAATAAGATATCTCTTAATTCCATAGCTCTTTCAAAGTCTAATTGTTTAGCAGCTTCTTTCATTTCTTCTTCTATCTTAATTAGTAATGCTTCTTTATCTTTCTTACTCATCTTAGGTTTATCTTTCGTACTCTTAGTATCTTCAACCACATTACTAACTACTTCTCTTATTTCTTTAATAATTGTCTTTGGTACAATACCATGTTCTTTATTATATTCTTCTTGTATCTTACGACGACGTGCAGTTTCTGTAATAGATTCTTCCATCGCTTCACTAATAATATCACCATACATAATTACATGGCCATTTTCATTTCTAGCACATCTACCAATTGTTTGAATTAAACTACGACTACTTCTTAAGAATCCTTGTTTATCAGCATCCATAATACATATTAAGCTAACTTCTGGTATATCAATACCTTCTCTAAGTAAGTTAATACCTACAACAACATCGTATTTACCCATTCTTAACTCTTGAATAATCTTAAGTCTTTCTAAGGTTTTTACTTCATTATGCAGATAAGCTACTTTAATACCTACATCTTTTAAGTAGTTTGTTAGTTCTTCTGCCATTCTAATTGTTAATGTTGTAATTAAGACTCTTTCATTCTTTTCTTTTCTAATATTTATCTGTTCAATAATATCATCTATTTGTCCTTCAGTAGGTTTTACTTCAATTGTTGGATCTAGTAATCCTGTAGGTCTTATTATTTGTTCTACATATTGTTGATTTGTCTTTTCTAGTTCATAATCACCAGGTGTAGCTGAAATATATATTGCTTGATTTATTTTACTTTCAAATTCATCATATTTTAATGGACGATTATCTAAAGCACTAGGTAATCTAAATCCATAATCAACTAATGTTTGTTTACGCATCCTGTCTCCATTATACATTCCTCTAACCTGTGGTAATGTAACATGTGATTCATCAACAACTAATAAAAAGTCATCAGGAAAGAAATCAATTAAACAAGATGGTGTTTCGCCTTCGCCTCTTAACGCTAAATGTCTTGAATAGTTTTCAACTCCACTACAAAATCCCGTTTCTTTAAGCATTTCTAAATCATAATTAGTTCTTTCTTTTAATCTTTGTTCTTCAATTAATTTGTTATTGTTATGTAGTACTTCTAATCTATCTTTAAGTTCAGCTTCAATACGTCTTATTGCTTCTTGCATTTTTTCTGGTCCCGTTACAAAGTGTGAAGCCGGGAATATACTAATTGTTTTTTTATTAGCTACAATCACTCCTGTTAAAGGATCAAATGTTGTAATACGATCAACTTCATCTCCAAATAATTCTATTCTTATTCCATGAGATCTTTCATTAACAGGAATAATATCTATTGAATCTCCTCTAACTCTAAAAGTCCCTCTATGAAAGTCTAAATCACTTCTTTCATAAGTCATATCTATTAATTTATTTATAATATCATTTCTTTTTATGGTATCTCCAACATTTAAAGTAAGCATCATTTTTTCATATTCTTCTTTTTCCCCAATACCATATATACAAGATACTGAAGCTACTACTATAACATCACGATTATTAATTAAAGCACTAGTAGCACCATGTCTTAGTTCATCTATTTCATCATTTATAGAGGCATCTTTTTCTATATAAGTATCACTTTGTGGTACATAAGCTTCTGGTTGATAGTAATCATAATAAGATACAAAGTACTCAACATGGTTCTCAGGAAACAACTCTTTAAACTCTGCATAAAGTTGACCAGCTAAGGTCTTATTATGAGCCAAAACTAAAGTAGGTTTATTAACTTTTGCAATTACATTAGCAATCGTAAAAGTTTTACCAGTACCAGTTGCACCAAGTAAAACCTGCTCTTTCTTGCCTTCGTTGATACCTTTAACTAACTCATCAATCGCCTTAGGTTGATCACCACTTGGTTTATATTTTGATACTAATTTAAACATTATTCCACCTCCATTACTTAAATATAATACGTCCTTTTCTAAAAAGTATTCTAACACTCTTTACTACTTAAAACAATAAATCTTATATAAATAGTATTGGTAATTTTAATAAATAAAATATAAAAATAAATTATAAAGTAAATACCTAAAGAAAGTAGTATAATTATAAGTATAAATATCTAATTGGAGATGAATAGTAATAGGTATTAGCTATTTAAGAGGTGTATTTAATGAATAATAAAATAAAAGATATGGACAGTAAAAAAGAAAATTGTTTATATACATACGAAAGCAATATCGATTCTAATACATATAAACAAATGGTTAAGTATTTTCCACATATATACTGGACATATGTATATTCAGGAACTATAGTTAACATTATTCTATTTTTTCTTCTTATTATGATTTTTAAAGGAATTCTAATACCTGTTTCTTTTCTCATAATATATCAAATATATATAATGGTAATTTATAATGTTAGATTAGAACATTATGCAGAACAGTATTTTAAAATATCACAAAAAAAAGGCAAAATTGATTTAGAAAACCATCTTGAATTTTATGAAGATTATTTCACTTATAAAAAGAAAGAATTAACAAATAAAATTAATTACTCTGATATAGATAGATGTGTAGAAACAAATGAATACTTATATCTAAAGCCCAAAAAAGAAAAATCAGTAATAATAATTCAAAAAAATAAAAGTGATTCAAAATTAATAGATTTCCTAAGCAAAAAAATTAATAATATAGAAAGTAACATTGATTCTGAAATAAAAAATGAGCAAAATAAAAAAGTTTATAATCCTAAATTTATTGAAGTCTTTATGTTATTGTTATGCTTATTAACTGTGGGTAGTATATTTGGAGCTATATTTTCTTCTATTCTAATAAACATAAAGATACCTCAATATGGACTAAATATTTTAAAAAATACTTGGATATTTTGGTGTTGGTTACCAATTCCTATATTATCAATAGTCTTAGGAATTAAATATAGTAAATTAGGATTTAAATGTACTTCAAATATTATAGCTGGATTTATTGTTGGATTCATATTATTGCCTGCAGGGGCATTATGCTTAACACCATCTACTTTACGAGATTATAGTGAATTAAATGAATATAAAAGTATAATCGACGCTCAATTACCAAATAATGGTGTTTTGGAAATAATTGCTTCAGATAGCTGCTCAGATAAAGATAAAACTAATTGTACAACTATTAATGCTTACTATGATAAAGAAGATGTTAGTGAATTAGAAAAATCTATTATAAATAATAATCATTGGATTGCTAGAAAAGATATGGATGAAAACTTAAAATCATTAATACCTAATGAAATTAAAATTAATATTGATTCTTATGTATCTTTTTATAACAAAACAACTAATGAATATAATACTTTACCTAAAGAATCAGGCGAATATGAAATTTATGTAATGGTATATGATAAAACATATAAAATTTTAAAAATACATAAATCTAATAATATATATAGTTAAAATCATAGATAAAAGTTTAAAAAATAGTAAAGGAGTTAAATATTTATGCATTGCCCAAATAATTTAGAAAAGAATGTAGTAGATTATAATGAAAAGAAAGAATATAGCAATTATAAATCAACTATGACTTTAAAAACTGAAAAAAACGAAGGTTATTCTATTTATGTAAAAGGTGAGGAGATAAAAAGTTTATTATTTGGTACACATTTAAAAGAAAATGATCAAGAAAAATTATCAATTGTTGCTACAGATAAAGATAATATATTGTTACTTTTTGATAATAAACTTAATGGATATAGTAATTGTTTTAAAAAGCAAAATATGAATGTATCAAAAGAAAAATTAAAGTCATACAATAAGTTTTTATGTCATTCTTGTAAAAATGAAAAGTTTGATATTTCTTTATTTTTTGAATACATAGATGAAGATGTCTTAAAAGAAGAAGATGAAGGTATCCAAGATTATAGTAATTCTTATCAATGGATTAAAATAAGTTTAAAGTGTTGTAACTGTGGCAAAAAATATAAAAACTATGTAGATTATGAAGACTAAAGTAGTTAAACAATACTTAAATGTATTAAAATATGTTCTAATTGAATTATTATTTACTTTTTTATTAGTACATTTCTTTATAGCATACCTTTTGGGAGAATATTATATAAAATATGATGTAGATAATGATATAATTCAACAAATATCTGAAGTAACAGGAAATAATTTAAATTATCCAGATGCCGACTATGTAAAATTTATTACTGATACTGGTTACGATTGGTCTGTAACAATTTATAGAAATGTCAAAGTAATAGACGAGTTAAATATTTCTTTTCAAGATAATGAAATAGAACATGAATTAGCAAGTAAATTTGATAAATATGATAAATATTATTATATTATTTTTGGAATTCTTATAAGTCTTAATCTATAAACCTTTATTCTTCTAATTAGATATTGCAATAAGAACTTATAAAAAATAATGTAGTTAATGTATAATCATTCTTTTCATAGTTACTAGATATACTATTTTAAGGAGATATGTATATGAAAAATAAAAGAATAATAATTATAATTTCAATTATTATAATACTTGTTTGTATAGTAGGTTTTGTTTTAAACAAAAAATACTCTAAACAAGAAAACAAAGAACCAGAAACAATATTAGAATCAGAAATAGTATTTACACCCACAGAAGAGTATCTTGCCAATAAAATTAAAACAGAGTTAAAAAAACAAAACTATATTGATTCTAGTAATACTAAAAGATTTGAAATAACAAAATTTCAACAATATGGATATTTTAAGTCTGAACCAAATATAAGATATATTATTGTTTCCTATGAATTCGAATGCCAAGATGGTACAACAAATTGTATTAATATTCCATATACAAATGTTTCAGATAATAATACACTTAAGATTGTAATTGACCTAAACGACAAAAATTATTTGAAATTTCAGAGTGGCTTTAGCTCAACAATTGATCAACATGATGATTTAGTTCAAGATTATACAATGCCAGAATATAAAGATTTAAAGTCATAAATTGAAAATAGTAATTAATGAATTATTTGCCATATTAAATTAGAATTAAAAGTATTATAATAAGTGCAAAGAAGGTATTTATGAAAAAAAGATTTATATTATTAACTTTAGTCTTGCTTATAGTTTTAGGCTTTATATTTTTTAAAAACATTAGTTTTGGAACAGAATATTATAATATTTCTCGTGATAAAAAATTATATATATTAAAAAATTCTTTTTTGTAAGTAATCAATGTGATGGATATTGGGATAATTACTATAATGGAGAAGTATATGGCGATGAGAAAAAACTATGTATTAATAAAATAAAATTTAAAACATTTTTGTCTAAGAAAAGTATTAAAAAAAATTTGCAAAATATAGTTAAAAAATATGAAGAAAAAACTTGTCGTAATAAAACAACATATACTGATTCTAATTTAACAATTATTGACTTTGGAATAGAAGAAACAGGTTTATTAAATACATACTATATTTCTTATATAGATGGAAATATAAATATAAATGATTGTAATATTGTAGATGATTATAAAAATATAGAATATAAATATGATTATTCGTATATTCCTAAAGAAAAAATATTAGAACCTGAATATAAATATATGGCTAATAATGGTAAGTTATATGAAGTTTATACTGACTATTCAGATGGGCTTCTTATCAAAAATGGCTCAGGGGAATATCATTCATTACCAACTATGTTAAAATTTAATTATATGGATATGGATACACTCATAAAAGCTTTAGATTATCAAGTAGAGCAAAATATCGTAACAAAAGTTGAGTATGAAAATGGAACATTTTATAAAAATGATGTATTTTCTTTATTTCAATGCTCTATAAATACAGGTAATAAAAATATATACATAAGTGATAATTTGGAATATTCAGAGGATTTTTGTAAGTAATTTTATTATTTATTTGTAACTACTTGTGTTTGTTTTTTTAAAAAATAGGAGATAAGATAGACATTTATGCATTGCCCAAATAATTTAGAAAAGAATATAGTAGATTATAATGAAAAGAAAAAATATGATAATTATAATTCAACTATGACTTTAAAGGCTGAAAATGATAAAAGTTTCCTTATAATTTTAATATTGATAATTTTGTTTATTATAATTTGTGCTTGCTATGAGTATTCAGTTGAAAGAGACAGTTATCTATACATATATAAATATATGTTTATAAAACATAATAAAGTAGAGAAAATTGTAGATGACTCGGTTTGGCGATCGGACTTTATAAAAATAAAAAAGTAAAATCTATTAAAAATTAAGATTTTACTTTTGAAATTTATCAGGGACCTCTTCTTCTTTTATTTCTTTAGATGTTTTTGTATCAAAATTAAATTTTCCATAACAATCTTCACCATTTGAATCGTATTCATAATATAGATCATTTTCATCTTGACCGATTATTGTAATAAATCCTGCTGGAGCTTTTCTATATATACTAATTTTTTCTTTTTCACCCTTTATATAATCATATTCAGTTGATGAATACATTCCTAGAATGTATACTTTATCATCTCTCCATGCAACAAATGAACCTTGTATATAGTCTTCATCTAAGTCTAAAACTTTAACAAATCTATTATTTTCAATTGGTTTAAATATTCCATATGTGTCTCTCATAGCTAAATGTTCATCTATAGCTACAACATAACCATTTGATGGGTTTTGTGATTTAATTTCTAGTTCTTCAAAACTACGACTATTATCACTAGTTTCATTATCTATATTTTTATACGTAATAAAAATTATTCCGAATATAGTAATTATAAATATAATAACTAATATACCAATTATTAATTTTAAATTTTTTTTCATAATGTAATCTCCTCTTGGATATATTATATCTAAAAATAATATACTCGTATATAAATTTTCAACTTTTATAATATAGAAAATATAAAATTTAAAAACTTAATAAATATGTCAAATAACTACAATAAAGATAATACTATATATTTAAATTATAGTATTTTTTTGTTATATTAATAATAGAATCAAGAGGTGTATTTATGAAATATGAAGATTTAAGTTTCACAGTTAAAAATAGTGAAGGCAACGATGTTATATGTGATATTGTTTCAGTCGTTCCAAATAATAATAATCCAGATGAACCATATGTAGTCTTTACTGATTATATGTTAGATGAAAACGATGAATTTGTAATGCAATATGGCAAAGTAATTGAAGTAGATGGTGACTTTGTTTTAAAAACTGTCGAAGATTCTAATGTAATTGAAATGATTAAAGAAGCTTTAACTGACGATATTGTTTCTTATGTCAATGAACAGGTTCAAGAGAATATTCATGACTAAGGAAGAACTCCAAAAGAAAATTGCTGAATTAGGAGATAATAATCCTGAAGAAGTATTAGAACTTCGTGGAAAATTAATTAAAACTTTAAAAGAAACAATCGCTTCAACTAAAGATTATGCTGTTAAAACTACTTTAAGATTAGAATTAAAAAATGAATTAGAAAAACATAAAGCTCATATTAAAAAGATGCAAGCTACCAAAACTTATAACTTACCTAAAAAAGTAGGCTTAAAAGTTAAAGAAATAGCTACAACTATTAAATTATTTACTGAGAAAAAAGATCTTATAAATAAAGCTAAAGCCGTTGTTACAAATACAGCTGTAAGTTCAGTAGTTGTTGGTGGTATAACTATGGGTTTAAATTTTTTAACTGGTGGAACTATATCACTAGCTTTACTAGCTTCCTTAGTTCCAACTATGTCTTACATAGGACTTTCTAATGTTCTAAGACAAGCAATCACTGATACACCATATACATCATTATTAAAATTAGATGATCAAAAAGAAAAAGTATTTACTGAAGCTCAACAATTTGGTAATGACTATATATTAAATAATAAAGAATTTTTAGAGTTATTACTTTCTAAGAGTAAAGAAAAAGATAATAACAATTTAATTGCCATAAATGAAAATCTTATTACTAAGTATAAAGAAATAATTAAAAATGCCCCAAATGAAAAAATAAAACAATCTTTAACTTTAGAACTAATAAATGCTATGCAAGATTTAAAAAGTTGTTTAGAAAAGAAAAAAAGAGCATATATCAAGGATAAAGAACAAATGAGTGTTCTTGATTATGCTAAATTAGAAAAGCGATACTTACAGTTATGTGCTGACTTATATCAAGAAGAAAATTTTATCCCAGATGCTACTAAGAATGCATTTAAAAATATCAAAGTTAGTGCAGCTACAATGTATACAGCTCGTCTAGTACTAAGTGCATTCTTCCCATCATTAGCATTTGATAGTTTAAAAGATGTTGTTACACCTTTTATAATAACTGTTTTAAATAATATGACTAATATGGGTGACTTTAAAAATAAAGTAAAATTAGTTAATACTAAATATACTGATTTATTAATTAAAATGAATAAACCTGAATTATTTAAAGAACTTCGTAGTAATAAAGAATTAGCTATGGCTTAGAAAGGAAATTATAATGGAAACATTTAAAAGAAAAAATGATATAGGTGTAGATATTGAATATTCAATAATTGGTCGCTACCAAGATAATGGTAATATATATTGTATATATACTGATTTTGTTTCTGCTGATAATAAAGTAGGAATAAGATTATTTGCTGATATTGAGAAGAATAATAAGTTAGAAAGATTACCAAAAGATAAAGAAAAAGAAATTATTTTAAAGTTTAATAAAACAATAATGAATAGCAAGATAAAATAAGAGTAGGTGTTATTTATGAATGAAGAAATAGAAAAATATTATAATATCTTAGGAGTTAATGAAAGTAGTACTAATGAAGAAGTTTATAATGCTTATATGACTAAAAGAAATGAATTAGTAACTAAAAAACAAAATAATGAAATAACTACTGAAGAGTATGATAAAAGTATTGAAGAGTTAGAACAAGTTTATACAGCATTAACAATTAGTATGAATAATTTATCTATTAAAACTGAAACTCCTGAATCTAAGACTGAAACAGAGCAATTAGAAGCTGAACTTAAAAAGTCTATGGAAAAGGAAAGCCCTAAAGATATTACTGTTAAAAGAGGTCGTTTGATTAGAAAGATTCAAGCTGAAATTAAAAAGATCAAAAGCTGTGACAATCTTAGTGCTGAAGATAGTGAAAATTTAAAGAAATTAGAAGAGTTATTAGATAATGAAATTGATAATCATCGTCATCAATTAAAAGAAAGATATAAAAATGAATTCTTAGATAAGAAAGCTACTATTCGTGCTATTTTTACTGTCTTACCAAAAGGACTTGGTTTACAAGTTAAAAAGATAAGTAATTGTATTAATGAATTAAAACAAGCTAAAAGTAATAAGGAACGTATCTTTGGTGTAGTTGACTTAGCTAAATCATTAGGACTTCTAGTCGCAACTCCCATTATATTTACCGCTAAATTTATTGTAGAACATTGGTATTTATTATTACTTTTATTGTTATTATTGCCTAACTTGAAATTCCCACATTTAAATAAGAATAATGAAGATAATAAAGAATATGATAATCCTCAACCCGAAGAAGAAGTAGTAATGGAAGAGGAAGTAGAATATGGTGTTAATCCTAGTTTAGAAAAAGAACCAAGTACTGTTCCACAACCTGGTATTGTTAAAGAACCTGCTCTAAATCCAGTACCTAAACCAGGTTTAACTCAAGAACCAATTCATGCTGCCACACCAAGTATTGAGCCAAGTGTGATAACTGAAGGTGAAAGTGTTGTAAAAAATCCTCTACCAAATCCAAATATAAATAAAACACCAGTTAGAGAACCAGAACCTAATATTGGACCAAGTGTGATAACTGAAGGTGAAAGTGTTGCAAAAACTCCTCTACCAAATCCAAATATAGATAAAACTCCAGTTAGAGAGCCAGAACCTAATATTGGGCCAAGTACTATCGTTGATAGTTCAATCGCTTCAACTCCTACTGTTGAAGAAACTTCTGATTTAACTGTTGTTAATTCATCAGCTAAACAAGAATACTACGATTTATTAAGACAAGCACTACCAGCTGATTTAAGTGCTAACTATACTGTCTTTGATACATATCAAGAAGCTCTAGAATATGTCATAAATGAAATGGGCGTAGACGCTACTGAAGCCGAAAATATTTTAAATGGTAAATCATTAATTGAAAAACCAAGTATTATGTGGTTAGTAGGTAAAGGCGGTTTCTTTGCTGAAAGCCAAGCTGAAATGTTACAAAACTATACAACAGATCAATTAAATCAAATAGTTGAAGATAATCAAGAGTTAACAAACCAAGTTGTTGAAATGAATAAGAATGGTAATAGTGTATCAGATATATTTAATAATCTAGGTACAGGTGGATTAGTATTATTTGTTTGTTATGAATTATTGCAATATGGTTTAGCTATTCCAACAAGTGGAGCAAGTTTATTACTACCTGGTTAGAATATAAATTAAATATAAAAAATGTGAGGTATTTATATGACATATGATATTTTTGATATAAATTATATTGGAAATTTAATATTTACTTTTGTTATAGGTATTCAAGCACTCGTCTTTTTCTTAATTTTTTTCACAATAATTAGTGATATTATTAAAAGAAATCAAGTTCATACATATTTTAAAAGTAATGTTATAGATAATAATAGTACTAATTCTACAACAAAAGGTAAAAAGAATATCTATATTGATGTTAGTAAAGGCGACTTAAAAGTATTTAATACTGAAGATATAGATACCTTAAAAGATTATTTTTATGAATTATTTGTTAATTTTGAAAATGCTTATAATAATTTAGATTATAATACAATGAAAATGGTTAGTACTGAACAATTATATAATAATTATTATACAGGTATAAGTTTAGATTTAAAGGCTGGTAAGAAAAGAGTAATTAATAATATTCAAAAAGTAAAAGTTATCTTATATGAAGTAGATAGTACTATTTCTAAACAAGTAGCTTCTTTAATGATTGAAGTATCTTATATTAATTATACTTTAAATAATAAAGGATATATTGTTACTGGTAATAAAGATAAACCAATAACAGAGAAGTTTGATGTTACTTTTAGAAAAGATTTTGAAAAAAAGCCAATTACTAAATGTCCAAATTGTGGCGCTAATTTAACTGGGCCTAAATGTCAATATTGTGATAGTGTCATTAAAGAATCTGAATTTAAAATTAGTTCTATTAAAAGAATAATAAATTAGGTGATATATATCACCTTTTTAATTGTTTATAATTTACGTATATTAACTTATATGTTAATATATATTACAGAAAGGAAAAATTAAAAAAAGGGGGTATCATCATTGAATTTACTTTATACCAAAAGTTTTGATAATACATTAAAAAAAATAAAAAGTCATCAAAAGGAATTAAGCAATTTAAAAACCATTAAATCTATACTTGAATCAAGTACTGATTTTAATGAGTTAAAAAATAACCCTTTAATTAAACTTTATGGCTTTGAACAACTAAAATATCAGCTAAATGAATTTTACTCGTTTAATCTAGGAAAGAATGGTGGAGTTATTAGGTTGATAATTAAGCCAGATGAATATAATCCACGAAATATATATTTAGTTTTCATTAGTTATAAACACTATGAAGATTTTAGTGAGGAAAGAGTGATATATTATGATGAATAAATTTGGAAGTCAGCTTGCTGAATACTTAAAATATAACAATATTAGTAATAAAGATTTTGCTGAAAGAATTAATACAACCCCTAAAAACTTAATTGATATTCTTAAAGGGAAAATAGAATTATCCCAGAATATAATTTATAACATTTCTTTTGTTACTGATATACCTGTTAGTTATATTGAAAATGTCGAAGCTAATTTTAAAATGGATAAAGTAATAGATGAATATCTTGCTAAAGAGAATATAACAATTAAAGAGTATATAAATAAGTTTAATTATAAAGAATTTTCTGAAAAGTATCATTGTCAATTTACCGACGAACGTAATAGTTATAGTATTGCTAAAGGTATTTTAAAATACTTAAGAATAAGTAATCCTAATAGTTTATATAAGGATAATAATATTATATTTTATAAAAGTAAAAATGATAAACCAGAACTATTAGCTTTATGGTTAGAAAGATGTTATAAAGTAGTTATTAATGAACAAGTAAAAGAATATTCTAAAGATAATATTAATATTATTGTTTCTCAAATAAAAGAATATGCTAAACAAAATATTTTTAATCCAGAAGAGTTAATTAAATTGTTTAATGATAATGGACTTTATCTAGCTATTGAAGAAGACTTAAAAGGATCTAAAATAAGAGGGGCATTTAAAGTCTTAAATGATAAACCAGCTATTTATATTACTAAGAAATATAAAAGATATGCCGATATTTATTTTGCCTTACTCCATGAACTAGCTCATTGTAAAAGTGATTTTAATCGTGCTAAAAATGGTTCTATTATAAGTTTAGAAGATGAATCTTCTACTGAAGATTACGAAATTAAAGCTGATAAAACAGCTTTTAACTGGATGATTGATGATAAAGAATATAATCTTTTAAAAACTCAATATCAAAACATTGATAGTTTAGAAGTTATTAAATCATTTTTTGTCTATCGTCTAGCTAATGATGGTCTTATTAAATATTCTTCAAAAATATACCAAGAAAATAATAAATTAATTGATTAAACTTGTATAAAAAATATTTTTTCATCCCACAATAAAGATAAAGGAGAGAAAGAATATGAAAGATAAAGAAGAAATAGATGTTCTAGATGAATTAAATAAAGGCGCTTGTATGGGTCGTGATGCTATCTATTTTATTTTAGAAAAAGTATCTGATAAAGAATTAAAAAAAGAATTAGAAAGACAAGGTAAAAAATATAAAGAAATCTTAAATAAGATTAGTAAATTATACCCTGAATATAGTAATAAAGAACCGCATGAAACTAATACAATGAATAAAGTAATGACATGGTATGGTATTGAAATGAAAACAATGATGGATGATAGTACTTCTAAAATAGCTGAATTACTTTTACAAGGTACTAATATGGGTATTATAGAAGGAAGAAGATTATTAAATAATAATAGTACTGATAAAGATATTCATTCATTATTAAAAGAATATGTTGATATGCAGGAAGACGCTGTTGAAAAACTAAAACAATTTTTATAATAAAACTCACTTTTTAGTGAGTTTTTGTGTTATTATAAGAAACATATTGCAAGTAGGGGATTATTATGGATGATATAAATAAAGAATATTGGCAAAATGAATTAAAATGTGCGTTAGAAAGAGAAGGTATTACTGATCCTAATTTTTATGCTTTTTTAAAAGGTAAAATAAAGAAATTGCCTTTAAAAGTTGAAGAATTTGGTTGGGGTGTATTTCCTAAAATAGATGCTAATGGTATTTTAACTGATATTAGAATGGTCGTTCCGATAATCTATGATATAAAATCACTATGTGTTAATATCCATGAATATACTCATGCTTACGAATTATATTTCTGTTTAGGTGAAGTTTATGTTTGGCATGTTGAAGAGAGTGAAGCCAAAGCTCGTGAAGCTGAACAAAGATTATTATTATATTTTAAATAAAAAGTTTTTCTAAGAAACTTTTTTTATTTATATAAAAAAGAAACCTAAATATGGTATTATATATTAAATAAGGTGATTATATGAAAAGCAGTAAAAAAAGTAAAAAACAATCTAAAATAACATCTAAAAAAGAAAATACTTATAATTTTATTAACTTAATGTATTTTATTTCTTTATTGTTATTTATCTTATTAGGTTCAATTTTATTATTTATTGGAATAATAGATAATTCTATTTATTCTAACACTTTAATAATATTTGGTATCATAGGAATTATTATATATCTAATACATAAATTTCTATTTTCTAAAGAATTAGAAATTCAAGATATATTAGTTATTCTATTGGCTTTTTGTGATTATCTATCATATTATTTTTCTGAATATCGAAGAATTGCTCTATGGGGCTTTGTTGGTCGAAAAGAAGGTTTATTAGTTTTATACTCATATTATATTATCTTTTTATTAGCTACTACTATCTCTAATAAAAAATATATAAAATATTTATTATATTTATTTATTGCTTTTTGTTTAATTAATATATCTTGTGGAACATTACAAATGTTTAATATCAAAAGCATCTTTGGAATTTCGATAAAAAAACCAGCTATGTATGCAACAGCTTTTATAGGAAATTCTAATGGCTTAAGTGCCTTAATGGTTATCTTTAATGGTTTATGTCTTGGTTATTATTTATTCAATAATCATTTCAATAATCGCCCCTTTTATATTTCTTTAATTTTATTAATTATATCTATTATAGGTATTGTAATAAGTGGAGCAATGAGTGGTATAGTAGGTCTTGTTGCAATGAACATTTTAATCTTACTTTTATACTTTATTAAAAAGAATCATATAACTCACGCTAAAAAGAAGTATTTAATTTATCTTTTATTAATGATAACGTGTAGTTTTTTAATTAGTAAAATAAGTAATAATGAATACATAAAAGATATTACTGACTTATCTCAAAAAGTTGTATCTGTTTCTAATGAAAGTAATAATGTTGATCATGGTCGCTTATACATATGGAAAGAAGCATTATCTTGTTATCCTAAACATATATGGACTGGTGTTGGTATAGATGCTTTTTATTATCTATGTGGTTTTAGTGATCAAATAATTGATCCAACTACCAATAAAATAGCTGATAAAGCTCATAATGAATATTTACAGTATCTTACAACTGAAGGTATTTTCAAATTTATTATCTATATTATTTTTATTGCTTATATCTTCTTTAATTCCTTTACTAAAATATTAAAGAATAAAAAAGAAATTAATTATTATCATATCGCTTTATTAGTTGCTTTCTTTGGTTATATATCACAAGCTTTCTTTAATATAAGTATTACACGTGTTTCACCAATATTTTATTTGTTAATGGGAATAATGATTATTTATGCATCAGATAAAGTAAAGGAAAAAACTAATGAATAGAATTAAAAAAAATTATTTATATA
Source organism: uncultured Bacilli bacterium (assembly GCA_947632085.1). GTDB lineage: Bacteria > Bacillota_I > Bacilli_A > RF39 > UBA660 > Coprovivens. The sequence goes on along the minus strand of CANRNY010000010.1, from coordinate 19,544 downwards.
ATGTTTTATATCAAATATTATTAGTTCTATTCCCACTAATTACATTCCCGTATATATCTAAAACATTAGGTGTTGATAACTATGGCTTATATAGTTATTGTAATTCCATAGTTTCTTACTTTATATTAGCTGCTAGTTTAGGTGTTCAATATTATGGCGCAAGAGAAATAGCTGAAAATTCTCAAAGCAAGAAGAAGTTACTTTTAACTTTTAAAAGTATCTTTAAAATTCAAGTTATTGCTCATATTTTAGTAATATTAATATATATAATAACTTGTGTTATATTTTTTCGAAATACTTTATTTTTATCTTTAATGTTTACTATTTATTTAATAGCTAATTGCTTTAATATTAGTTGGTTTTATACTGGGGTTGAAAATCTTAAATTAGTTGCTCTTAAGAACTTTATTATTAATTTAATATCAATAGTTTTAATATTTGGTTTTGTTAAAGATAAACATGATGTTGTTTTATATGCTTTTATTTTTTCAATATCTCATTTAATTAGTAATATATACTATTGGCTTTTTCTAAAAAAATATATTAATTTTAAAGATTTATTTGTTAATCATCATATCAAATTTTCTTGGCTTCATTTAAAAGGTATGGCTTTATTATTCTTACCTAGATTAGCTCTTCGAATTTATGATTTATTAGATGAGACAATGCTTGGAAATCTAAGTCATATTTCTCAAGTTGGTTTATATAGTTGTGCTCGTAAAATAATGCTCTTACCGCGTTTAATTGTAATACCATTATCAACTGTATTATTACCTTTTTTATCTAAACAGAAGAAAAATGAAGGCAAAATTAATGAAAAATTAAGAAATAGTTCTCTAATATTTACTTCTTGGTTATCTTTCGGTAGTATTTTTGGTATTTTAGCTATTTCTAAAGATTTTATTTCCATCTTCTTTAGTAACGAATACTTAAATGCTATACCTATCTTATATTTTTTATCTTTTTACTTTTTCTCTCTAACCTTTTCTACTATGTTAAGAGATATGTATTTTTTACCAGAACATGAAGATACAACATATGTAAAAACCGTAGCTCTAGGTATTCCGATAAATATAATTTTAAACTTCATATTAATACCTAAATGGAATGCTGTTGGAGCAGCTATTGCTACATTAATTTCTGATTATTTTATCTTAGTAATAAGAATTATTATTTTAAGGAAAAAAATCAATTTAAAACTAATTTTATCAAGAATAGTATTATTCATAATTAGTAGTTTTATAATGTATTTTATTTTAAATAAAATATCATTTGCATTCCCATATCAAATTATCAATATGTTATTAGAAGTTATTATTGGAGCTGGAATATATTTACTACTAACATGGCCTTTACTAAAAAATATTATTATCGTTAAAAAGAAACAAATCAGTTAATTTATGTATAAATAAGTATTAATAAATATTATTATATTGCTTTTAATAATCTAAAATGATAAAATAAAGACAATAGAATAGGAGAAGTATAAAATATGAAAAAATCACTTAAAAAGTATTTTAAACCAACGTTTTTAATACTATTATGCTTAATGTTTGTTTCTTCACTAATATTTGTTAGTGCTATAACAACAAAAGTATTCGAAACAGATGCTATCAAAGGAGTTAGAACCGCTCATTTCCAACAATCACGTAACTTAATTTATAAAAATGGATTTATAACAGTTGATGAAGATGCTTCAAGAAAAAACTTTACAATTAGATATCTTAACAAGGAAGGTAAAGAACTAAAGAAAAAGGTATTTACTAATAAATACACTACTATTATTGAAACAGATGGTAAGTATTTATATTTAGATGTTTCAGAACCTCTTAAAGAGGATGAAGATGAAAGAAATACATCTGTAACAAGCATCGTTAAGTTAGACGAAAATCTTAACGAAGTTGGTAAAGTAAACCTAGATGGTTTAAGTGGAACTTTCTATGATCCATTTTATTTAACAAATGCTCGTGGTATAAGAAACTTATTCCTTGATTCAATTAATCCTATAACTGGTAGAATTAATTTCTTCCATTTTAATGATGATGGTAGTATTTTAGTTTATACTGATAGAGAATATTATTTATATGGAATACCAGCAGAAGAAAGAAAATGTAATGATAGAGAGCCTTCTGATGAAGATTGTGAAGACTATGATTATAATGAAGATAAAAATGGTGTAAAATATGGCGTTAAATATTTATTAATAGATAAAGATTTTAAAAAAGTTGATTACATCGATCCTACTGATCAACAAGTAAGCTACTTCACAAGCAATGAAAATAAAACTGAATCAGATGGAAAAACATTAAAAAGATGGTATTCAATACGTACAAAAAATAATTATACTTTAAAAGCTGGATTATATTATGCTGGTCCAAGTTTAACTATGATGGATTATATTGAAAACCAAAAAGTATCAACTCAAGCTTTATTAAAATTTTATAAAGGTGGCAAAGAAAAATTCACTATTCAAACTAAAGATTATGAAAGATTCTATGGTGGAGAAATAATGGATGATTACATTGTTTTCTTTGGTCAAAAGGGTTATGATAGCAAATTAGATACATATGTTAATGATATCCTTGTATATGACTTTAATGGTAAATTAGTTGATAAATTAACTGATATGACAGCATATAATCAATTAAAAGTTGAAGGTAATGGATTTATCGCTACTGGAATGTATGTTGAAGGTTGTAATGGAGAAGTAACATCTACTGAACATAGACCAGATTTTGAGTACGAACTTGGTACTTGTGAAAGCGAACTTAGACATATGTATTATAGATATAATCCACCAACAACTACAGTAACACCTCCAGATACATCTGATTTATCATTAATCCTATTAGTATTATTTGGACTTGGTACTGGTGTATCCTTAATAGTAGGTCTTAAAAAATATAACTTTATGAGAAAATAAAGAAGCAATTGCTTCTTTTTTTTATCTTTTCATTTTATAGTTAATTCTCTATGTAGTTTGCTTATCTAAATTCTTAATGTTATAATATTCTACCTAGAAAAAAGGTGATATAAATGTCTGCTGATGATCCTATATTATCCGAATTACAATTAGGTAACATTAATACTTTTAGTCAATTAGATAACTATTTTAAAGAAGTTATTTGTGATAGTGTTAGAACTAATCCTAATCGTTTAAAAATACTATCAAGTTGTTTCTCTAAACTAAAAGAACAACATCCTTATTATGCCTTTTTAATGACTTATGACCTTACTGAATACACTGATTTTACTAAAGACTTCTTTTACAAAAGCCCTTCTATTTTAATTAATAATCGTTTATATTACGAATTATTAGAACTACATCCTTGGGTTGTATCTTATACAGCGACTCATATAACTAGAATCGTTCAATATAACTTTGACAATACCTTTGTTATTCTAAAATACGCTATTACTCATAATAAGTCAGAATGGATTAAACAATTAATTTACAATGATGATATGTTAATTCGTGTCCATACTATGTACACTATAATTGACGATTTTCCTCGTCTATTTACCAAACTTTACCCAGACCCTTTATCTGTATGTAAAATGACTAGTAAAGATGGCTCTATCCAAATAGCTGATGAATCATATCTTTCTAAGATAGCTATTTTAATTGTCCTTAATTTAAATAATATTCCTTTATATCAAGAATTTAAAAACTTTATTTTAACTAATTATACGTCTAATACTTTAGCAAGTATTATAGATTGTTATATTATTGTTGAAAATGATGAAACCTTAAAAAAACTATTAATAACTGATATCGATTCTTTATTTATTAGTTCTAAAAATTATAAATGGCAATTATACCAACATTACCAAGAGTATTTATCTCCTCATCTTACTAATGATTTTTACAATTTATTAAAACCATTTATTAATATCTTTCCTAATGAAGTTATAGAAGGTATGTGTACTCGTGGTCTCCTTAGTAAATTTATTGAACTAGCTAATAAATATTTAGCATTAAGTACTAAAGCTAAATGTATTACTAATGCTGGCGAAGGAACTTGTTCATATGTCTATCGTGTCGGTGATTATATTATTAAATATTCTGATAAAAAATATTCTTTCGAACCAACTATCTGCCCAAATCTATATTTAATTGCTAAAAACTATGAAGAAGTAATTAATCGTGATTCACGCGGTCAAGTAACTGGTGCTTTAGAAGTTCAAAAATATTATTCTAAAGCTGTCTTACCTAGTGAAGAAGAATTATTAACTAAATGGCAAGAAGCCCTAAGAAAAGAAGGTTACTACTTAGTTGATAATTTAGTAGGGCAAAAAGTTGGTAGTAATTGTTATTTTTTAGATGATTATCACGATGCTGATACTAATGATCCAGAAACCCTACCAGAATGGTTTAAAAAAGACCCAATCGTCCTTGTTGATCGCGATCTTATATATAAGTACAAACCCAGTAGCAATTAACTTAAACCCCAATTTGTGGTATAATAAGGGCGTTGTCATAAATCTTGATTATGATTTAAGTAGTAGTTAAGAGGTGCAGTTATGAATAAAAAATATAAAATAGGTGTTGATATTGGTTCAACAACTGTTAAATTAGTAATAATGGATAACAATAATAAAATATTATCTAAAGCTTATAAAAGACATTTATCTGATTCTAAAAAAACAATTATTAGTTTATTTAAAAATGCTTTAAAAAAATTTCCTAGTGATAGTAAATTTAGTTTAATTTTTACTGGTAGTGGAGCTATATCTTTAGCTAAGTACTTAAAAGTACCTTTTATTCAAGAAGTAATTGCTTGTAAAAATGCTATTACTACTTATGCTAAAGAAGCTAATGTTGCGATTGAACTTGGTGGGGAAGACGCCAAGATAATATATTTTGATCAAACTATTGAACAACGTATGAATGGCTCATGTGCTGGTGGTACAGGTGCTTTTCTTGATCAAATGGCTGTGTTACTAAATACTACAACTTCTGGCTTAAATGATTTAGCTAAAAAAGGCGATACTATCTATCCAATCGCTTCTCGTTGTGGTGTATTTGCTAAAACTGATATTCAACCTTTATTAAATGAAGGATGTCGTAAAGAAGATATTGCTTTATCTATTATGCAAGCTGTTGTAAACCAAACTATTAGTGGTCTTGCTTGTGGTAAACCAATTAAAGGTAATGTTATCTTCTTAGGTGGTCCTTTAAATTATTTATCAGTCTTAAAAGAACGTTTTATTAAAACTTTAAACTTATCTAAAAAAGAAGTAATCGCTCCTAAAGATGCTAATCTTTTCGTCTGTATGGGTGCTTGCTTAGATAACAGTAAAAGAAAATATTATTCTAAAGAAGAGATTAATACTTTACTTAAAGATTTAAAAGAATTTAAAGAAGAAACATCTACTAGCTTAGAACCATTATTTAAAAATGATAAAGAATACCAAGATTTTGTTAAACGTCATAATAAGTACAAAGTTAAAAGAAAAGATTTAGCAACTTATAAAGGCGATGCTTTTATTGGTATTGATGCAGGTTCTACTACAGCTAAATTAGTTTTAATAGATGATCAAGGTAATTTATTATATGAAGATTATCAAAGTAATAAAGGAACACCTGTTGAAACATTAAAAGATATGTTATGTAACTTATATAAAGTTTTAAATAAAGATATTATTATTCGTAATGCTGGTTCTACTGGTTATGGCGAAATGTTAATTAAAACTGCTTTTAATTTAGATATATCAGAAGTCGAAACTATTTCTCATTTTGAAGCTGCTAATTATTTTCTACCTGGTGTTGAAAGTATTATCGATATTGGCGGTCAAGATATGAAATATATTAAGATTAAAGATAATTCAGTTAATAGTATTATGTTAAATGAAGCATGTTCATCAGGTTGTGGGTCATTTATTGAAACACTTGCTAAATCATTAGGTATGGATGTTCACGAATTTGTTCGTCTTGCTCTTACTTCTAAACAACCTATTGATTTAGGTTCTCGTTGTACTGTTTTTATGAATTCTAAAATTAAACAAACGCAAAAAGAAGGTCGCCCATTAGCTGATATATTTGCTGGTTTATCTTATTCAGTTATTAAAAATGCTATTACTAAAGTTATGAAAATAAGAGATATTACTACTTTAGGTAATAAAATAGTTGTCCAAGGAGGAACCTTCTTAAATGATGCTGTCCTACGAGCTTTTGAAATTATTACTGGTAAAGAAGTAATAAGACCAGATATATCTGGTTTAATGGGTGCTTATGGTATTGCGTTAATTGCTTTAAATAACTATAAATCCTATGAAGATCAAGATGTTACTAGTTCAATTCTTAACTTAGATGAAATAAATAATTTAAAAATCAGAACTAATCACACTAGATGCCAAGGATGTGAAAATCATTGTGCTTTAACAATTAATATGTTTGATAAGAAAGTCTTTATCTCTGGTAATAGATGTGAAAAAGGTTCTGGGAATAATGGTAGTACTAATATGTTACCAAATATGTATGCTTGGAAATATGAACGTTTATTTAATTATGAACCATTAGAAAATGCTCCACGTGGTACTATTGGTATTCCTCGTGTCTTAAATATGTACGAGAATTATCCTCTATGGTTTACAATATTTACTAATTTAGGTTTTAAAGTTATTTTATCCGATAATTCAAGTCGTAGTTTATATGAATCAGGTATTGAATCAATGCCTAGTGAATCTGTTTGTTATCCAGCTAAATTAGTTCATGGTCATATTATAAATTTAATTAAAAAGGGCGTTAAAACAATTTTTTACCCTTGTTTAATGTATGAAAGTGATACCTTTGCTTCATCAGATAATCATTATAATTGTCCAATTGTTCAAAGTTATTCTGAAAGTATTAGATTAAATGTTGAAGATTTAGATAAAAATAAAATAAAGTATATAAATCCTTTCTTACCATTAGAAGAAGATAAACTAGTTAAAAGATTTATGGAACTTCCAGAGTTTAAAGCATACCATTTTACTTTAAAAGAAGTAAAGAAAGCTATCCATCAAGGTTTTATCGAACAAAGTAATTATCGTATGGAAGTTCGACAAAAAGGTGAAGAGTTTATTAAGTTTGTTAATGATCATAATGAAAAAGCTATCGTCTTAGCTGGTCGTCCATATCATTTAGATAAAGAAATAAATCATGGTATTGATACGATGATTAATAGTTTAGGTTTAGCTGTTCTTACTGAAGACTCTATTTGTCATTTAAGTCGTATTAAATCTAAATTAAGAGTTGTTGATCAATGGTCTTATCATTCACGTGTTTATAATGCCGCTGATGTTGTAAGTCAGTATCCTAATCTAGAATTAGTAGAATTAAATTCATTTGGTTGTGGCCTAGATGCTATCGTTACTGATCAAACCGAAGAAATCTTAAAAGCTAATAATCGTCTATATACAACTATTAAAATAGATGAAATAAATAATTTAGGAGCTGTTAAAATTCGTATTAGATCATTAATTGCTTCAATGAATAAACGTATTAATGATTATCAGTATCAAACTTATAGTTATAATAAAAATTATTTTAAAAAGGAACATAAAGGCAATACTATTCTTTTCCCTGATATGTCTCCTAATCATATGCCTATCTTCGAAAGTCTTTTAAAAAGTGAAGGTTATAATGCTGTTTACTTAAGTAAAACTACTGATAAGACTGTTGAAACAGGTTTAAAATATGTTAATAATGATGCTTGCTATCCCGCTATTATAGTTATTGGGGAATTAATATCAGCCTTACAAAGTGGTAAATACGACTTAGATAAAACTACTGTTATGATTACTCAAACTGGTGGTGGATGTCGTGCAACTAACTATATCGGTTTAATTCGTAAAGCTCTAAAAGATGCTAACTTTGAACAAGTATCTGTTATTTCTTTAAATGCATCTGGTCTTGAAAAAGAACAAGCATTTAAATACGGCTTATCATTTATTAACAAAGCTGCTCAAGCAGTTGTCTATGGTGACTTACTAGCTAAACTATTATATGCAACTCGTCCTTATGAAGTCAAAAAAGGAAGTACTCAAAGACTATATAATAAATGGTTAAAAATCGTTTGTAAGTCCATTAAAAAAGGTCGTATAGTTGAATATAAAAGAAATGTCAAAAATATCATTGATGATTTTGAAAAAATAGAAGTTAAACTAACTAATAAACCTAAAGTTGGTATAGTTGGCGAAATCTTAGTTAAATACCATAACTTTGCTAATGATAACTTAGTTCTAAAACTAGAAAGTGAAGGAGCTGAAGTCTTCGCTCCTGATCTAATGGGCTTTGTTAAATATTGTGTTTATAATGGTATTGTTAAAGAAAAATTATTAAAATTAAGTAAACTAGGTTCCTTTGTAAGAAAGAAAATATTACAGGTAATTGATTTATATGAAAAACCAGTTAAAAAATTATTAAAAGGTACAAGATATCGTGGAACTACTAATATCTATGAATTAGCTAATAATGTCGAAGGTATTATATCTACTGGTAATCAAACTGGTGAAGGCTGGTTCTTAACTGCTGAAATGGTTGAATTAATAAAAGATGGCATACCTAATATCGTATGTGTTCAACCATTCGCTTGTCTACCTAATCATATCGTTGGTAAGAGTGTTATAAAGAAAATAAGAACGATATATAAAGATTCTAATATCGTTGCTATTGATTATGACCCTGGTTCAAGTCATACTAATCAAATAAATCGTATCAAGTTAATGCTTACTGTAGCTAAAGAAAATATTAAGAAATAATTCTTAATATTTTTTCTTAGTTAAATTTATGTTATACTTATTTTGTAATAGGGGCGAGTGATATTATGCAAACTATTTATATATTTGGTCATAAAATGCCTGATACTGATACTGTCTGTGCAAGCATTAGTTTATCTTATTTAAAAAATAAACAAGGTTTAAATACGGAACCTCGTGTTTTAGGTACGCTTAATAAAGAAACTAAGTTTGTTTTAGATTATTTTCATTTTGATGAACCAGAGTTTTTAAATGATGTAAAAGTTCAAGTTCGTAATATGCATTATAATAAGGAAGCAATGATTGAAGAACATATATCTATATATGATGCTTATAAAGCTATGGTTAAAGATGAAGTAACAGGTTTTCCTTTAGTTAATAAGCATCGTAAATTAACTGGTTATGTTAACGTTAAAGAGATATCTAAGTTCTTAATTGATGGTGATATTACTTATTTAAATACTACATACGATAATATTATTAATACTTTACATGGTACTGAAATAACTAGATTTGATGATGAAATAGAGGGACATATTTTAGCCGCCGCTTATAAAAGTGAAACCTTTATTAATCGTGTTCAATTAAATAAAGATAGTATTTTAATTGTTGGTGACCGTTATAAGATTTTAGAGTATGCTATCGCTTCAGGTATTAAATTATTAATCTGTGTTAATGATGCCATCTTAACTAATGACTTATTAAATCTTGCTAAACAAAATAAAGTTAACATTATCAGTGTTCCACTAGGTACTTATAAATGCGCTAATATGCTTAAATTATGTAACTACGTTAAAATTCTTAATATCAATCCTCATCCTATAACTTTTAGTCCAATTGATTATCGTGATGATTTCCTTGATATAAGTAGTAAATTAGGTCATACTAATTATCCTGTTGTTAATAAAAAAGGTATTTGTGTCGGTATGATGCGTTTAGTTGATGCTAATAATTATGAACGTAAACAAGTTATATTAGTTGATCATAATCAACAATCGCAAAGTGTAGATGGTATTGAAGAAGCTTCAATCTTAGAAGTAATCGATCACCATAACTTAGGAACAATTGGTACCTCAACACCAATTAATTTCCGTAGTATGCCAGTCGGTTGTACTTGTACAATTATTTATCAATTATATAAAGAATCTAATATTCCTATACCTAAAAATATTGCTGGTATTATGCTTTCAGCTATTCTTTCTGATACTTTATTATTTAAATCACCAACAACAACTGCTATAGATATTAAAGTAGGTCATGAACTAGCTAGAATTGCTGACGTTGATATTAATGAATATGGTATGAAGATGTTTAAAGCGGCTTCTACCGTTAGTGAATTAAGTGTTTATGATATTATTCATTCTGATATGAAAACCTTCAAATATGACGATTCTACAATTTCTATTAGTCAAGTTATGACTTTAGACTTTGATGATATTCATGAACGTGCAGAAGATGTTATTACTGAATTAAATCATATGTGTGAATATGGTAATCTTAAAATAGCTTTATTATTTGTTACTGATGTCATCCGAAATGGTTCATATCTATTCTATAGTGAAAATTGTAAAGACTTAATTGAAGATGCATATGGTGTTGATGAAATATACCAAGGAATATATTTTGATGGTGTAGTATCTCGTAAGAAACAGATGTTGCCACCATTATTAGAAATCGAAGATAGAAGATAAACAAACTATCTTCTTTTTCTTTAAAATTTAATTTATTAATTTCCTTCATTTTGGTAAAATATAAATAGGTGATAATATGAAAGCATTAGTAACAGGAGCTAGTTCTGGTATCGGTAAAGATATGGCTATATATTTAGGTACTTTAGGTTATGATTTAATTTTAGTAAGTCGTGATGCTGCATTATTAAAAAAAACTGCTAGTCAAATAAAAACTAATGTTGTTATTTATCCTACTGATTTATGTGGTACAGATAATTGTTATAAATTATATGATAAATTTAAAGATGAAGATATCGATTTATTAGTAAATGCCGCTGGTTTTGGTTTATTTGGTAATACTTGGGAAACTGATTTAAATAAAGAGCTTAAGATGATTGATTTAAATATTAAAGGCCTTCATATCTTAACTAAATTATTTTTAGTAGATATGGTTAAAAAAGATAAAGGTCGTATTTTAAATATTGCATCATCAGCTGGTTTCTTATCTGGTCCAGTTCTAAATACTTATTATGCTACTAAAAACTATGTTACTAAATGGACAATGGGTATTTATGAAGAATTACGTAAAGTAAAAAGTAATGTTCATATTAGTTGTTTATGTCCTGGTCCTGTTAATACTAATTTTAATAAAGTAGCCGGTGGTTCATTTAATATGAAAGGCTTAAGTAGTGAATATGTTGCTAAGTATGGTATAGATAAATGTTTAAAAAATAAATTAATTATTATTCCTGGTCTAACAGTTAAACTTGGTGTCTTCTTTAATCGTTTTCTACCATATAAATTATCTTTAAGAATTGTTTATCATATACAAAATAATAAATGTAAAAGGAATGGTTAATAATGTTAGGATATATGTTAAAAAACTTACCAGCTAAATATGTATTTGCTGGTTATAGTATTCGTAAAAGCTATACAATTTTAACTAGTATTATAGATGGACGTGTTATTTATGATACCTTTTTATATACTTATATTGATAATTATTTATCTTTTTATCTTTTAATGGATAATGGTAAGTATAAAAATGTTGATACTAATGATGAAGTCCCTTTAGCTAATGCTGAAGATTTAATAAGTCGTCATATTGCTCGTGGTAAACCGAAAGATGATGAGGAATATGAACAAAATGATAAAGATAAAATAATTGGTGTCTTTGGTGTTCGTGATATGGAAACTTTAATGAAAATCGTTGATGAAAAATCTAAAGAAAGTGATACGATGGACGTTAGTTTAGAAGCTATGTTAGATATTAAATCCCAATATATGGGAATGGAAGTTGTTGGTACTATTAATCGTTTTAATAGTTTACTTGGTTATCCTAAAGGTATTATTACTATTCCAGCTATTAAAAATAGTTTTGATGATCCATACGAATCAATTATTGGTGATGAAATGGATTTCTTCGATTTAGTAAGTAATAAAAGCTCTGATGAAATAGTTGCTGATTTAAAAAATCTAGCTGATAAACTAGATGGTATAGGTAATTTAAAGAACAAACCCAATAAATAAAGACCTTAGTTAAGGTCTTTATTTTCAATTACATTACTATACCAAATTAAATCTTGTCTTTGTAATTTATTTAATCTTGCATAATTATTAAGTAATTCAGTTAATTGTTCATCAACTATATTATTCATTACATCATTCAAAGGTGAATCATCATTAGTTCTTCCTAATAAATAATCAGTTGTTGTATTTAGAAAATCAGCTATCTTAATTAGCTTTTCCATTTTAGGTTCAGCTTTACCTGATTCATAAGCACTAATTGTTTCTTGAGATACTTCTGCAGCAATACTCAATCTTATTTGTGTTATATTTCTTTTCTTTCTTAATTCTTTAATTCTATTCATAAAATTCATTCCTTTTATTAATTTTATTTTATAGAAATTGTTTATAAAAATTAGTAAAGCCATTTATATATAAATACATATAATATTTATATTCTATTTAATAAATAATTGACTTTAATAACGAACAATTATTTGATATAATATAAAAGGTGTTTAAAATGTTTAAAAAGATTTATATCGAAGTAACTAATAATTGTAATTTAGATTGTTCTTTTTGTCTTAAGAATAATCGTCCTAAAGAATATATTAGTTTAGATAAATTTAAAGTCTTATTAAAGGAAATCGAAGGTTATACTAAGTATTTATATTTTCATATTATGGGTGAACCATTACTTCATCCTTACATAAATGATTTAATAGATATAGCTTCTTCTAAGTACAATGTTAATATTACAACTAATGGTTATTTAATTAATAAAATAAAGAATAATCCTAACGTCCGCCAAATAAATATTTCTCTTCATAGTTATTCTAAAAAATATAATATATCTATAGATGACTATATGAATAATATCTTTGATACTGTTGATAACCTAGCAACTAATAACACCTATATTTCATATCGTTTATGGGTTAATAGTAAATATAAACAAGAAATTATTAAAAGACTAAATAATAAGTATCAAGTTACGATTAATAAAGATAAAATGTCTTTAGCTGATAACATATATTTTGAAACAGAAGAAGAATTTATATGGCCCAGCTATGATAATGATTATTATAATGAAACAGGTAGTTGTCGTGGCTTAAGAGATCATATTGGTATTTTAGTTGATGGTACAGTAATCCCTTGTTGTTTAGATAGTAATGGTCTTATTAATTTAGGGAATATTTACAATACTAAATTAAGTGATATAATAAATAGCAGTCTTTTTAAGGAAATGAAACAAGGTTTCTTAAATAATAAAAAAATTCATGAATTATGCAAAAAATGCAATTTTTATAATTTAAGGAGGTAAATATGGAAGTCAAAGGGTATAAAGCATTTAATAACGATAAAACTAATAGATATGGATTACCCTTTGTCGAAGGTGAAACTTATCATATGGATGGGCCAATCTCCTTTGGTAATAATGGTAATGGCTTTCATATGTGTGCTAATCTATCAGATGTTTTTCGCTTTTTTGAATATCAAGATGAAGAAGTTTGTGTTGCCGAAGTAACTGGTAGTGGCACCATTATCAAATATGATGATGAATATAATGGTTACTATGATATGTATTCAGTATCTCAAATCACAATTGATAAATTTTTATCCCGTAAAGAAATAATTTCTCGTATGTTAAAAGATCATGAATTTAATAATCAAAAATTTTTAATGACTTTTAAACTAACTGAAAATGAAAAAGTACGTTACTTAAAAAAGTATCGTCATAATGAGCATATGTTAAAGTGGTTATTATTTTACCAATATGGTAAAGATTTATATAAAGTTCCCTATGAGGAAGGAAAAGAACAAATAAGGATGGTGTTAGAAAATGGACAAGATAATCATTAAAGGAGCCCGTGAAAATAATCTTCAAAATATTGATTTAGAATTGCCAAAGAATTCACTAATTGTTATGACAGGTGTTTCTGGTAGTGGTAAAAGTAGTTTAGCTTTTGATACTATTTATGCTGAAGGTCAAAGAAGATATGTTGAAAGTTTATCTGCGTATGCTCGTCAATTTTTAGGCGGAACAAGTAAACCAGATGTTGATAGTATTGAAGGTTTAAGTCCAAGTATTAGTATCGATCAAAAAAGTACTAATAATAATCCTCGTAGTACAGTTGGTACCGTAACTGAAATATATGATTATTTAAGATTATTATTTGCTCGTATCGGTACACCTTATTGCCCTAATCATCACGAACCTATTAAAAGTCAAAGTATCGAAGAAATGACTAACAAGATTATGGATTTCCCTGAAGGAACAAAAATAGAAATAATGGCGCCAATAGTTCGTAGTGAAAAAGGATCTCATGTTGCTATTTTAGATGATTTACGTCAAAAAGGTTATACTCGTGTTCGAGTAAATGGGGTTGTTAGCGATTTAGCTGAAGATATTAAGTTAGAGAAAAATAAAAAAGATACAATTGAAGTAATAGTTGATCGTGTTGTTGTAAGAGCTGAAGATCGTTCGCGTATTTTTGAATCAATAGAAACTAGTACTAAACTAGCTAATGGTATGGTCTTATTTAATATTATTGGTGGCGAAGAACTTCTAATGAGTGAAAACTATGCTTGTATTCACTGTAATTATTCTATGCCAACTTTAGAAACGAGAATGTTTTCCTTTAATTCACCATTCGGTGCCTGCCCAGAATGTAATGGTCTAGGTATGAAAATGAAAGTATCGGAAGAATTACTTATCCCAGATTCTAATAAAAGTATTAGAAAAGGTGGTATTGCGACATTATCAGAAGATCAAAATACAATGTTTACTGAAGTCGAAACTGTTGCTAACCACTATGATATTGACCTAGATGCTCCAATCAGTTCAATACCTCGTCAAAAACTTGATAAAATACTATATGGTTCAACTGAACCTCTAGATTTTAAATATATTTCAAAAAATGGTAATATTCGTACGAAAACAGACTTCTTTGAAGGTATTATCAATAACTTAGAAAGAAGACAAGTTGAAACAACAGCTGGTTGGATAAGAGAGTGGATTGAAGGTTTCATGATTGAACAAGAATGTCCAGTTTGTCACGGAACCAGACTTAAAAAAGATATTTTAAATGTTTATATTAACAAAAAAAATATCTATGATATGACTGCTCTAAGTATTGAAGAATTATACAAATTCATGCAAAATTTAAAACTTAATAAAGAACAAGCTAAAATAAGTGAATTATTAGTTAAAGAAATATGTAATCGTTTAGAATTTTTAAATAATGTTGGTTTAGGTTATATAACTCTAAGTCGTGCTGCTGGTACCTTATCTGGTGGTGAAGCCCAAAGAATTCGTTTAGCGACTCAAATCGGTAGTAAACTTTCTGGTGTTTTATATGTTCTAGATGAACCAAGTATTGGTCTACATCAACGTGATAACGAAAAATTAATTGCTTCGATGAAAGAAATGCGTGATTTAGGCAACACCTTAATTGTTGTTGAACACGATACTGATACAATGAGAGCTGCTGATTATCTAGTTGATATTGGTCCAGGTGCCGGTGTTTTAGGTGGACATATAATGGCCGCCGGAACTCCAGAAGAAGTTATGAAAAATCCTAACTCTTTAACTGGTAAATATCTAACTGGTGAAGAAAAAATAGAAGTACCTAAGAAAAGAAGAAAAGGTAATGGTCTATATCTTGAAGTCAAAGGTGCTAAAGAACATAATTTAAAAAATATTAATGTTAAATTTCCATTAGGTAAATTTATTTGTGTAACTGGTGTTTCCGGTAGTGGAAAATCAACTCTAGTTAATGATATTTTATATAATGCTTTAGCTAAAAAAGTATATAAATCTAAAACAATAGTTGGTAAATGTAAAGAAATAAAAGGTATGGAAAACATTGACAAAGTAGTTCATATTACTCAAGATCCAATTGGTCGTACTCCACGTAGTAATCCCGCTACTTATGTTGGTGTCTTCGATGATATTAGAGATGTCTTTGCTAACATGAAAGAATCTAAAATGCGTGGTTATGGTAAGAACAGATTCTCATTTAACGTTAAAGGCGGTCGCTGTGAAGCTTGTTGGGGCGATGGGGTAAAAAGAATTGAAATGAACTTCCTACCAGATGTCTATGTTCCATGTGAAGTATGTAAAGGAACTAGATATAATCGTGAAACTCTTGAAGTTAAATTTAAAGGTAAGAGTATTGCTGATGTCCTACATATGCGTGTCTCTGAAGCTTTAGAATTCTTTGATGCTATTCCTAAAGTAAAAAATAAACTACAAGTAATGATGGATGTTGGTTTATCATATATCGAACTAGGTCAATCAGCTCCAACCCTATCAGGTGGTGAAGCTGGACGTGTCAAACTTGCTAAAGAACTTCAAAAGAAAGCAACTGGTAAAAGTGTCTTTATCTTAGATGAACCAACAACTGGTTTACATAGTTATGATATTAAAAAACTATTAGTTATTTTACAAAGAATTGTCGATAATGGTGATACTGTCATTGTTATCGAACATAACTTAGATGTTATTAAAGTCGCTGATTATATTATTGACTTAGGTCCTGAAGGTGGCGATGCTGGTGGAACAGTAGTAGCAACTGGAACACCAGAACAAGTAGCTAAAGAAAAAACTAGTTATACTGGTGAATGGTTAAAGAAAGTGTTATAGGTGTCAAATGGCAGAATTAGATGTAAAAAAAATAGTAAAAAACAAACCCCAAATTAAAAGAATTGAATTAGAATACAAAGATATGAACTATATTATCATTAACTTAGAAGCTAAAGTTATAGATGTTAATGGTGAGTTATGGGAATACGAGCTTGATGAAAAAACTAATCAAAAGATTCATGATTTAATTTGGGAATATGAAGAATTAGATGAATTTGATTATTGGCCTGATAAGACAAAAGATCATGCCCCTTTATCACCAATGTGGCGTATTGCTTTCTATGATGAATTCGATACTTATTATCATAAAAGTGGTGCTTTAAGTTATCCACCAAAATTTATGGAACTAGTAAAAATATTAAAAAACTTAAAGAAATAGCTTGTAAAATAGCTGTTTCTTTTTTCGTAAACATAGTGTTGATTTACAAAATGCTATTGAATATATTGTCAATAAAATGGTATTATCATTATAGTAAGAAAATTATAAATAAACGATATCAAATTAATCATACGCATAGTTAAATAAACACATATAAATCTTTCTGACTTAAAACAGATAGGTGGTTAAAATATGAATAATCAATATAATAACTACAATAATGGTTATAATAATTACAATAATAACTATAATGGTTATAACTATAATAATTGGAATCAAATGCCAAATCCTATGATGCAACCAAATAATAATAACTATAATAATGATGATGATTCTAACAAAGGCGGAGGCATTATCTCTTTTCTTGTGGCTCTAATCTTATTAGCGGTCTTAGTAATCTTCCTTCTTCATTTATTAGGTATCATTAATGTAAAAGAACTTTATAATAAATATATTTTAAAAGAAACAGAAACCGAAGAAGTAACTGAGCAAGAAAAGAAACCTAAAGAAGAAACTTCTGATGAAATACTAGAAGAAACAAAAAAAGAACTAGACAATATTTGTTCCCTAACTGATGAAAATGGAAACTATAATAAAGAAGTTTCTAACAATATAATTTGTAATTCTAATTCATGTTTTATTCAAAAAGGAGAAGACATCTATGCTAAGAACTGCACAACTAATCAATACTTTAAATCTACTGAAGAAGAATTAACAACTATTTTAAAACAAACAACAATTCTTGAAAGTTTATGTAATAGCCTTGATGCGAATGGTAATTATACCAATCAAGATGAAAATAAAGAATACGAATATAGCTGTATAAATTATGTCTGTCAAGTTAAAATAGATGACAAAGAATTTACAAAGACCTGTCAAAAAAATTAACATAAATGAAAGGACGACAAATATGTATAATTTTGTTTTACAAAAAGGTGAAGAAACAATTCAAATCTTTGATGATATTTATATCAAACAAGGTCAAAACGAAAAAGAGACAACTATCATTTTAACTAATAAACGTCTACTTTTCTTAGAATACTTAGCTGATGATCCTAATGAAATACTACGCATTGGCCGTGGTGTTCAATATTTAAGAGCTAAAGAAGTATACTACGAAATAAAACTAAGTGATATTCAAAAAATTTCTTTCAACAAACTTTATAAAGTAAAATTAAAAAATAATGTCGAATTTGAATTTGAAGATCAAAACTTATATAAATTATTAAATGAAAATATAAAATAAGAAGTTATTACTATAATAAATTCTTTTTTTAAATTATTAAAATTAATCGCCCGATAATAATGTGGTATAATACGTTTACTTAAGGAGGAATAGTATGAATCCAGAAATATTTAGTATCGGTATTTTTAGTATTAGATGGTATTCTGTTTTAATTTTATTAGGCATTGTCGTTGCTTATGTCTTAGCGGTTAAAGAAGCTGAAAAATTTAATATATCTCAGGAATTTATCTTTGATTTAGCTTTTTGGGTTCTTATTTTTGGTATATTAGGAGCTCGTTTATATTACGTTTTATTTAATTTAAGTAGTTATTTAAATAATCCACTAAGTATTTTTGCCGTATGGGAAGGTGGCCTTGCCATTCATGGTGGAATTATCTTTGGTTTATTAACTTTAATTATTTATTGTAAAACTCATCACGAAAGCGTTATAAGAATGATGGATATTGCTGTTCCTTCCTTAATTATTGCGCAAGCTATTGGTAGATGGGGCAACTTCTTTAATAGTGAAGCTCATGGTTTTGCTACTACTTTAACTAATTTACAAAGCCTTCATATTCCTAACTTCATCATTCAAGGTATGCAAATAAATGGTATTTATTATCATCCGACCTTCTTTTACGAATCTATTTGGTGTGTCTTAGGTTTTATTGTCCTTATATTAGTTCGTAAATATTATCGTTATTTAAAATCCGGTCAACTAAGTTGCATCTACTTAATGTGGTATGGTGTAGGTAGATACTTCATCGAATCTTTACGTACTGATTCTTTAATGTTTTATAACTTCAAAGTAGCTCAATTAGTTAGTTTAGCTACCTTTGTAATTGGTTTTATTGTCTTTATTTACTTATGCTTTAATCGTTTAAAAAAAGGTTTATATTATCCTAAAAAGAATTCAAATCTTAAATAAAATTTGCAAAATATAAAGATTATGATAAATTATTGGTGGTGATATTTATGCATGAAAAACCCTTGATATTAGCTTATATGGGTGATACTATTTATGAACAACATATTAGAGAATTTCTTATAAGAAAAGGAATCTGTAAACTAGGTGAACTTCAAGCCGAAAGTTTAAATTATGTAAGTGCTAAAAGCCAAAGAAAACATTTAGAAAGATTAATAAATAGTAACTTTTTAACACCTGAAGAAATAGATATTGTCAAATGGGGGCGTAATGCCAAAGGTACGCATAATAAAAGTACAGATATCGTTACATATCGTCTTGCAACAGGACTAGAAACATTAATAGGTAAATTATATTTTGCAGGTAATCTAAATCGTATAAAAGAAATAATGGATTTTATAGTAGGTGAAGAATAATGAAAGTATTTGGTAAAAATGTTTTTAATGAAT
>CANRNY010000009.1 GCA_947632085.1 uncultured Bacilli bacterium | reverse complement strand
TTACAAGTATATTATACAAAATTTTTATGAATAATAAAAGACTGTTTTCAAACTTTTTTTGTTTGTCAACAGTCTGATGATTCTTATACTAAGAATCATTTTTTTTAAATTAATTAAATAAATTTTATAAAATAAAAAGGAAATTACTCTAATCACCTAGAATATATAGGGTGAAGGGAGTAAATATGAAAAAAGAATATATAGTTAAACAAAACGATATAAGAGATTGTGGAATTTGTTCATTAGAATCAATTATTAAGTATTATAATGGCTATATTCCCTTAGAAACATTAAGATTAGATACAAAGACAGATAATAATGGAACAACCGCCTATAACCTTATTAAAACTGCTGAAAAATATGGTTTTAGTGCTGTCGGTAAAAAAATAAAAGATTTAAACCAAGATATTATCTTACCAGCTATAGCTCATATAATATCTAAAAAAGGTTTAAATCACTTCCTTGTTATTTATAAAATAACTAATAAATACATTTATGTTATGGATCCTGCTAAAGGATATAAAAAAATAAAAAGAGAAGAATTTATTAAAGAATGGACCAATATTATCTTAATCTTTAAACCATACAAAAAAATACCTCTATATAAATTAACTAATAAACTAAAAGAATTATTTTTAAATACTATTCTCAAAGAGAAAAAAATAATATTAAAAATAATCATAACTAACATAATCATAACCATCTTATCAATTACAATAAGTTATTATATTAAAACAATAACTACTATAGTTGAAACTAATTATCTTAAAACAACATATCTCTTTATCTTAATCTTTTTAATAATTAATATCTTAAAACTATATTATGATTATATAAAAAATGAACTAACTATATATCTTAATAAAAATATAAATATCAGAGTAATCCCTGATTTTATATCTCATATTTTTAATCTCCCTTTAGATGTTATTAAATCAAGAACTACTGGTGAAATATTAACTAGAGTAAATGAATTATATAATATTAAAGAATTATTTTCGGAAATATTTATAACTATTATTTTAGATTTATTTCTTACTATTGGTTCCATTTATTTTCTAAAATCATTAAGTAGTGAATTATTTTTAATTCTTTGCATAATTTCAATACTTTATATTTTAGTAGGACTATTAACTAGTTCTATAATTGAAAAGAAGATTAATAATAACATCGATTTAGAAACGGAATTTAATGCTTGTTTAACTGAACATATTAATAGTTTAGAATCAATATCTAACTTAAATTTAATTAATTATTATGAAAATAAAGTAGAAGAAAGTTATTTAACATACGAAGAAGATACTTTTAAATATTCTTTATCTTTAAATAGTATTATAACTATTAAAAATATTATTAATGAATTAGGTTTATTCTTTATAACTAGTTATGGTATTTATTTAATAAGTATTAATAAGCTATCTATTTTAGGTTTAATAACTTTTAATAGTTTATTATCTTATTTTATAACTCCTATCGAAAATATAATTGATTTATTACCTAAGTATCATTTAATAAGAATGTCTTTTAATAAAATATTAGAATTTTTAAATATTAAGCCTTTAAATTATGGTAAGTTAGAAAATTTTTCATCTGGCGATATAAACTTTTATAACATTAATTATTCCTATGATGATTATCATCATTTATTAAAGAATTTTAATTTATCTATCAAAAAGAACTCCCATATTATGTTAAAAGGTCCATCTGGTTGTGGCAAAAGTACATTGTGTAAAATTCTTAATAAAAGTATTAATGATTATCAAGGTGAAGTAATCATTGATAATATAAATATTAAAGATTATTCTATAAATACTATTAAAAAGAATATTTTATATGTATCACAAACCGAGAAAGTATTTTCTGATACGATAAAGAATAATATAACGTTAAATAAATATGTTAGTTTAAAAGAGTTAAATGAAGTTCTAGAAATAACTAAAGTTAATGAAATAATAGCTAAAAAATCTTTGCGTTTAGATTCCTATTTATATGATAGTGGTTATAACTTAAGTGGTGGTGAAAGACAAAGAATTATTTTAGCTAGATCTTTACTTCGAAAACCAAAAATTCTTATTTTAGATGAATCTTTAAGTGAGATGGATAAAGAATTAGAAACAGAGATATTATCTAATATTGATCGTTATTTAACAAATACAACTTTAATCTATATATCACATACTAATAATAATTATTTTAAAACTAGTTATGAGATGAGTGAATCATATGACTAAAAAAATTTATTTATTAGGGCTTTATCCCAAAAAACACTTTATTTATTATTGTATATTTATAGTAATCATCTCGATTTTTATACTCCTTTCATGCTTTATTAAAGTCTATGATTCTTATTATGTTACTGGTTTAATTAATTGTGATAAAGAATGTGTAATAACGATATCTTTCCCTTATGATAAAGTTGATATTCTAAAACAAAATCCCCACATCGAATATCTAAATAAAGAATATAATATTAATTCTATTACTTATAATGATCCATATCTAAATAGTGAAATACCATATGAAGATATTAATATTACTACTGATTTAACTAGTAAAGATCAAATAATTAATTTAAAAATTTTATATAATAAGCAAAGAGTGATAAAGAAGATAAAAAATATTATTAAAGGAGAGTAATATGAATTTAACCAAAGAAGAATTACAAGACGTTTCTGGTGGTAGTCTTAAATTGACTGTTGCTGGCGTATTAATTGCTGTCGGTGGTGCAGCTGCATTTGCTATTGGTGTCTTAAAAGGATTTGCAAGTAGCACCAGTTGTTCATTAAAAAGAAAGTAGGTAAGATATGAGTAAAGAAGAATTGTTAAATGTTCGTGGTGGTAGCTTAAGTGCCTCACTAATAAATGCTTTAGCTAGAGGAGCTAATACTTTGTATAATATAGGTGCTGCTCTAGGCAATAGTTTAAAATTAATAATTTATGGCAAGAAATGTAATTAAAGAATTAAGACTTAGATTTTTATCTAAGTCTTATTTTATCTATAATTGAAAAAATCTCTTTTTTCCTTAAAAATGGCACCTTTTTCCCTTGTCAATATTTTTTTGAAGTGTTATAATCATTAATAGTTAACGAAGGGAGGGAAATTAATGACTAAAGTTGTAGTACAAAATGGTAACATTGATGCAGCACTTAAAAAATTCAAAGTAAAAGTTGCAAAAAGTGGAGTCCCTTCTAAACTAAAAGAAAAAAAATGCTATGATAAGCCAGGTGTTAAAAGACGTAAGGCTAAAGAGGAAATGATTAGAAACTCACGTAAACGTAGAAGAAATGATAGATAGGAAGTGCTAATATGGCTTTAACAGATGATGTAGTAAAAGATATGACAACAGCTATGAAAGCTCAAGATAAATTTAATTTATCTGTTCTACGTATGTTAAAAACAGCATTGCAAAATGAAAAGATTAATCTTAAGCATGATCTAAGTGATGATGAAGCTATTACTGTTATAAAAAGACAAGTTAAACAAAGAAAAGATAGTATCACTGAATATGCTAAGTATGGTAAGACTGAAGAAGTAGATAAGTTAAATAAAGAAATTGAATGTCTATCAAAATATTTACCAGAGGAATTAAGCGAAGAACAAATTAATAAAGTTCTTGATGAAGTATTTGCTGAATTAAAACCTGAAAGTATTAAAGAAATGGGTAAAGTTATGAAAGAAGCAACTACAAGATTAGGTAGTGCAGCAGATATGTCATTAGTAAGTTCTCTAGTAAAACAAAGATTAAGTTAATATGTAAAGAAATAATAAATAATTAGATGATGCAAATCATCTTTTTTTTTTACTGTAAAGTTCATTGAAAATGTATAAGTCTATTGGTATAATAATTAGGAATATAAAATGTATCAACAAAAAGGAAGATGAGCCATATGAAAAAGAATCTTAAAAATAATATGTTTTGGAATATATTAATTTCATTTTTAATACTGCTTTCATTTTTATTAGATCCCGTTAAACCAACATCTGATTTTTCACAAAATATATATAGTTTAAACAAATTTATAGGTTTATTTTCATTTTTAGGAATATATAACATTGTTTCCAATATAAATAAAAAGGCAATCGGGGGGGGAGAAATATTATATTTATATCTATATGTTTAGCATGTGGATATTTAATATGTTTATACTATAAAAGTTATAGAAATCTACATTATTTATTTCACCCTTATTATCAGCCAATAAAAGCTATTTTAATTATAATCGGAATGTGCTTATTTTTTTATTATTTGCTGTCCTTAATATTTAATTATTTAGATCATATTAAAGAAAAAGTTAATATAAAAAGCAAATTGGATTATATTTTAGATTTTATATTTAATAAGCATCCTATAATTTCAACTATAACGATATTATTATTAATTTTCGTTCCTTTATTAATTATTGCATATCCAGGAGATATAGGGCCTGATTCAATAGATGAATTAAAACAATTTTATCATATTAGAACTTGGTCGGTTAATTATATAAACTTAATAAATGAAAATGTATATATTAATGGTCATCACTCACCATTTCACACAATAATTATTGGAATGATTAATTCATTAGGCTTAAAAATTAGCTCACCTAATATGGGTTTATTTCTAAATGTTATTTTACAAGTTGCAATTGCAATATTTGTTCTTACATATTGCATTAATTCTCTAAAAAAATTACAGGTACCAATAAAGTTAAGGATTCTAATATTACTATTTTATATTTTTTCTGGTTTTTTTACATTTGGAACTTTATCAATATATAAAGATGTTCCATTCTTTTATATGACATTGTTGTATTCAGTACAATTAATCGAAATTATACATTTAGACAATTATAAAACATCTAATATTATCAAAATAAGTATTACAGGTTTTATTATGAGTATATTAACAAAAAAAGGAATTTATGCACTAATATTGGTAGTATTTGCATTGACAGTTATTTTAATAAAAAGAAAAGAATTTAAAAAAATGTCATTATTATATGTGCCAATATTTATCTTTTATACAATCGAAAACATTTTGTTCCCACATCTTGGAGTAACACCAGGAAGTATTAAAGAAATGATTGCATTACCAATTCAACAGGTAGGAAGAGTAGTATATTATTATGATGAAAAAATACCTATACAAGATAAAGAAACTATAAATAATATTATAGAATATGATAAAATAAAAGATCATTATAATCCTAAAAGTGCAGATGCATTAAAAAATACTTTTTTTAATAAAGATTATACAAAAAATCAATTAAAAGATTTTATAAAACTATATGTAAAATATTTTTTTAAATATCCAAGTTCATATTTTAGTTCATTTTTTAATCTATGCTCCGGGTATTTTAACATTAATGCCACTGTTAAACCTAATGGTTATAGTACAAATTATGATATGATTAATGACAAAAAAATAGATTTTACAAAAACCCAAAATCACTCAAAAGCTTTTAAACTTTATAATAAAATATATAATTTAATAGTTAAAGTACCAATAATAAATATAATATATAGTCAAGGACTATATCAAATATCGCTATTAATATTAATGGTATATATAACTTTAAAGAAAGAAAAAAAGTCACTAATTCCTTTTATTCCATCTTTAGTTATTTTACTATTCCTTTTAATATCACCAGTAGATAATAATAGAAGATATTTTCTTCCAATAATAGCAACTATTCCTATGTTAATAGCGTATGTATCAATTTTAAATAACAAAGTCAAAAAAAATAAAACAAGTTAAGTAGATTAACTTGTTTTCAATTGTAAAAAATAATCAAGTTAATTGAAATGGTTTATTATAATTGTTATAATATTATAAATGGAGTGAATTATATGTACAAAATAATAAATATAACATGGGAAAGAGTAAATGTTCATATAGTTTTCAATAAGGAAATAAAGGATGATATTTATTTAATATCAAATGATAAAAAAATTCTTTTAAATAAAATAAATAATAAAGTAATAATTAATATTACAAACACACCAGAAGGAACAATGTTAGATGCGGCTGAATGGAATTTATATATTGAAAACAAGAAAATAACTATTGATCCAGAACTATTAAAAACATTAGATGACAAATCAAGAAATTTTATATACGGAAGAAAAAAATATGCATATATAATAAATTTTTCAGTCGATGAAGAACTAAATATAAAAATTATGACAAAATTTATGATTATCAATAATAAACCTCAAAAATTTTATCGTTTACAAGAAACAACAAGCATAATAAATAAAGCAAAAATAATTATTAAAAGATTAATTGTTTTATTATGTAATATCTATTATAGAATACTTAGAATATTTAAATTTAGTCAAAAAAATATTTTATTTTTAACAGAAAATAGTCAAAAATTAACTTCAAACTTAAAATATCTATATGATTATCTTCCAAAGAATAAATATAAAATAAGAATATATGCAAATGATAAGTATAAAACTAAGAAAAGTATATTAAAAATAGTACAAGAAATATCTAAAATTGCAATGAGCGATATTATTTTTGTTGATAATTATACATCAGTTTTAACTCATTTAAAATTATCTAAAAAAGTAAAATTAGTACAATTATGGCATGCTGGAATAGGATTCAAATCAGTAGGCTACGCAAGATTTGGTTTAGAAGGATCACCACATCCATATCAATCTTGTCACCGAAATTATACTAATGCTATTGTTGATCAAGATAATTTAATTGATATATATTCAGAAGTATTTGGAGTAAAAAAATCTATATTCCGTAGCTATGGAATTCCAAGACTAGATAATTATTTAAATGAAAACAAAATAAAAACAGCAACAGAAAAATTATATTTGCTTAATCCAAAAATAAAAACATCTAAAGTTATTTTGTTTTCACCAACTTATAGAGGAACAGGTAGCAATACTGCATATTATGATTATTCTTTATTTGATTTAGAAAAAATATATGATTTCTGTACAAAAAATGATTTTATATTTATTATTAAAATGCATCCTTTCATAACAAAAAAAATAGAAATAAAAGATAAATATAAAGATAGAATATATGAATATAGCAATATTGACATAAATGATTTAATATATATTAGCGATATAATGATTACTGATTATTCTTCTTGTGCTTATGAATTTTCATTATTTGAAAGACCGCTTATATTTTATAGATTTGATAAAGAATTATACGAATATCAAAGGCCAATTCATACAGTAGATAGTTTTACAAAAAAACAATTTGAAGTTAAAAATTTTGATGAAGTTCTAAAAATATTAGAAAAAAATAAAAACATAAACATAAATGAGCGCTTTACAAATATGAAAAAAAGAAATGAAAAGTCCTCATGCGAAAAAATATTAAATGACGTAATAGGTGAGTAAAATGGCAATAGTTTTAAAACTAATGATTATTTGTTTAAATGTAGTATACTTTTTTTTAAAAATATTACCAACAAAAAACAAAATATTATTTATGAGTAGACAATCGAATAAACCAAGTATCGATTTCGTTTTAATAAATGAAAAAATCAGTAAAAAATATAACACCATTTTTTTATGTAAAACTCTTGATGGAAAAGAAAATGCGAAGTTTTCTACAATGATTAAATACGGTTTACATATGTTTAAACAAATGTATCATTTAGCTACAGCAAAAGTATGTATACTAGATAGTTACATACCAACAATAAGTATTTTAAAGCATAAAAAAATTTTAACAATAATTCAAATGTGGCATTCTAATGGTACAATGAAAAAATTTGGTTATTCTTCATTAAATAAAGCTGAAGGAAACAATTATAAATATATTAATATTTTAAAAATGCATAAAAACTATGATATCGTATTTGCATCTAGTGAAGCATATAAAGAACATTTAGTTAAAGGCTTTAACATTTCAAAGGAAAAAATTTTAACTTATTCTTTACCAAGAATAGATTTATTATCTGATAAACAATATGAAAAACAAATAAGAAATAAAATCTTTAAAGAGTATCCAAATTTAGAATCGAAAAAGAAAAATATCATATATGCTCCAACATTTAGAAAAGACGAAAGTGAATTTAAAAAGCATATCATTGATTTAATAGAAAATATCGATTTTTCTAAATATAATTTAGTTATAAAACTTCATCCATTATCAAAGATACATTTGGGAAATATAAAAAATGTAATAATTGATAATAAATTTTCATCATTTGATATGCTATTTATTGCTGATATCTTAATAAGTGATTATTCATGTATTATATATGAAGCCGGAATAAGAAATATAAAATTATATTTTTATGCTTATGATTTAGAAGAATATGAAAAAAACAGAGGATTAGCGCTTGATTATAATGAATTACCAGGATATACCTTTAAAACTGGTAAAGAATTATCAGAAGTATTAGAAAAAAAATATGATAAAATATATTTAAAACATTTTATAAATAAGTACGTTGAAAATTCTACAAAATGTACAGAAAAGATTGTTAAACTAATAGAAGAAAAAATGAAGTAGAGGTGTTATGATGAAAAAACACAATGGAATTATAAGTTTCTGGAAATTTGTTTTTTGTATGGTAATAATAATATTTCATGCAGGCGAGTACTTTATTGGAAAACAAGATATATTATTTAAATACGGATCAATAGCAGTTGAATTCTTTTTTGTCGTATCTGGTTTTTTGATGTGTAAAAGCGCATGTGCAAAAAAGAGAAAGGAAAAAGAATCAATAGGTGAGGAAACATTTCATTATATTTACTCAAAATTTGTGAATCTTTTTCCATATATTTTTATAGCCTTTGTAGTTGATTTTTTACTAAGAATTATAGCGGATATAAGTAGTGTTAAATATTATATTAATAGTATTTTTGACCTATTTATGCTAAAAATGGCTGGATTTAAAACTACAGGATTTATTGGTCACACTTGGTATATATCAGCAATGTTAATATCTATGACTTTAATATATCCGCAAATAAAAAAATTTAATAAAAATTATTTTTACTTTATTGCACCTATATCTATCATTTTAATTGGAGGTTGGTTAAATCACAACTTTGGTAATTTAAGAGAGCCTACATTATGGATTGGCTTTACATATAAAGGTGTAGTAAGAGCATATATAGAAATAATGATAGGATCTTTATTATATCCATTATCTTTAAAATTAAAAGATTTAAAACTAACAAATTTTGCTAAATATTTATTATCAATTATCGAGTGGGGTGGGTACATATTTGTAATAGTAGTTAGTCAATTTTTAAATAGTACATCAATAGACTATATACTATTATGTATAATTAGTATCTCTACTTTGATTGCATTTTCTGAACAGACTGTGGAATTAAAACTATTAAGTAATAAGTTCGTTTTCTTTTTAGAAAAATTAAGTTTAACAATGTATTTAATACATATACCATTTAGAACATATTTCAAAATAACAAATAGTGATATTACATATAAACATGAACTCATCTTCTTAGTATCAGTTTCACTTGTTTTAGGAACAATGATGGTTTATATTGTAGATTATCTTAAACAAAAAAAATATTTTATACCTAAATTAAAAAAAATATTTATTCAAAATTCATAACTAAGGAAGTGAAAAAATGAAAAATACAATTAGTTCAAAAGCAAAAATTGTCAAAAAAGGAATAATTAATTCAATCAAAAACAATACAAGTCATTTTTTTGATACTAGTAAAGTTGAAATAAAAGAAAATGACAAAAGAAAAGTTTGGGCATTTTGCTCAGGGCATAATAGTCAAGATTTTCGTGGAAATCCAAAATATTTATTTTTATACATCAATAATTACAGAAAAGATATTTTTACTTATTGGCTTTGCGATAATATAGAAACAATAAAATTTATTAGAAAAATGGGTTACAATGCTTATTTAATCGGAACAAAACAGAGTGAAGAAGCCATCAGCAAAACAGGGGTTTTAATAACTGAGCAAGTTAAAGAATCAATTCCAAGTGGTCTAGAAAATGTTATATATGTAAACTTATGGCACGGAGTTGGTGGAGTCAAAAATGTTGAAAGAAGTCTTTATGAAGGTATTTTATCTGAGGCGTTGATAAAAAAATATATTAAAAATAACTATCTATATCTAAGAAATGAAATGTATTTAGCTCCATCTAAATTTATTGAAGAAATAGCAATCGATCAATTAGGATTAGACGAAACTAAAATAATAAGAGCTGGATATCCAAGGTGTATATATCAAAAAAGATATAATT
Organism: uncultured Bacilli bacterium; assembly: GCA_947632085.1. Lineage (GTDB taxonomy): Bacteria > Bacillota_I > Bacilli_A > RF39 > UBA660 > Coprovivens. The sequence continues at coordinate 63,883 of CANRNY010000009.1, read as the reverse complement.
TTACGCCAACTTATGACACAAATATAGTTGAAAAAAGAAATTTACCTAGTGATACAAAAATTGTGACTTATGCTCCAACATGGCGTAATGAAAAAGAAGGAGATTTTTTTAAAGAGGCTATACCTGATATAAAAAAATTAATAGGTGTATGTGAAAAAAATCATTTATTATTTATATTTAAGATGCATCCATTCTTGGAAAACGAACCAGGTTTTATTGAAGCAAAAGAATACTATAAGAATAATCCGTGGATTGTTTTTTGGGATAATCAATACGACTTTTACGAAATAATGCCAAAAATTGATCTATGTATAATGGATTTCTCATCAATATATACTGATTTTATATTAATGGGCACAAAACATTATATTAGATATATATTTGATTATGATAAATTAAGTCTAGAATTTCCGATGAACTATGATGATACAACATTAGGTAAAAAGTGCTATACATTTGGTGAATTGTTATTAGCACTAGAAACATATCAAAATGAAAACTTAGAGAAAGAAATTAATAAAATAACAAAATTATATTGGGAATATTCAACACCAAATGACATGGATAAAATAATAAAAGCTATATTGGATTTTCAACCATCAAAACAACCATTAACTAATCTTTATAGTTTTGATATTTTTGATACTTTAATTTCAAGGAAAGTATTGGTACCAGAAGGAATTTTTTATTACGTTAAAGAAAAAATGGTAGAATCAAGATTAAATTTTCCTGAATACATAATTAATGATTATCCAAATATTAGAAAAAATGCTGAATTAAACGTCAGAGAATATTACACTAGATCTAAAGAAGAAAGGAAAAGCAATAAATGTGAAATACAATTTGATGAAATCTTTGAACGATTAAAATATGTATATGGAATAACAAAAGAACAAGCAGAAAAACTTAAAGAATGGGAACTTGAAGCTGAGCTAGAAAATGTTATTCCGATAGAAGAAAATATATCAAAAGTAAAAGCTTTATTAAAAGAAAATAAAAAAGTAATCTTAATAAGTGATATGTATTTGCCTAAAAAGTTTATAATAAAATTACTTAATAAAGTAGAGCCTGAGCTATCAAAACTTGATATATATTTATCTTCAGAATATGGATACATGAAAGCTGATAAAACATTATATTTGGAAGTATATAAAAAGTATAATAAAAAATATTTTTTTGATAAATGGATTCATACTGGTGATAACCCAAATTCAGATGATAAAGTACCTAAAAAATTATATATAACAACATCACCAATAACTAAAATAGAATTTAACAAATATGAACTAGACTTGATTAAACAGATAAATAGTTATGATGCCTACTTAATTGCAGCATCTTTAGCTAGATTTAGAAATGAGCATCCAAATTTAAAAGAACAATTTGTTTATTCATATGTTTCCCTGTTGTTTGTTCCATATATATATTGGGCATTAAATCATGCTAAAAAAGACAAAGATGAAATAGTATATTTTGTATCTAGAGATGGACACAATCTTAAAAAAATAGCTGATGTAATAAATGAAAAACTAAAACTAAACATGGAGTTAAAATATATATATGCTTCGCGTAAAACATGGAGAATTCCATCGTTTATAGATAAAATAGATGATGATTTTTGGGGAAACGGGCATGGAAATTTTAATGAGGTTAAAACATTTGATAAAATATTAAAAGCTTTAGATATTAATAGAGAAAAATTTAAAGACATTTTCCCAGAATTAATAAAATACGAAAATACAAAAGAGATTACACCTAATGATAAAAAAAATATGATAAGTGTTTTTCGTTCATCTAAAAAATATAATGATTATTTATTAAATAAGGCAAAAGAAGAACGAGAATCAGTATGTGGATATCTAAAACAAGAAATAAATTCTAAAAAGCAATTTTCAATTATCGAATACTGGGGTAGAGGATATACTCAAGAAAACTTTACAAGATTATGGAATGAAGTTATAAAGAAGAAAGAACCAACAAAATTTTATTATTCAAGAAGTACACTACCTAGTGATGAAATGAATATAAGATATAATTACACTGTAAATTCACATGCACAACAATTTATTGAATCTATCTTTGCGTGTATTGATTACAAATCAATTACAGGATATAAAAAAGTCAATAATAAATGGGAACCAATTATAGAAAAACAAAAATGTGATAATGTATTATTTAAATCACTTGAATATTACTTGCCAAAATTTGCTGAAATGTATTGTGAAATCAACTTTATTAATAGAGATAGAATCGGTAGATCATTGATTGATTTTGCGATTAATTATTATCAAGATAATCCGACATGGGAAGGGTTTGTTGAAATTTTATCAGAACAAGTTGATTCTGTACAACTATATGGTCAAAAAACTAAATATGCTCCAAAATTAACTGAAAAAGATATTTTAAAAATTAGATTTAACAAAGAAAAAATTAATTTAATTACCAAAAATCCAACAATATCTGTAAATAAATCATCAGAAAAAGTTCAAAAAATGTTTACTGAATTATATCAAGTTCAAGATATTAATAATATAATAGAAACAAAAAAATATAAAAGAATAGAAATAAAAAAATCGATAGATAAAATAAATCGCTTAAATCAATATAAAAAATTGAGCCAAAAATTAAATACTTTATATGAAAAATACTCAATAGAAAAATTTAAGAAAAATAAGATTGTTGTTTTTACAGATAATAATTTTAAAAAAAGTTATAAGTCACTAATACAATCATTAAATAAGCAAAATATTTATGAAGTTGAATATATTTCAATTGATAAAAAAATAAATTTTCAAAAAATAGCTAAGGAGTTATTAAAAGCAAAATATATAATATTAAGTGAACCACATTATTTATTAAGTGATTTAGAAATGAATCAAGAAACTAAAACTGTAATTTTAGGGAATGTTGCTTTACCATATCTTGTTGAAGGTTACAACAAAAGATATCCATTGAATTCATATTCTCAATTAAATAAATATATATATAAGGTAAATGCCTCAATTATTCAATGCGCTTCAGAAGAAACTTCATTATTGAAGAAAAAAATATATACTACAAATATTAATACTAATATAATGTGCAATGGAGCAGCAATTACAGATTGTTATTTTGATAATGAATTAAAACAAGAAATAGTAAAAAAAGTAAACAATATTTTTGCACCATCAAAAAAGAAAAAAATAATATCATTTATAACTTATGCGCGATACAAAAATAGCAAAGAACAATTTATTAAATTAATTAATATAAATGATATGAAGAAAAAACTCGGAAATGAATACGTTCTTTTAATAAAATATATCAGAGAAGATAAAGATAATTTTATTGGCAATAATTTAAATATTAAGAACTTTTCTAAGGATGTATCCAATAAATTTACAACACGAGAATTAATGATAGCATCAGATATAATTATAGGAGATTATATCAATGAGTTATATGAATCACCTTTATTAAATAAACCAACATTCATTTTCGGATGGGACTCTGAAAATTTTGAATCAACACATGATACATTCATAAAAATTAATAATGAGCCATATGGATATTTTGTTAATACAACAGAAGAATTAATTAATTGTATAAAAAACATTTCTAATTATAAGGATGACAATTCACAAAAAATAAAAGAAAAATATCTAAAAAAATGTGATGGAAAAAGTGCAGAAAGACTTGTTGAATTTTTAATCAAAAAAAGCGATAAATAAATCGCTTTTTTTAATAGACTATACCTGTAATGTTTTTTATGTTATAATAAAAAAATAGAAAATGGTTAATAAATATATATTTTCTATGGAGGTTTTATGAAAAAAATAGCAATTATATTTGCCGGTGGCGCAGGTAAAAGAATGGGTGGAGAAATACCTAAGCAATTTTTGAAAGTTTGTGGAAAAGATATAATTATTCATACATTAGAACTATTTGAAAATAATTCAGATGTTGATGAAATAATTGTTGCCTGTATCGAAGATTGGATACCATATTTAAAAAAATTAATTAAAAAATTTGATATTAGTAAAGTAGTTAAAGTAATACCAGGAGGAAGTACTGGACAAGATACAATTTTTCTTGGGCTTAAAGAAGCTAAGAAAAATAATGAAGATGCAATTGTATTAATTCATGACGGTGTTAGACCATTAGTATCACAAGATACAATTAGTAAATGTATAAAAAGTGTAATGAAGTATGGGAGTGCAATTACAGTAACTCCTTGCTTTGAAACTCCACTAATAAGCTATAAAGGCGATGTAGTAGATGAAATGCCTCAAAGAAAAATAATGTATACGGCTCAAGCTCCACAATGTTACCATTTAAAAGAAATATATGAAGCACACTTGAAAGAAAGAAAAGAAAATCCTAATTATGAAGGAATAGTAGATTCATGCGGTCTTATGTTTAAAAACAATATGAAACCACACCTTGTAATTGGCAACAGAGGAAATATTAAAGTAACTACGCCAGAAGACTACTGCACTTTAATCGGGAATTTAAATGCTAGAGATTATGAAGAATTTTTAAATTTAGAATCAAACATTGAAAATAGGGAGAATAAATAAATGAAATATACAAAAATAGTAGATGAAGACGCAAAATATATAATAAAGGCATGTAATTCTAAAAGTCTTTTGTCGAAATTAAAAAACAAAACTTTTCTTATTACAGGCGCATCAGGGATGATTGGATCATATATAATATATACACTTATAAAATTAAACAAAACATATAAAGCTAATATAAACATTAAAGCTATTGTAAGAAATGAAAGCAAATTGGATAACTATATAAAAACTAATGATAAAGTTGAAACAATAATTCAAGATATTATTGAACCATTAAAAATCAAAGGTGAAGTAAATTATATTGTTCATGCTGCATCACCAGCAAGTCCTAAAATAATGAAAGATCAACCCGTCGAAACAAATTTTGCTAATACGATAGGAACTGCAAATACTCTAAAATTGGCAAAAGAAAAACAAGCAGATGGATATTTGTTCATATCATCAAGAGAAATATACGGTGAACCAACGGAAGGTCAAGAACTATTTACAGAAGACGGACCTTTAGGACAAGTAAACCCATTAATTCCGAGAAATGGATATGCGGAAGGTAAAAAAGCTGCCGAAAATATGTGTTCAGGATTTAAAGAGGAGTATGGCTTAAATACAAAAATTGTAAGATTAGCACATACGTATGGTCCTGGCATGTCTATTTATGACGGAAGAGTACAAGCCGATTTTTTAAATAATGTTTTGCATAATCAAAATATTATTTTAAAAAGTGATGGTTCATCAGTAAGAACTTATACATATATTGCCGACGCAATAGTAGCAATGTTTTTAGTATTGCTTAATTCCAAAGATATAGTTTACAATATAGCTGACGAGAATTCAAAAACAACAATTAAACAATTAGCAGAAACTTTAATAAATATTAAGCCAGAAAAAAAATTAAAATTAATTTTTGATATTCCAAAGGAAAAAGATAAAGGAGCAGCATCTTTTAAAAATGGAATACTTTCAACTGATAAAATAAGAAGCGAATTATCTTGGAAACCAAAGTTTAATATTTCAGAAGGTTTTGCAAGAACAATTAAACATTTAGAAGAAGAATTTAAAAGCGAAAAATAAATAAGCTTTTAATCTCCAACTACAGAAGGTGAATGAAATGAAAAGATTTTTCAAGAATATAAAAAAATATTATAAGTATGCCATAAGATCAGCTAAAGCTGAACTAAAAAGTGAAGTCGCTGATTCATATTTAAATTGGTTATGGTGGGTTATTGAACCATTATGCTTTATGTTAATTTATACCTTTGTATTTGGTACAATATTTGGCAATAAAGAACCATATTTTGCATCATTTATAATGGTTGGTGTTGCTTTATGGGATTTTTCTAATAGAATGCTTACTGGAAGTGTAAGATTAATCATTAATAATCGAGATTTAGTAACTAAAGTATATATACCTAAATATATCCTATTATTTTCTAAATCTTTAACATATTTATTTAAAATGTGTATCTCACTTGGTTTAGCATTTTGTTTAATGTTAGTTCAACATGTCCCAATAACATGGCATTTTATTTTACTGATCCCTATAATTGTTGTATTATATGTCGTTACATTTGGAATGGGTTTGATTTTAATGCATCATGGTGTAACATTCGATGATTTAAGTAACTTAACAAATATTGCTCTAAAAATGGTCTTCTACGTTTCAGGTGTTTTCTATAATATAAAGAAAAGATTAAAAGGAAAGAGTGGATATTTCTTACTTAGAGTAAACCCATTAGCTTTCTTAATGGATGAAGCAAGAAAAGTAACAGTATATGGCCAAATGTTTAGTATTAAAGGCTTATCATTTTGGTTAATTATAGGATTATTATTATGTATTTATGGCGTTCATATAATTCATAAATATGAAAATAGTTATGCGAAGGTGATATAATGGCAACAGAAAATAAAAAAGATAAAGATATAGCTGTAACAGTAAAAAATCTTCATATAACATATCGTGGTTTAAAGAAAACATCTATTAGAGCATCATGGAAAAATTTTGGTAACAAAGTAGAAACATTTCATGCTTTAAAAGGGGTTAGCTTCGAACTAGAAGAAGGTAAAATACTTGGTATTATAGGAAAAAATGGTTCAGGTAAATCAACGATGTTAAGAGCTATAGCAGGAATATTTTCACCAGATAAAGGTGAAATCGACTTACATGGTCGAACAATTTCTTTACTATCAATAGGTGTAGGTTTTAATAAAAAACTAACTGGTAAAGAAAATATTTATTTATCAGGTATGTTATTAGGTTTCTCAGAAGAAGAAATAGCAGCTAAAGAAAAAGAAATAATAAAATTTGCTGATATTGGCGATTTCATTAATAAAAGAGTTAAAACTTATTCATCAGGTATGTACTCTAAACTAGCTTTTGCTATAACAGCTATCTTAGAAACTGATATAACATTAATTGATGAGGTACTATCAGTTGGTGATGTTAAATTTAGAGAAAAAAGTTATAATAAAATGAAAGAACTTATTTCTGATGAAAAAAGAACTGTTTTAATTGTTTCTCATAGTTTAGATACTATTAGAGAATTATGTGATGAAGTATTATGGTTAAACGATGGTAAAATTATGGAAATAGGTAAGCCTGAAGATATAATCCCTAAATATGAGGAGTTCATGAAAGTAAATTAAATTCTAGAAAAATATCTAGAATTTTTTTGATTTTATTAAATTAAAAAGGATTTAGCATATCTACGTAGAATAAATAAGGTAGAGGAGGAAAATTTTTTTGATAACGAATGCAACAATAAAAGTACCACCAGAAATTACGATGTATCCAATTTTACTTTTTATTCTAATGAACTACCAATTAATAAAAGAAATAATATTAATCATCGCGTTGACTTCCTATTAACTTCTCCAGACGGTAAAAGAAAAGTTAATATTGAACTTAATAGAAAATACTATAAAACTTTAATGAAAAGAAACGAATCATATTTATATCGAATCGCTGGCAATTTTTATGATAAAAGAAAGAAAAATACCTATGATAAAGATTTATTAGTAGATCAAGTAAATTTAAATTGTTTTAAATCTAGTGACAATAAAGAAATAAAAATTACTCATTTTACAATGAAAGATAATGATAATAATTTAGATTTAAAAAGTATAAGAATAATTAATATTTATATACCAATATTATCTATGTCATGCTATAATAAAAATAAAGAAGAACAACTAGATTATAAAATGTTTGAAGCTCAAAGTTTTGATGAAATGGCTCAGTATGCTAAAGGCAATAAAGAAAGGATGAGTGTATTAAGAGATATGTATGCATTGATAAAAGATGATGAAGATTATTCATATCCTGGTGAAGGAGATGCTTTACAAGAATCAATAGAACACGAAATAAGAGTAAACGCCCGTAAAAAAGGTCTTGAAGAAGGAAGAGAAGAAGGAAGAAAAGTTGGCATAAAAGAAGGCATAAAAGAAGGCATAAAAGAAGGCATAAAAGAAGGACGAAAAGAAGGTATAAAAGAAGGACGAAAAGAAGGTCACAAAGAAGGACTTGTAGAAGGACGAAAGCAAGAGCGAACTAACATCATTAAAAGCCTTCTAAATTCTGGAATGTCTAAAGAAGAAATATCTGAAAGATTAGGTATTTCACTATAAAAAAACATTTTAAGAAACTAAGAATACTATTAAGTATTCTTTTTTCATACAATTATATAGGTGACTAACTATGATAATAGATAATATAAAGAACATATTTATTAACGAATCATACTCAATAAATTTAACTAAAAATAAAATATATATTACTAATTATGAAAAACTATTATCAATAACAGATAAACAAATTATACTAAAATTTAATGATTTTAATCTTAATATAAAAGGCCTTAATTTTAAAATCATTAAAATGTTAGATAAAGAAATTCTATTTAATGGTCATATAGAAAGTATGGAATATATTTATAACTAGTTTAATTGATATATGTATTACAACTAAGTCACCTAATAAGACCATTAAATATTTAAAAAATTTAAATATAAATATTTATAATATAAAATACAATAAAGACAATATAATAATTAGAATAAAAGAAAAAGATCTAGAAAAAGTAAATAAATACTATAATTACGAAATAATCAAATATTATGGTAAAGCTAGAATAATAAATTATCTAAAAACCAATACAATCTCCCTATATTTCCTATTTACTATAATCATAATTATTTTTCTTTTAACAAGATTTATAATAAGTATTAATGTAATTACTGAAGATAGTGAATTAAAATGCTTATTATTAAATGAATTAGATAAAAATAATATTAAAGAATATACTTTAATTAAAAATCCTACAAAAATAGCATTAATTAAAGAAAATATAATGAATAATAACAAAGATACTATTGAATGGATAAATATTGAACGAAAAGGTATGAAATACATCGTCAATGTTGAACCTAAAGTTGCTAAAAATAAAACTGAAGAACCACCTTATTGCAATATAATTTCCCTAAAAGATAGTATGGTTACTAGAATTTTAACAAGTAAAGGAACAGAAGTCGTAGAAACTAATGATTCAGTCAAAAAAGGCGATATCTTAATATCTGGCGATATAAAATTTAATGAAGAAGCTAAAAAACAAGTATGTGCTAGTGGCAAAGTATATGGACGAACTTGGTATACAGTTAATATATCTATTCCAAGAAATTATGAAAAAATAACAAAATTAAATAAAAAAAGGTATAATTTATCAGTATCATTTAACAATAAACATTATCGTTTATTTAAAAGTCGTCTAAAAGAATATAAAACTGAAAGTAAAAATTTAGTAAATATTCTTGGCTTTCAACTAAATATTGATAAAGATATTGAAGTAAAAACTGATATCAAAGAATACACTGATAAAGAGCTAGAAAAGAACATTCAAAAACAAATAACGGCAAAAATGAAAACAACTTTAAATGGCGAATCTAAAATAATTACACAAAAAGTTTTGAAAAAAGATATAAATAATAGTAAAATAGATATGGAAGTATTTATAGTAGCTGAAGAAGAAATAGGAACAATCTCTACAGAACCTATAAATGAAGAAAATAATAAAGAATAGGGTGTGAAGATATGGGTAATTTATCGCCATTTTATGATACTTTCTATTGGGCCATAAGTGAAACATGGCCAATGTTAACCTTATTTGTTGTCATAATGACGGTCTTAAAACTAACTAGAGTAATCATAAATCACGATAGATTTATATTTTATAAAGAATTTTATTCTTTATTATTTATAATTTATATATTACTATTATATTTCTTACTATTAAGTACTGAAAATGCTGCCAGTGGTATGAATTTCATTCCATTCCATGAAATGACCAGATATTCAATCGGTTCAAAAGCTTTCTTCTACAATGTAGTAGGCAATATTGTATTATTTATTCCATTTGGTTATTTTGTATCAGATTATTTAAAAGCCAAAAGAGTACCACATATTTTAATAGTTTCAACTATTATAAGTTTGACAGCTGAGCTAATTCAATTTAAAATAGGTCGTGCTTTTGATATTGATGACATTATTTTAAATGTTATCGGTTCCATAATTGGTTTTATGGGTTATATAAGTATTAAAGCTATTAAACAACATTTACCAAGATTTTTACAAAATAATATTTTCTATAATATTTTAGCTATCTTAGTTATTATTGTAATGGTTATTTTATTTGGTAGTATTTGGGGGCTTAGAGTTTAATGAAAAATGATTATACTATAATTGATAATGATTTATATAAAGATTATAATTATTTATATAGTTTGTTAGATCATACCTTAGAACATGAAAAAGTAGAAAATGCTATTTTTTCTATTATCTTTGTGGAAGACGATGAGATTCATCAAATAAACAAAGAATATCGTCAAGTTGATCGTGTTACAGATGTCATATCATTTGCATTTGAAGATAATGATGATATATTGTATAATGATATACGAGTGCTAGGTGATATATACATTTGTATCCCACAAATGAAAAGACAAGCCAAAGAGTATGGACATAGTGAAAAAAGAGAATTATCTTTTCTCGCTGTTCACGGCTTATTACACTTGTTAGGTTATGATCATATGAATGAAAAAGATGAAAAAGTCATGTTTGAATTGCAGGAGTTGATGTTAGATGACGAAAATATCAAGAGATGATATTAAAAGACATGGTTTTAATAGATTTTATAAAAGTTTTACTTATTCAATAGATGGTTTAAAATATGCTTATCGCTACGAACAAAGTATGTTAATTCACGTAATAGCTACTGTTGCTGTTATTGTTGCTAATATTTTTTTTGGTGTAAAAGCCATTGAATGGTTAATTACAATGTTAGCAATAGGTATGGTCTTATCTGCTGAACTTATAAATACAGCAATAGAAGCAGCAGTTGACTTAGTTACTTTAGAAATAAATCCTTTAGCTAAAATAGCTAAAGATTGTGGTAGTGCAGCAACCTTTGTTTTAGCAATGATGGCTGCCGTTATTGGTTGTATTATTTATATTCCATACATCATAGAATTGTTAGGTTTATAATGAGAAGTGGCTTTGTAAGTCTGATTGGTCGACCTAATGTCGGCAAATCAACATTATTAAATTCAATTATTAATGAAAAAATAGCTATTACATCCAATAAACCACAAACAACAAGAAATATTATTCAAGGTATATATAATGAAGATGGTTATCAAATCGTTTTTGTTGATACCCCAGGAATTCATAAACCAATTAATAAATTAGGTAAAGTATTAAATAAAGAAGCTCAAAGCTTAACTAAAGATGTCGATGTTATTCTTTTAGTTGTTGATGCTAAAGATGGTTTAGGCGTTGGTGATAAGAAAATCATAAGTTCTTTAACTGGAACTGATTCTAATGTTATCTTAGTCTTAAATAAAATCGATAAAATGACTGAAGAAGAATTATTTAATGCTATCAAAGCTTATAAAGACTTATATGAATTTGCTGAAATAGTACCAATCTCCGCACTACAAAAAAACAACATAACTACTTTAATTAATGTTATAAAGAAATATTTAACAGATGATATACGCTATTTTGATGAAGATACAATTACAACCAACCCACTAAGTTTCTTAGTAAGTGAATATGTTAGAGAAAAAATATTTAGAATGACCGAAGAAGAAATACCTCATAGTATTACTTGTATAACATCTAAATACGAAGAAAAGAAAAATATTGTCAATATTACAGTTGATATCATTGTTGATCGTGATTCAATTAAAAAAATAGTAATAGGTAAACAAGGTTCTTTACTAAAAGCTGTAGGAACAGAAGCAAGAAAAGATATTGAAAGACTAATCGGAAAACAAGTATATCTTGAATTATATGTCAAGACAATTCGTAATTGGCGTGATAAAGAAAGATATCTAAATGAATTAGGTTTTAATGAAAAAGATTATATTTAATTGAATAAAAAAACTTTAAAGAACCCATTATATAATTAGAAAGGATGGGTTCTTTTTATGAATAAGAAAGAAGCTTGGGAATTATTTAAGAAAACCGGCAAAATAGAATACTATCTAAAATATAAAGGAAAAAAATAGAAGTGATAATATGATAAGTAAATTTGAAGGAATAATTATAACTGAAACACCTTATGGTGATAATTCTAAAATTATAAATGTTTTAACTAAAGAAAAAGGCTTAGTAGGTATTATGTGTCGTAATGCTAAAAGCCTTAAAAGTCCTTTACGCACTAAAACTCTTAAATTTACTTATGCTTATTTTCATCTTAAATATAATGAAAATAAATTATCTACTTTAATTGATGTCGATATAATCGATAATTTAACTAATATAAAAGAAGATATTGAATTAATAAGTTATATGTCATATATAACTGATTTAACTTATCAAGTAGTCAAGCAAAATAATGATAAAGAAATATATAATATCTATATAAATACAGTATTAAAATTAAATGCTCGCCAAAACCCTTTAATTTTAACCAATATTCTTGAATTAAAATATTTAGATTATTTAGGAGTCGGATTAAACTTAGATTCTTGTATTAAATGTGGTAATAAGACTAAAATAGTAACATTAGATCCAGACGAAGGTGGTTTTATCTGCCAAGATTGTTATACTAACGAGAAAATTATTTCTCCTAAAGCTATTAAACTAATTAGAATGTATTATTTAATTGATATAAGTAGTATATCAGAAATAAAAATAACTAAAGATGTTGCCGATGAAATAAATTATTTTTTAAATAAATATTATGAAAGATATACTGGTTTATATTTAAAAAGTAAAGAATTTTTACACAAAATAAATAACTTAACTTAAGTTATTTTTTTTATAAAATAATAGACTATAAAATTTATAAGTGATACAATAAATTAGAAATACAAAATTAACGGGTGATATATAATATGAAAAAATTATTTAGCAAAGAAAAAGCAGGAAGAGTACTTTTAATATATACATTTATCTTTTTCCTTATTTCTTTTTTTATTTATCATTTCTTTAAAATTCAAGATAAATCTTTGATAAGTGGTGTAGATGCATATAGACAACATTTTATCAACCTAATTCATTGGCGTGAATTAATCATTAATTTTGTTAAGTCCGGGGGGGGTACATTTAATTCTTTCCTTTGGAATTTAGGTACAGGAATGGATCTTTATGCTAATTATGCATACTATACGATTGGTGATTTTATAAATTATTTTAGTGTTTTCTTTCCTATAAATAGAATGGAAACTTTTTATACAGGAGCTATATTTGTTAGATTATATTTCGTTGGCTTTAATTTTATTATTTATTGTAAATATAAAAAGTATAGTAATTTTTCTTCTCTAATTGGCTCAATTCTTTATACTTTCTGTATTTTTGCGCTTTTTAGTGGTTTTAGACACGTATATTTTTCAAATGCTTTAGCAATATTTCCATTACTAATTATGGGAATGGATAAAATCGTTTTAGAAAATAAAAAAATATTCTATATTTTTATAATATTTATATCATTTCTATCAAGCTTTTACTTTGCATATATGACTTCAATATGTCTATTAATATATGGTTCAATTTTAATTATAAGTGAATATAAAAAAGAAGGTTTTAAAGAAATATTAAAACAATATATAAAAGTTTTCTTTTGTTCTTTACTTGGTATTCTATTAGCAGTGTTTGTATTAATACCAACTTTTTATCTGTTTTTTAATTCAACAAGAGATGGAAGTTCGATTTTTAATTATATTTATACGAAACACTATTATAATTATCTTGCTAAATCGTTATTTTCTTTCACAACTACAAATTGGTCAATTTTGGGAATACATTCTTTTAGCTTAGTAGCAATATCAATAGCTATAAGAAACTTCAAAAAATTTAAAAGAGAATTAATATATTTATTAATATTATCTATACCTTTATTAATAGCTCCTATAGGAAGTATTTTTGCATGCTTATCATATCCTAATAATAGATGGACATATGTTATAGGTTTTATACTATCCTTAATAAGTGTAAAAATCTTAGATAATTATTCGGAAATAGATAAAAAAAGTATTTTTATAATATTAGGAATTAGTATACTATATCTATATGCAATGTATAAATTAAATATAAGTTTTGATATATCAATAATATATTCAATTATAATATTATTAATATCAATTGTCTTATTATATGGCAAAAAAAATATAAATCAATGGTTAAATAAATTTAAAATATTAAAAAAAATTAATATATTTAATATTGTATTTGTACTTTTTATCGTAATAACGACTATTTCACGTGCTAAATTGTTTATATATACAAATGGTTATGGTGAAGAATTTATTCAAGACAATAAAATAATTGAACTATATAATACAAGCTATAATAATATATCAAATTATAAAACAGCAATAAATGAAATTAAAAATAATGATGATGGATTTTATAAAATAGGTGAAACATATGGATTATTACATAATGATTCAATATTTTTCGACTATAACTCAATAAGTTATTACTATAGTATTATTCCAGCTAATGTTGCCATGCTAAGCTACGATTTATCAAATATAACTCATCATACAAATTTAGAATATAAACAATTTGATTACAGAACAAAAATTACTAGTTTATTAGGAAATAAATATTTTGTATCTGGCAATGGTAAAGATGTGCCATATGGATATGAAGAATATAAAAAATATGGTAAAACAACAACTAGTTACAAAAATAAATATAATGTAGATTTTATGCAATTTTATGACAATTATATTACTTTAGATGAATACAATTCACTATCTAATATCGAAAAAGAAAGTAGTCTCTTAAAATATGTAGCACTTGATAATCCACTTTCTAACGAAATAAAGAAAGCTGACAAATATGATGATGTGTTAAAAAAGTCATTTGATAATGTGCCATATACTATTTCTAACTCTAATAAAGAAATTAAAGTGACAAAAAATAGTGGAAATTCAGCTAATAATAAAATATATATAAATATTGATAAAAATAAATTTAAAGGTGAATTATATTTAAAAATAGATAATATAAATTATAAACCTTATACTAAAACAGAATTAAAAGACTTACTACTAAAAAATAAAGCTACAACTGAGAGAAAATTCAATATATCTTATAGAGAATATGAACCTTTAAAAGATTTTAAAATAACAACAACATTCAAATCTAAAAAACAATCAAAAGAATTTTTAGACTCACGAACCAACCCATATTCAACAGGTGACAACAATATTCTAGCAAACCTTGGTTATTACGACGAAATAAATGGTCAAATCGAAATTACTTTATCAGAACTAGGTACATATACATTCGATAACATAGAAGTACTAGTAGTTAATTTTGATGATTATAAGCAAGATATATCTAATTTAAATAGATCAAATTTTGAATTGATTGAATATAAAAATGGCTATGCCTCAGGAACTGTCGATTTAGAAAAAGAAGGCATAATTCAAATAATGACATCATATAGCGATGGTTGGGATATATATTTAGATGGCGAAAAAACTGATAAATTAAATGTCAATAAATATTTCTTAGGTTTATATGTACCAAAAGGTAAACACAAAATAGAAATAAAATACCACACACCATATCTAAAAGAAAGCATAGTTATTTCTATTATCAGTTTATTAATTTATATAGTTGTATGCATTTTTGAAGTTAAAAGAGGTGGTCAAAATGGAAAGAAATAAAAACAAAGATAAAATTTCCTTAGTTGTACCATGTTATAACGAAGAAGAATCACTTCCATATTATTACAATGCCATAAATACATTAGCCAAAGAATGGAAATCAATTGATATTGAAATGATTTTTGTTGATGATGGTAGTAAAGATAAAACCCTTAATATAATTAAAGATTTAGCTGAAAAAGACAAACGTGTAAAATATGTTTCTTTTTCTCGCAATTTTGGCAAAGAAGCTGCAATGTATGCTGGCTTTGAACATGCTACTGGTAATTATATAACAACTATGGATGCTGATTTACAAGATCCACCAGAATTATTAAAAGAAATGTATAAAATCTTAACTGAAGAAGATTATGACTCAGTAGGAGTAAGAAGAGTGACTAGAAAAGGTGAACCCGTAATTAGAAGTTTCTTTGCTAGAATGTTTTATAAGATTATTAATAAAATGAGTAGTACAGAAATGGTTGATGGCGCAAGAGACTATCGTTTAATGAAAAGAAAAATGGTTGATGCTATATTATCATTAAAAGAATATAATCGATATAGTAAGGGATTATTTAGTTTCGTTGGTTTTAAAACAAAATGGTTAGAATATGAAAATGTTGAAAGAGTAGCTGGTGAAACTAAATGGTCATTTTGGAAATTATTTAAATATGCCATTGAAGGCATTGTTGCTTTTACTACAACACCATTAGTTATTTCATCATTTATTGGCATTCTTCTATGTTTTGTTTCCTTTATCTTTATCATTTTAATTATTATTCGTACTTTAGTCTTTGGTGACCCTGTAAGTGGTTGGCCAAGCTTAGCTTGTATTATCATTTTTATAGGTGGTTTAGAATTATTCTGTATCGGTATTATAGGTGAATATCTTTCAAAGACATATTTGGAAACTAAAAAAAGACCAATATACATTATGCGTGAAACCAATATTAATAAAAAATAATTCTTAATTAAGAAAAGAGTGCATAATAATTAAAAAAATAAATAAGAAATAATTATAATAGTAATTCTATTCCAAAGAACATAATTCATAAATCATATACATAGTTTAGCAAAATGCTAAACTTTTTTTTAAAAAAAATTATTATATTATAACGAAAAAATCATATACTTCATTAGTATCAATTTAATTGAAAAATTAACATACAATATAATAAACAATATAATAAATTTCTTGTTGACAAATATAGACCGGGGGGGGTAAAATTTTATTATAATTTTATTATATGTGAAAGAAGGAAAATTGAAAAATGGAAAAAGAAAAAGATTGGGAAAAAGACATTAGAGAAAAGATTAATGCTAATCGCAGTATGAGCCACCTTTTATCAGAGGTTGACGCATCTGACGAAAAGAAATGGACTATCAAAAGCTTATTACTACGAATGACTGTCATTTTAAGTGAAGCTACTGATACTAAAAGAGGCAATCTAATTAGTATGTGTGTTTTAGGCGGCCTATATATCGTTGGTATCATCGCCACTATCGCTGGTAGTCAAGGCTTAGGAATGATTTTAGTTGGTGCTGCATCAGCATGGAAATTCTTTACTTGGGGTGATGATGTTGATAAATACAATGAACAAACAGGTAATGTTTCCTATACCGCAAGAACTAATATGTTTGGTGAAGTAAAAGTTGAAAAAAATTCAGGTAATGTTGGTTGTGTTATGGCCATTATCGGTCTTGCTTTAGGTGCAATTATAACTCCTATCTTATTTATTATTTCTCTAGTTAAATTCATTAAATCTAATAAAGCATATAATTTAGCTAAAGAAATAACTGAAGATATGGAAAATCACTTAAAAGTTAAATATGTTTGGGACAAAAAAGCTTTAAAATGGAATGAAACTGTTCTATAGAAAAAGGAATAAAAAATGAAATTAAAAGCTGCTAAATGTCCATCATGTGGAGCCAACTTAAAATTAAATCCCAATGATGAATATGCTGAATGTGAATTTTGTCATACTAATATTCTAATTGAAGATGCGGTTGCTAAATATAAATTAGAATTATCTGGTAATGTCAAAGTATCGGGTATTAAAGATAATGAAGATCGTTTAAGTGATGCAAAAAAATATTTTAAATTAAATGAATATGAAAATTGTCAAACTGTTTTAAATGTAATTATTAATGACGAACCTTTTAATGTTGATGCGTATATTCTTAAAATAAAGTGCTTTATCAAACAATTTAATGAAATATATTCTGATGATAACTACGAAACAGATTGTGACTTAAATCCAAGATTTTGGAAAGATTTTGATTTAATAATGAGCACTTTTGATCGTCTTGTTGCAATTGATGAAAAAGAAAAATATACGACTAAATTAAGTGATGAAAAAGAAACACTTGAAAAGATGACAGATGCTGATGAACGTCTTACAAATGATTTGGAATTATGTAATAAAATTGATGAAATAATTAACGAAATAACTTCTTATAAATTTAATTCTAAAATATCATCAGCTGTTAAACATGATTATAAAAATATTAACAAAGCTATAATTGCATACTTTAAGGATTTAATAGGTTGCGAAGTACTAAAAGTCCCTGATAAAGTACGATGTGTATATCGTGATTTAACTATTAAATACTATGACGCTAATTCTAATTTTAAAGAATACCAAATTACCAAATACAAATCATTAAATGAATTATATGATGCCTTAAATAATAGTAAAAATGACATTATTGCTAAAATAGAAAAAATTGCTGCTAGTGCTAGTCCTATCGGTAAAATTAAAAGTATTTTTAAACATTAGAATTTAAGTAAATATTGACTAAAAAAAATATTTTGTTATAATTAGTTCATACAAGCGATGAGTGGCTTGGCAACCATGAGCTATATAAATAAAGGTGATTTCTTCTAGAAATAAGTAGGATGGAACCGCGGGTAATTACTCGTTCCTACATATTTCTAGAAGTTTTTTTTATAAAAAAATCACCATAAAATAAGAAAGAGAGGAATTAAATATTATGAAAGAAATTAAAATGGAAGACATTGTTAATTATTGCAAACAATATGGTTTTATTTTTCAAGGAAGTGAAATCTATGGTGGTTTATCTAATACTTGGGATTACGGACCATTAGGAAGAGAATTAAAAGAAAATGTTCGTCGTGCCTGGTGGAAAAAATTTATTCAAGAAAATCCCTATAATTATGGTTTAGATGCTGCTATTCTTATGAATCCTGAAGTATGGGTAGCTAGTGGCCATGTTACTAATTTTAATGACCCATTAATTGATTGTAAAAAATGTAAGGCTCGTCATCGTGCTGATAAATTAATCGAAGAATTTACTAAGGGTGCTGAAACTGGTGATGGTTGGGATAATGAAAAAATCGAAAAATTTATCGCTGATAATAAGATAGCTTGTCCTAAATGTGGTGCTACAGATTTTACACCAATTAGAAAATTTAACTTATTATTTGAAACTCATCAAGGTGTAACAGAAGATACTAAATCAAAAGTATATCTTCGCGGTGAAACAGCTCAAGGTATTTTTGTTAACTTCTTAAACGTTCAAAGAAGTATGCGTGCTAAAATACCATTTGGTATTGGTCAAACAGGAAAGAGTTTCCGTAATGAAATAACACCAGGTAACTTTACTTTTAGAACCAGAGAATTTGAACAAATGGAACTTGAATTTTTCTGTAAACCCGATACAGATCTAGAATGGTTTGGTTATTGGAAAAACTATTGTATAGATTGGTTAAAATCACTAGGTATGAAAAGTGATAAATTAAGATATCGTGATCATTCTAAAGAAGAATTATCTTTCTATAGTAAAGCTACAACTGATATTGAATTCTTATTCCCAATGGGTTGGGGTGAATTATGGGGTATCGCTGACCGTACTGATTATGACTTAAGCGTTCATATGGAACATTCAAAACAAGACTTAAGATACTTAGATCCTGAAACTAATGAAAAATATACACCATATGTTATTGAACCATCTCTTGGTTTAGATCGTGCTATCTTAGCTTTCATTTGTAATGCATATGAAGTAGAAGAATTAGAAAATAATGACTCACGTGAAGTATTAAAGATTCATCCAGCATTAGCCCCTATCAAAGCAACTATCTTACCTTTAATTAAAAAAGTTCATAAAGATAAAGCTATGGAAGTATATTCATTACTATGTAAAGATTTCTATGTTACATATGATGAATCAGGTTCTATTGGTAAAAGATATCGTCGTAATGACGCTGTTGGTACACCATTTAGCATAACAATTGATGATGAAACATTAGAAAATAATATAGTTACTGTAAGAGATCGTGATACTATGGAACAAATCAAGTTAAATATTGATGAGCTATCTGACTATATTAAAGATAAAATTGAATTTTAATGTCAAATTCCAGTAAAGGCAGAAAATCTTCTGCCTTTTCGTTTGGTCAAAATAAAAATATATTATATAATAGACAAAGTATTTTAAAAAAGGGAGTGAAATATTATGGAATTAATTAAATTTAAAGAATACTTAAAAGAACGTCTAAGAAAGCTTAATAAAGACCTGATTCAAATTGAAACCGAAATATCTTCATTACCATCAGTAAAAGATTTTGATATGACTAAATATGGCTCAAAAAGTTATTTTCTTCATGAATACTTCGAAAGTAAACCAAAAAGACTATTTGGCATCAAAATAAAGCCATCATCAAATAAACTTCAAGAATTCGCCCATAGTTTAGTTTATCAAAGATTATACGAAAAAAAAGATAAATTAAAAAATCAAATCGAAGAAATATTAACTGCTATTAAACTGATTGATAGTGATGGTAATGTTCTTGATGAAATATATCCACTAAATAATCTTTTAAACGAATTACTAAAATATTGCGAAAAAAATAAAATCTCATCAGTTATATTCTTAAATATGTTATCTCGTTTAATAAAACCATTAAAAAAGGATAAAAATAATGTTGAAAAGATTATTTTATGTGATATTGCCGATTATTTTGATGAAGAAGGTAACTTAGTAAAGACTTTACCAAATAATAATTTAGTTTTTATCATGCATAAATTATTGACTACATTAAATATAAATCTTGATGACTCTGAAAATAGAGTATATCTAAATCATGTTACTAAATATTTAAAATCTTTAGTTAAGAAAGAATCTGTAGGTAAGGAAGAATTAACAGAACAAAAACAAGCTTTAGCAAAGCTAAAAGAATATATTAAAAATAATCAAATTGTAAAGATTCCTAAAGATTTAAATGAATTTGTTAAATTATTATCATTATCAGGTCTTCCAATAGACCAACAAAAATTTTATAAAGAAAAAGTTGAAAAAGCTATCAAAATCGAAGAAGAAACAAAACACCAAAAAGAAATTATTTCAACATTCTTAACCGAAAAAGACCGTAAAATAATTACTGCAGCCGAAAGATTAATCTTAAATACCGATGATGTAGAACTATGTTCTTTATTAGCTCGTTTCCGTGATGATATATTATCATTATGTAGATATTTAGAGTTTGTAAGAGGTACTCATGAAGAACAAGTATCATTAGAAATTTTAGCCCAAAGAATAAACTCATTAAAAATTGTCATGCACAATATTACTAATCCTGAAGAGAAAAAAAGAAATAATTTCTACTATTTAACTAATCATCGTCATATACCAGAACTTATTAGTAGTATCGAAACAACTGATATTACTTTTTATCAAGAAATATATAATTTATTAATTGATTTAGCTAATAATCTAGCAGCTGGTGTTAAAATTGGTGAAGAACAAGGTGTAGAAATATACCATTTATATGGTGAATATATAAAAATAACTTATACTAAATATCATGATGAAATCGTTATTATGTCTATAGATTCATTCGCTACAAAGAAAAAAGAAGATACAACTATTCCTCATAATAAATTAAATGCTGCTATTGCCATTCATCAAACTAAAAAAGATGAAAACTTCAAAAAAATTCACGCAATCTACGAAAATCTTATTGCTGGTGAACTAGATTTAACAAAAGCTAATCCTAGTTTAACATTTCATCCAACAATTAAATAAAAAATTATTTCTTTTATCTTAATTATATTGAAAAAAATTTTATTATCATTTATAATAAAAAGGGTAATAAAGTGTAGGAGGCATATTATATGGCATTTAGTATAAAAAAGATATTTGAAACAGTTGACGATGATGACAGAGTTTTAAATGGAACAGAAGATAATTACTATGAAACAGATAGTAAAGACATTGATAATAGTTCTAATAAGATGATTCTTTTAGAACCACGTGCTTATTCTGAATCTCAACAAATCGCTGATCACTTAAAAAATCGTAATAGTGTCGTAGTTAATTTGAAAAGAGTAACCTCTGATCAAGCCAAAAGAATTATTGACTTTTTGAGTGGATGCATTTATGCTATAGGCGGAACTATGCAAAAAGTTGGTGTTGGAATTTATCTTTGTACACCAAATAATGTTAATGTTCAAGGTAAGATAAGTGATGATAGTGCCAAAGAACAAGAAAAAAGCGATGAAGAAATAGAGTGGTAATATCATACTCATTGTAAGAGGGTGAGGTATGAAAAATTTTACAACCGTTGATAATGGCTATAATAAAACTGAAGTAAATAATTTTGTTAATGAAGTAACTACCGAATATGAAAGTATGCTTAATAAATTAAAAAGCAAAGACCAAGAGATATCTTTGCTTAAAACGGAATTAAATCGTTATAAAGAAATTGAAACAACGATGAATAAAGCCGTATTAGTAGCTGAAGATTCGTCAAATCAAATTAGAAAAATAGCCAAAGAAGAAGCCAATATCATTATTGAAAACGCCAAAAGAAATGCTTCACAAATCGTAAATGATGCTTTAATAAAAGCCGAAAAAACCGAAATGGAAGTTGATAATCTTCGCCGTAGTATCAAAATTTATAAAGCTCGTATTAAACAAGTTGTAACTGAACAACTTACAATGGTTGAAGATGTTGACAATATCAAGATTGATGGAAGAGAGTAATCTCTTTTTTTTATTTATTTTTATAAAATTCTTTGTATAATTTTGCTAAAGCTCTTTTTTCGATTCGTGAGACATAACTTCGAGAAATTTTCATCTCTTTAGCTATTTCTTTTTGTGTATACTCATCCGTATTATATAAACCATATCTCTTTATAATTATTTCTTTTTCCCGCTCATTTAAAATATCTAAATACTTATGTAATAACTCCAAATTAATATTATTAAATATCAAAGTCGGTAAATCATCTTCTAAAGTCGGTAAAACATCAATCAAAGATATTTCATTTCCATCTTTATCAAGTCCTATATAATCATTCAAACTAATATCATTCCCATATTTCTTATTACTTCTAAAATACATTAATATTTCATTCTCCGCACACTTAGCGATATATGTCGTTATCTTAATTTTCTTACTCGGATCATAACTATCTATTCCTTTAATAAGACCAATTGTTCCAATACTTATTAAATCATCACTTGATATATTTCTATCTTCAAATCTCTTACATAAATGTGCTACTAATCTCAAATTATGTTCTATTAATTTATTTCGCGCATCCTTATCACCATTCATCATATTTCGAATACATTCTTCCTCCTCCGATGGACTAAGAGGTTCAGGAAACATTGTATTAGAATAACTCCCGGTAAAACAAACAAGACCTTTAAATAAACTTAATAACTTCAAAAACATCTAATCACCTAACTAATTATATTTAAAATATTCGATAAAAATGATATAATTTCCTAAAGGATTGATATTATGAAAAAAGCATTACAACTACTTATGTTACTCATAATTTGTCTTTTTATTTCATCTTGTAATTCTAAACAAGAATACAAATTAACTGAAATAACTAGTCAAGATTTACTAACTAATATTCAAAACAATAAAGAATTCATTTTTGCTTTTGTTAATGAAAAAAACGATAATTATCAAGAATTTATGGATAATTTAAATATAATCGTCGATAAATGTAAGTTAAATATATATTATGTTGATTATAATCATATGGATTATGCTTCCTTTGCATATCTTGTCGATAATATTAATTTAACTTACGATAAATCAAGTTATTATGTATATCAGAACAAAGATTATAAGGTTTCAGAAGAATATTCTAACTATCAAAATATGTACAAAAGCTTAAAAAACTATACTTCATTAAAACCTATAGATATTACATCTGATGATACCTTAAAAGAATATTATAATAAAGCCTTAACTGAATATGAAAATGGTAATATTGCTATATCAAGTGACTATCTAAATCAAGCTTGGACTTTAAAAGAAGCTAAAGATTATTATAATGAACACGATTTATATAAAATCTTAGATAATTGGGAAAATTACGAATTTAAAAATCCTGAAAAATTAGATTATACTACTTATCATAATCTTTTCTTTCCCGGTCATACTAATTACTATGTTGAAGCAATTAAAAGTGGTGAGTACGCTAATTTTGTCAAACCAAGTGAAATAGGTGATTATGATTATATCTATTATTACATAAAAGATGATATAATATATACATCAGATAGTGATAAAACAGATTATACTAAATATAAAGCTAGATATAAAATTGAAAGTATTACTGACCAACTTTTATATTTAACTGATTTAAATAATAATAAAGAATATGAATATATAAGAGGTGCTTAATATGGAAATCGTAAGAGTTGAGAAAAAAACAAAAACAAAGAAAACTACTAAACCACGCAAAGAACCAATTAGTAATTTAAAATTTTTATTAATTATTGTGGTTATTGGTGTAATCTTAATTGGTGGTGCTTCAATATATCGTTGGCAAAGTAATAAAAAATATCAAGGTTACTGGTGTAGTTATGTAGAACATTCACTAATCGTTGTTCAATTAAAAGACGATCACACTGAAAAAGATGATGAAAAACTAGTTGATAAAGTAGAGACATTTGAAAATGTTATTAGTAATAATTATCAACCTAAAGAAGGTTATGAAACATTAGGTGAAGATGCTGACATTCGTGATGCTTATGTTATTAGCTTCTCATCATTAGATAACATTGGAACATATATTGAAGAACTTAAAAAATTTGATTTCGTTGTTGATGTAACTCAACAATCAGCTAAAACTAACTTGTCTTTATATAACATCCAACCATTTTCTAAATATACATTCTCTAACTCAGATGAAGCCTTAGAAGCTGATATTGAAAAAGGTAAATATAAAATTAAAAACGGTGTAATTACATTTACGCCAAATAATAAAGACGCTGAAACCAAAATGTTATACATTAAAGATGATCATTTATGTGATGATCCTAATTGTACTAATATTTATGCAGCATCTAATGCTACATGTGGTACTGATAAATAAAACTACTAAAATAGTAGTTTTTTAAATCGCAAAATTAAGTTATAATATATAAGAGGTTTTTTGCTTATGACTAATATATATCAACCAAAAATGTATTATCAAGACATCTTTAGCATTAATTACCAATTACTAAAGAAGAAAAAGATTAAATATCTAATCTTTGATTTAGATAATACGATTGCTGATTGTAAAACTAAAATACCTTCTAAGAAAGTAAATACTTTATTTAAAGATTTAAAACGTCAAGGTTTTACTATTTATATTATGTCTAATGCCTTTAAAAGAAGAGTAAAATCCTTTGCTAACTCTCTTAATACTAAATACTACTATCTATCCTTAAAACCTTTAAAAATAACCTTTAAACGCTTAATAAAAGAAAATAATTTAAAAATAAATGAAATAGCAATGATTGGTGATGAAATATTTACGGATATTAAAGGTTCAAATAAACTAGGTATTACAAGTATCTTAGTCGATCGTCTAACAAATAATGATTATTTTCTTACTAAAATAAGTCGTATTAGAGAAAATAATTTATTTAAAAGAACTAACATTATCAAAAGAGGTGAATATTATGAATAAATGTCTTGGTTGTGGTTGTATCTTACAAAATACTAAGAAAGATGAAATAGGGTATACACCAAAAACTAATTTAAATGAGGTCGAATACTGTGAAAGATGTTTTAAAATAAATAACTATAATGAAAAATTTATAACTAACTTAGATAATATTAACGAATATCTAACTAAAGAAGTTAATCAAAAAGCCGAATATGTATATTTTATGATCGACTTTCTTAATATCAATAACGAAACTTTAACTACTTTTAAAAACTTAACTTGTCCAAAAGCTCTTATTATTAGTAAGTTAGATATTATCCCTAAATCAATAAACAAAGATAAACTAATTACTTATCTAAAAAATACTTATAATATAACTGAACCAGTATATTTTCAAAGTACTAAGAAAAACTTAAATACGAAAAACTTAATTAATAATTTAGAAAATAATAAAGTTAAAGAATGTTATATTTTAGGTTACGCTAATAGTGGTAAATCTAATTTAATTAATAAAATTAATTCTTTATATAACGATAAAATAAATAAGATAACAACTAGTTCTATTCCTAATACAACAATTGATTTTATTAAAATAAAAATTAATGACCATCTAACTTTAATCGATTCTCCTGGTTTTACTTTAAAAAATGTTATCTATAATAACGATGAATATAATTTAATTGAAAGAGTAAATCCTAAAAAATATATAAAACCTTTAACATATCAAACTAAAGATATTACTTCATTATTAATTGAAGATAAAATAAGAATTGATGCTAATAGTTTTAATAGTTTTACTTTTTATATTAGTAATGAACTATATATTGAAAGAATCTTTATAAATAATAAGAAATTAACTAATTTAAAAAGAATAGAATTAGATATTCCAGCTAATTGTGATTTAATAATTAAATCATTAGGTTTTATTAATATCAAAAAGACCTGTCATTTAACTATTTATACTTCAAATGATAATTTATTCGAAATAAGAAATTCTCTTTTCTAGGAGGCTTAAAAATGACTAAAATAAAAGTAATGAGTGAAAACTTAGCTAATAAAATAGCTGCTGGTGAAGTAGTAGAAAAATGTGCTTCAGTAGTAAAAGAATTAGTAGAAAATAGTATTGATGCTAATGCCACGAATATTAAAATAGATTTACAAGAAGGTGGCTTAAAAGAAATAAAAATAACTGATGATGGAGTAGGTATGGAACATGACGATGCCTTATTATCATTTCAACGCCATGCCACCAGTAAATTAACAAAAGAAGATGATTTATTCTTTATCAATACTTTAGGTTTCCGTGGTGAAGCCTTACCATCTATTGCTTCTGTATCTGAAGTAGATTTAGTTACTTGTTCATCTAAAGTAGGTACCCATCTTCATCTTAAAGGTGGTAAATTAGAAATTGACGAACCAGCTGATTCAAGGAAAGGAACGATTATCTCCGTCTCAAACTTATTTTATAATACTCCAGCTCGTTTAAAATACTTAAAAAGCGAACAATACGAGCTAGCTAATACTGTTTCCTTTATTGAAAAACTAGCTTTATCATATCCTAATATTAAATTTGAATTAACTAATAACGGCAAAACTCTTACTAAAACTAGTGGTTCAGATAATCTTCTTAAAACTATTCATGAAATATATGGTTTAAATGTCTCTAGTAAAATGCTCGAAGTAAAAGCTAGTACTGATGATTATGATATGGAAGGTTATATCTGTAAACCTGAAATATTAAAGTCAAATCGTAACCATATGATTACAATCGTAAATGGTCGTGTTGTCAAAAATAATGATTTAAATCGTGCTATAAATGATGCATATTATACCTATAAACCAGATATTAAATTTCCTATTGTTGTCTTAAAGTTTGAAACAGATCCTACCTTAATTGATGTTAATATTCATCCTACTAAACAAGATATTAAATTAAGTAAAGTAGATGAATTATATAAAATGATTGTTGATACTATTAAAAATAAACTATATCAAGAATTATTAATTCCGAACGCCCTAAAAGAAGAGAGTAGTGATATCTCACTACCTACTACTATGATAAAAGATGAAATAGTTACTGAAAAAGTTATAGAAAAAGAAGTTAAAGAAGATAACTATCAAACTGAATTAGATTTTAGCGTTAGTGAAGAAGAAACTCCTTATAACGAACCTAAAGAATTAATAATCAATAATGAATTTAAAAAGTTAGTTTTATATCCCGTTGGTTTAGCACTAGGTACATATATTATTGCTCAAAATGAAGAAGGTATATACTTAATTGATCAGCATGCTGCCCAAGAACGTATTAACTATGATAAATATTTAAAAGCTTTAAAAGAAAAAGAAATAACAACTGTCGCTCCCTTATTTCCTATAAATATTGAATTAAGTGCTAGTGACTTCTTAACTATTAAAGAACATTTAGATATCTTAACTAATATGGGCTTTGTTGTTGAAGAATTTGGTTATAATACTTATACCATTAAAGAACATCCGACTTGGTTAAAAGAAGGCTACGAAGAAGAATCAATTCATAAAATCTTTGATTCTATTATCAGTATCGGTTCTCGTTTTGATCCAGTTAAATTTAATGAACATATAGCTATTACTTTAGCTTGTAAAATGTCTATTAAAGCTAATACCCGTATTAGTACAGAAGCGCAAGAAGAAATCTTAAATGAGTTAGTTAATACTGATAATCCATATAACTGTCCTCATGGAAGACCAACAATTATTAAATTTAGTATTTATGATTTAGAAAAAATGTTTAAACGTGCAATGAATTAAAAAAGAATCAATTAATTTTGATTCTTTTTAAGTTCCATATCATATAGATTTTTATATTCTTTATTATTTTTAAGTAGTTCTTCATGAGTACCAGTTGCTACTATCTTACCATTATCAACCATCATAATTTTATCGCTATTTATTACCGTTGATAATCTATGAGCAATAATTAATATCGTATAATCATCTTTCATATTATTTATGGCATCTTGTATTCCTTTTTGTGTTTCATTATCTAAAGCTGAAGTTGCTTCATCAAATAGTATTATTTTCGTTTTTTGTACTAAAGCTCTTGCTATCGCTAGTCTTTGTCTTTGACCACCCGATAAACTTAGTCCACCTTCACCAACTAAAGTATCATATTTATCAGGTAAACTTTGAATAAAATCATCAAGCATTGCTGTTTTACACGCTTCAATCATTTCTTCTTCTGTTAATCCTTCTTTAACTATCATTAAATTATCTTTAATTGACATATTAAATATATAAGGATTTTGTGTAATAATACTTAAGTTACCTCTAATCGAATCACAATCAAGTTCTTTTATATTTATTCCATCTATTAATATTTCTCCATCATCTATATCATACATTTTAGCTAGTAAGTTAAAGATTGTTGTTTTACCAGCTCCTGACTTACCAACAAATGATACTGTTTCATTATGTTTTATTTTAAAACTAATATTATCTAAAACTTTTTGTTTTTTATCATAACTAAATGATACATTTTTAAATTCAAAATCACCTTTAATATTATCGATATGTTTCTTACCAAATTTTTCTTTTCTAAAAGTATTACTATCTATTACTTCAAATACTCTAGTCGCTGATAAATTAAAGTCTTTATACCATTCCATCATTTGACTAGCTAATGTTAAAAGATTAAACACTCTTCCACGATACATATATATAATTACTACACTAGCTATTGTAATCTGTCCATGACTTATCATATATATTGCTATTAAAATAAGAATAAAATCTAATGTATCTCTCGTACTATTAGTAAGTAGGGAATATTTTCTCATCATTTCACTCATTTTATATCTTTCTTGATTTAAATCAGTAATTTTTTCTTTAGTTGTTTTCATAAATGATTCACTAGCATTAAGAACTTTTATATCTCTAACTCCACGAACTAGTTCTGAAGCTAAACCAGTTGTCTTTTCTGCATGATGACGATATTCTTTATCCATTAAGTTATATTTTTTTATTCTCATTTTTTCTAAGAAGAAAATTAATATAATCGCTATAACATAGTATACAAAAATAAATTTATTGATTATAAATATTGCCAATAGTATTCCTATATTAGTAATTACATCAGTAACAGACATATTAAGTTGTAAGAATATATCTGATATTCTCGATGTATCTTTAACTAAACGATCAATAAATACCCCACTAGATTTTTTATCTAAGTCAGCTGTTTCTATTTTTAATACTTCATTTGCCATATCAATTTGAATATCTTTTAGTACTTCACGAGCAAATATCTGCGAATATTTTCTTGCTAAACAATTACAAAGATTTCTAGTTAATTCAACACATAGTATTATAATACTTATATAAAATAGTTGTTTTAAATACCCATCTGTTAAAACAAGTAGCTCTCTAGCTGAAAGTAATGGTCCAATCGCTCCAATAATTGCTAATAAGATATTAGATATAAAGTATAATATAAAATATTTTTTATATCTAATTGCATATTTAAAAGCATTTTTTAAATTATTATTTTTTTCTTTCTTCTTCTTTTTCATATTAATCCCTTCATATTTCTCACATAACACCATCTTACCATAATATTATCATTATTTTTTAAACAAAAATGGCTTTTTATCTTTTATCTATATGTTATAATAGGGAAGAAAAGGTGATAACTATGATTATTGTCATAACTGGTCCAACTGGTGTTGGTAAAACAAAATTAAGTATTGAATTATCTAAAATATATAATGGGGAAGTAATTAATGCTGATTCTATGCAAGTTTATAAAGAGTTAGATATTGGTACTGCTAAAGCTACTTTAAAAGAAAGAGCAGGTATTCCTCATCATTTACTAGATATTAAAAGTTTAGATGAAGATTATAATCTTTTCGCTTATCAAACAGATTGTCGTAATAAAATCACCGAAATAAAGTCTCACCATAAAATACCTATTATTGTCGGTGGAACTGGTCTATATATTAAAGCAGCCCTATATGATTATAAGTTATCAGCAGAAGATGAAAAAGATGATGAATTTAACGAATTATCTAATACTGAAATCTATAATGAATTAATTAATTATGATAAAGACTTAGTTATTGATCAAAATAATCGTCGTCGTTTAGTTAGATATTTAAACAAAAAACGTAAAGAAACTTTAATAACTAGTAGTGAACCTAAGCTATTATATGACGATGTTATTTTTATTGGTCTTACTACGGATACCGATAATTTATATCGTATTATTGATAATCGAGTAGATAAGATGATTATTTCTGGCTTAGTTGATGAAGTTAAAAACTTACACAATAAGTATCCGCAAAGTAGGGCATTAAATACCGCTATCGGTTATAAAGAGTTAATTGCTTTCTTTGATAATCAAGATACATTTAATAATAGTATTAATTTAATAAAGAAGAATTCTCGTAATTATGCTAAAAGACAATATACTTTCTTTAATAATCAATTAAATTTAAAATGGTTTAATGTTAATTATGATAACTTTAATACAACAATTAATGATGTAATTAATTATATTGAAGAAGTCCAAAAATAAAAAGAACATCCACTGTTCTTTTATTTTGTTTTAAATTCAGCATATATATCTTGATTAAAATAATGATTATTTTTATCAGTACTAGAAGTATTATTTTCTTTATCTTGTCCCATTAATTCCTCTGTACTAATTAAGAAATAATTATGTTCTAGTAAGTCTTTACCTGTTGTTGTAACTGGATCATCCCAAGTAAGATCTAAATGATACCAAGTATTATCTAAATATACAGCATTCCATACATGATTAGAAGAAGAAACTTTAAAGTTTGGTATTCCTAGTTTATCAAGGATTACTGCCATTATATCCGTATAACCGCTACATATCGCATAATGATCATATAAGACACCTGGTATTCTTGCTGAATCATATTTACTATCTTTATTATTCGCTTTATCATTATCATACTTTGTTTCGTTAATAATTATATCATGTAAAGCTCTTATTTTTTCTTCATTACTCATACTACTATCAGTATTTTCTTCAATTAATGTATCTATATCTTTATCTATCTGTTTAATCTCTTTATTACTATATAAATGTGCTACTTTTATCGTAACTTCTCCTGTCTTATCATAAGCTGTTTTAATTGTTGCATAACTATTATAAGGACTAACAAAATCATTAATACTACTTAATAAATCATTATCATTACTAATCATTCCTACATCATCTAAACACTCTTCATATTCAGTAGGGCAGTAAAAAGTAAATTCATCCCATCCTTTATTTAAAACACTATAAAAAATATTTATTAACTCATCATAGTTTTTCGGCGTATAATCATCTACTTGCTTAACAAATAAATAAGTATAATTTCTTTCATATTCGTTGCCTTCTTTTATTTCTGGTTCACGACTATTTGTAAAGAATCTATTAATTTTACTTTGTATTTGATTAAAATTTATTCCAATAACAAAAAAAACTATTACACATACAATAAAAAAAACGATATTTTTAAGTTTTATCATTATATCACCATAATAATTATAGCATATAAACTACTTTAATTTTCTATCTTTTTCTCAACTAGACATAAAGTGGCATAAAAAAATGAAGTATATTACTTCATATCTTTTACTTTTTTATTTAATCTTGATTTTTCTCTATCAGCAGTATTCTTTTTCATAATACCTTTGCTAACAGCTTTATCAATGTTCTTTTGTACTTTGTTTAAAGCTTCAGTAGCAGCGTCTACTTCTTTAGCAGCAATTGCTTTTTCACATTCTTTAATAGAGTTTTTAACTCTAGCTTTGTAATCATGATTTGCTAAAGTTTTCTTAGCTATAACTTTAATTGCTTTTTTAGAACTTTTAATATTAGCCATTCTTCGTCGCTCCTTCCTTTAAATACAAATAGAATTATACTAAAGATTAAGATTAATTGCAAGTAAAAGAACAAAAAACGCCAATTTTTTAACATTATATCTTTTATCATTGTTTAAAAGGTGATAATTATTATGGCTAAAAAATTTAAAACTAAAAAGAAACATTCGAAAAAGTTTCTAAAATATTTACTAATTATCTTCGTTATCTATCTCTCATTTAATATCTCTTATAAATTAATATATAAAAACTATTTAAGTAAATTAACTAACGAACAAGTTATCTCCCATATTATAAATAATACGAAGAATAATAAAACATCTAATAAATTATTAAATACCTACCAAAATCCCGATTATATTATCAAAAATAATTTTAAATTAATACCCAGTTCTAGTAAAACTCAAGAAGTCCAAAAAGAAATAGTACCTAAAAAAGATTTAGATATTTATATTTATAGTACTCACGAGACTGAAAGTTATTCTGATGAATATTTAGAAGTTTATAATATTAAACCTACTGTTTTAACAATGAATTATATTTTAAAAGATTATTTACTAGATTATGGTCTTAATACTTATATTGAAGAAGAAAGTGTTACAAAGACTTTACGCGAGCACAACTGGTCTTATCGTTATAGTTATGATGCCTCACGTCTTTTAATTGAAGATACAATTAAAGATAATCCTTCACTAAAACTTATTATTGATCTTCACCGTGATTCATCATCTAAAAAAGCCACTACCGTAACCAAAGATAATATATCTTACGCTAAAGTCTTATTTATTGTCGGTTTAGAACACTCTAAATACGAACAAAATCTTTCTTTAGCTACTAAACTCAATAATTTAGTTGAAGAAGAATTTCCTGGTCTATCAAGAGGCATAAGTAAAAAAAGTGGGGAAGGAGTAAATGGCATATATAATCAAGATTTATCTAGTAAATGTGTTCTAATTGAATTAGGTGGTCAATATAATGAAATAGAAGAACTAAATAATACTTTAAAAATTCTTGCTAAAGTAATCTTAAAATATATAGAAGGTGCATAAAATGCCAAATAATCGTCACGCTTGGTTAGTTTTTAAAAAGATATTACTTATTCTTTTCGTTCTTTTCCTAATGAACTATTATCAAGTAGCTAGTGGTAATTATCGTAATAGTCTTACTAATAAAACAATTCTTACGGAAGATAAAATAAAAGAGTTTGAAGAAGATGTCAAAAATGGCGAATATATTGATATTAAAAACTATACTGAAGAAGAGTATATTGATACTAGAAATCCTATTTCTAAGATCGGTAGTGGTATTGGTGGTGAAATAGATCAAATAGTCAATGAAAAAGCCGGTAACTTTTTTAATTTTATCAAAAAGTATTTTTTCTAAGATATTAAGATATTAAGATATTGACTTATAAAATATATCTGTGATATAATCCCTCTCTTAAAGAGGTGATAATATGGCTAAAATTGAACCAACTAATTATCTATTAGCAATAAAAAGAGGTAACAACGATTATCTTCCTTTAGAGTGGAATTTAACTAGTTATTATCACCAAGAAAACTTATATTCTTTAGAAGGCATCGACTCATTTACTCGTAATGTCACTAAAAGAGATTTATTAAGTGAAGTAATAAATCTTAATATGATTGGTTTAGATGAAAGATTTGTTGATTTCGCTATTATATATCCTGTTGGTAATAAATTTAATGAGTTAAAAGAAGGATGTATCTTTAAAGATGATCATGATATTCTTGATGAAAACGCTGTAATTAGCTATATCATCGCTAATAAAAATAATAAAGACTTACTAAATAAAATAATTAATCTATGTAGTGGTAAAACTCGTGATCAAAAAGTAGATGAATTTAAATACTTAATTAAGAATCTTAATTTATTTATTGATGCTAATCCTGAAGAAACATTTAAAGCTTTACAACGTTTTAAAACAGTTAAATACGAAAATCGTCGTAGTATCCTTATTAAATTATCTAAAAGAGTAATTATTCCTGAATTAAAAAAAGAATTTGGCTAATCTAAATTTGCATAATTATAAAAAATATTTTATATTTAATATTAGGAAGTGTTTATATGGAATTAACGGAAC
The DNA here is from genome assembly GCA_947632085.1 of uncultured Bacilli bacterium. GTDB lineage: Bacteria > Bacillota_I > Bacilli_A > RF39 > UBA660 > Coprovivens. Next base: position 29,261 of record CANRNY010000009.1, on the reverse strand, counting down.
CTGAAAGAACTAATTTAATTGAGTATTTACTAGCGCATACGACATATTCAAAAACGACAATTTATAACATTGCTGCTGATGATAATAAACTTTATAGTATGACTGAACGTATTAGAGAGTGTATGAGTAGATATCCTAAAGAAATATTTGCATATTTAGAAGAACATCCTGAAGTTGAAGAAAGATATACTTTAGCTGAATTAAAACAAATGCGCTATAACGAATTAGTTGATATAAGACAAAGATTTAAAATACGTAAACGTCGTAAGAAAGTTACTGGTGCTGAATTTGCTAAAGAAACAAGTGATAAAGCTCGTGCAGCTATTAAACAAAATTCTCATTTAGAACGTACGATTATTATGAGCACTATTTCTGAACCAGAGGATCTTGAATTTTTAACGCCCGAAGAATTAGAAATGATGTATCCAGGCTCTGGCCTATATTCCGAAAGTGAACTTCATAGTTTAGGTGTCGCTCGTGAAAACGCTCACGCTCATCACGAAGTAGATGCTACAGAATACTATATTAAAATAGCTACAATCGTTGATTCTGGACTTGTCGTCGCAGGTCAAACGTTAACTTATCAAGACTGTTATAATTTACCTGTTAACGAAGTAGAAAAATTATATCAAATGGCTTTAGCTAAAACTCGCTCTAAAGAATCTAAGGCAAAGAAAAAGCTTTAGTTCTTTTTTTGTGTTATAATTTAAATGGTGATAATATGTATAACGATTTCTTAAATAACATTAATAAATTTATTAAATATCTAAAAAACGAAAAAAGATATCCCGAAACAACTATCACTAGTTATTCTAAAGATTTAGATAATTATTATGGCTTTATTACTGCTAAAAAAATAAATTATCAAAATATTACTAAAGAAGAAATAAGAATGTATTTAAAGTATTTAGATGAACTTAAATATTCCAAAAGTACTATTTCTCGTATCCTAAGTGCCTTAAGACATTTTTATTCCTATCTAGTAACTCATAATATTGTTACAACTAATGAATTCAAACTGATTAAAAATCCTAAGAAAGATAAAAAACTACCTAACTTTTTACAAAGCGATGAACTAGATAAAATCTTTTCTTCTATTGATACAAGTACACCACTAGGACTTCGTAACCGTTTAATTATTGAACTATTATATGCTACTGGTCTTCGCGTTTCTGAAATAACAAATTTAAAAATTAATGATATTGATTTATCTAATCGTGAAATAAAAGTCTATGGTAAAGGTGGTAAGGAACGTATCGTTCTTTTTGGTGATTACGCCAAAAAATATTTAAACGAATATTTATCTACTTCAAGAATTGAACTTTTAAATGGTCAAAAATCACCTTATTTACTTATTAATCATAATGGCGAAGAACTAACAAGTCGTGGTGTGGAATATATAATTGACGAAATAGTTAAAGAATGTGCTCTAAAACATCACATATCACCTCATACTCTAAGACATACCTTTGCAACAGATATGTTAAATAATGGTGCAGATTTAAAAAGTGTTCAAGAACTACTAGGTCATTCATCTTTATCTACTACCCAAATCTATACTCATATTACTAACGACCGTTTACGTAGTGTTTATTTAAAAAGTTTTCCTCGTACAAAAGAAAAAGTTGACAAAGAAAACTAAATATGTTAGTTTTGTAGCAAGTGAGAGCACATAAACAATTGTGAGCTGTGCTGAGTGAAGAGCTTACACGAGAAATCGGAGTCACGAAATTTTTATTCGTGGCTTTTTTATATCTTTTAAACCCGAATAAAAAAATGAAAGGAAGGTGATTTTATGAAATCATTATATACTTGGCAATTCGTGCTAATAAAAGAAAGACAATTAAATGTACAAAATATGTTAGGTGAAGTCTATCTTGGTTTAGATAAAATCACCTTCATACCTTGTACTTTGTGTGAGTATGTATAAATAGCTACATAGGGTTTGTTTCCTACACGAGAAATCGGAGTCACTTTAAACAAGTGACTCTTTTTGTTTAAATAAGAAAGGATGATGAAAATGGAAAAATATACTTTAGAAGAATTAAAGTCTTATAAACGATCGCTTTATAAAAATTTAAAAAAGTATTATGAAAATTATCTTAGATACTTAAAAAAATATTATGAAAGTAATTTAACTAAGTCTCTAAGCCGTAAACTATAAAAATAGAAAGGAGGGATTGGTATGTGGGAAGAAGCACTGAATAACTTTATTCTTAATTATCAAAATGATGAAGATGTTGAAGCTATCTTATTAGTTGGCAGTTATGCTGTAAAAAATAATAATAAGTATAGTGATATCGATGTCTATATAATTTTAAATGATCAAGCTAAATACCGTGAAAGAGGTAACAAACAAGTAAATGGTTATTTAATCGAATACTTTATAAACCCTGTATATAAAGTAATTGAATATTTAAAAGAAGATAAAAGAGGGCATGGTGGTGCCATGGCCAATATGTTACTTAATTGTCGCGTATTATACGATAAAAATAATATAATACCTAACTTAAAGAAACAAGCCAAGTATTATAATGAATTAAAACCTGAAAAAGATATTCTAAAATATTATGCTTGTTGGTGTGCTTATGATGAATATCTAGCCGCACCATATCATAATAAATTACAATACTATCTTTGTCTTAAATATCTAGTAGAAGCATACCTTGCTAATAACGGTTATGTAATCTTACCAGATTTAAAAATTGAAAGATTTTTTAAAGACAAAGAATATCGTCAAAAATATAATATTGGTAAATTTCCTCATAACAAATTCAATAAATTAGTCCTTAATTGTTTTGATAAACCAAATAAAAACAATTTAAAGAATTTATATGAATTTGTTATTAAAGATGGAAATTTCGCTATTAATAATTTTAAATTAAGAAATGAAATAGAATAAGGAGGAATAAAAATGGAAAGATTAATGCACGTTATACCTGATATATCGTATAAAGAAGATGCCATTGCTTACATCAATGAACATTATGCTTGTAATTCAGCCATTAATGGGGTCGGTGGCCTTAATCGTTATCTAGATGACTACGAAGGTTGGTTAGAAAAGTTAGCATTAGATCGCCAACAAATACCAAATGAAGAACGCGTCCCAGCCGAAACTTATTATCTTGTTCGCGAATCTGATAATCGTATCGTCGGTATGATAAATATAAGATTAGTATTAAATGAACGTCTAAATCATCGTGGTGGTCATATCGGCTATGGTATAAGACCTAGCGAAAGAAATAAAGGCTATAATAAAATAAATTTATATTTAGCTTTAAAAAGATGTCAAGAATTAGGTATGGATATGGTATTATTAGATTGTGATAAAAATAATTTAGGATCTGCTAAGTCTATGCAAGCTTTAGGCGGTAAATTAGTTAGAGAGTGGTATGATGAAGAACATAAAGAAATAGATCAAAGATATTGTATTAATGTAAAAGAAGCTATAAATAAATATCAAGATTTGTATGAACCACAAATAGTAAAAAGGAGGTAATATATGAAAGCAATAGAAGTAAAAAACTTATCTAAAACATTTAAAACAAAAGTTAAAGATAAAGGAATAAAAGGTAGTCTTAAATCAATCATTAAACCCAAGTACAAAGAGAAAAAAGCCGTAAATAAAATTAATTTTGAGGTTGAAAGAGGGGAGATTCTAGCCTTTATCGGTCCTAATGGTGCTGGTAAATCGACAACTATTAAAATGTTAACGGGTATTTTATATCCTACAAGTGGTGAAGCTCTAGTGATGGGTATCAATCCTCATAAAGAAAGAAAAAAACTAGCTTATAAAATTGGTACAGTATTCGGTCAAAAAGAACAATTATGGATTCATTTAACACCATACGATAACTTTAAATTTTTTGGTGCTATTTATGATATCCCTGAAAGTGTTATTGAACGTCGTATCGAAGAATATCGTTCTATCTTTGAACTAGATGAATTTATTAATACGCCAGTACGTGGTTTATCATTAGGTCAAAGAATGATTTGTGAAATAGTTGCATCTTTAATCCATGAACCAGAAATCTTATTCTTAGATGAACCAACTATCGGTCTAGATCCTGTAGTTAAAGAAAAAATAAGAGTATTTATTAAAAGATTAAATAAAGAAAAGAAAACAACTATCTTCTTAACTAGTCATGATGTCGGTGATATTGAAAAACTATGCAAACGAGTAATAATTGTTAATGATGGTCATATTGTCCTAGATGATTCAATGGAAAACTTAAAATACCATTACTTAAATAAAAAGATTGTTGAAGCTAAAATGAATACTAAAATCAATTTAGAAGATGTTGATGGTATAACTATCTTAAAAGATAAAGATTATAACTTAAAATTAGAAGTCGATTTAACTAAAAAGAGTATCAGTGATGCTATTAAATTATTAGATCCTGATAAAATAATTGATATTAATATTTCCAATACTCCATTAGAAACTATTATAAGTAATATCTATAAAGGAACTAAAGAATGAAAAAATATTTTATTGTTGCTAAAACTACTTTTAACGATTCCATTCAGTATGCTGCTAGTATCTTATTTCGTATTGGTGGTTTTACAATTACAATGTTAATATTAATTAGTTTATGGAACTTTATTTATAGTGGAGGAGAAAATATTATAAGTGGTTATACTTTAAAAGAAATGATATGGTACTTATTATTAGCTGAAATAATTACATTTGGTAGTGGTAGTAAAGTAGCTACTAATGAAGTAAAAGACTGTATTAAAAGTGGTAATATCGCTTATCAAGTAACTAAACCATATAGTTATCCTATCTTTATAATCTTTAAGTTTATTGCTGATACTTTTATTAGATTTATTATTTTCTTAGTCGTAGCTACAGCTTTAGGTCTAATCTTTGCTGGCCCATTATCATCATTTAATTTTAATACACTATTAATGGCTATTCCAATCTTCTTTTTATCCGTATTAATTACTGGTATGATAAGAATATTAATTAGTTTATCATCATTCTGGGTTGAAGACTCAACACCATTTCAAAACGTTTATAATAAATTAGTTTTAATCTTCGGCGTCTTCTTCCCAATGGAAATGTTTCCAAGTATTATAAGAACTATCATTCGTTATAGTCCAATATATGGTGTCAGTTATGGTCCAGCTAAATTAGTTATTTCGCCAAGTATCTCTTTATTTAAAGAAGTTATCCTAAGTCAAATAATAATTATTATTGTTATAAGTATCTTAATGAGTATTATCTATAAGAAAGGAGTGAAAAAATTAAATGTTAACGGCGGTTAAAAATAATATCAAAATAATGTTTTTATCAGTAAAGTATAATTTAATGCGTTGTATGGAAAATAATGTCGCTTTTATTACTTCAGTTATTATGATGATTTTTAATAATGCCACATTTATTATCCAATGGTTAACTATCTTTGCTATAAAAGAATCTGTAGGAAGTTATTCGCTAAAAGACGTAATGTTATTCTGGGCTGTATCAAGTGGAACATTCGGTCTTGCTCATATCTTCTTTAATGGTATTCATAAGTTACCAGATTATATCGAAGAAGGTAAATTAGATGCATACCTTACAATGCCTAAAAACGTTTTATGTTACGTTGCAACCTCTAGTCTAGAACCTTCGGCTTTTGGTGATTTATTATACGGTTATATTGCTTTAATAATCTTTAACTTCAGTATCAAAAATATTTTCTTATATACAATCTTAATTATCTTTGGCGCCTTAATATATACTAGCTTCGTTACCATCTTAAATTCAATAACTTTCTATATTTATCGTTTTAGCTATGTAACAGATGCCTTAAAAGATGTCTTCCTAAATGGTAGCTTATATCCTGATGTTATCTTTAATAGATTTGTTAAAATAATCTTTTTCACTCTTATACCAAGTGCCTTTGCCTCATGGATACCTGTTCACTTATTAATGAACTTTACTTTAAGTAAATTCTTAATTTTAATCGGTTTTACTAGTTTAATAATTATTCTTGCCTTTATTGTTTTTTATCGCGGTTTAAAAAATTATTCTTCTAGTAATCTAATGGGTGCCCGTAGCTAATATAGACATACATAATGTAAAGTTATAACGATAAATAATAATGTATTCGTAAAGTTATGTCAAAGCAAGAGTTTTAATCTCTTGTTTTTCTTATGATTTGGTATAATATTGGTGCGGCATAGAAATTATGCAAAAAGGGAGGAAATATATGACAAAATATGTATATTTGTTTAAAGAAGGAAATGCAAATATGCGCGAACTTCTTGGTGGTAAAGGTGCCAACCTAGCTGAGATGACAAATATTGGGCTACCAGTTCCTCAAGGTTTTACAATTACAACTGAAGCTTGTACTCAATATTATGAAGATGGCCGTGAAATAAATGAAGAAATTCAAGGTCAAATCAATGAATACATCGGTAAGATGGAAAAAATAACTGGTAAAAAATTTGGCGACAAAGAAAATCCATTATTAGTATCAGTTAGATCAGGTGCTAGAGCATCAATGCCAGGTATGATGGATACAATTTTAAATTTAGGTTTAAATGAAGAAGTTGTTGAAGTACTTGCAGAAAAAAGTCAAAATCCTAGATGGGCATGGGATTGCTATAGAAGATTTATTCAAATGTATTCTGACGTTGTTATGGAAGTCGGCAAGAAATACTTTGAAGAATTAATCGACGAAATGAAAACTAAAAAAGGTGTTAAACAAGATGTTGAACTTAACGCTGATGACTTAAAAGAATTAGCTCGTGAATTTAAAGCTGAATACAAAGAAAAAATTGGTAAAGACTTCCCAGATGATCCTAAAGAACAATTAATGGGTGCTATTAAAGCTGTATTCCGTTCATGGGATAATCCAAGAGCTAATGTTTATAGAAGAGATAATGATATTCCTTATTCTTGGGGTACTGCTGTAAACGTTCAATCAATGGCCTTTGGTAACATGGGTGATGATTGTGGTACAGGTGTTGCCTTTACAAGAGACCCAGCTACTGGTGAAAAAGGTTTATTTGGTGAATTCTTAACTAATGCTCAAGGTGAAGACGTTGTTGCAGGTGTAAGAACTCCAATGAAGATTGCTGAAATGGAAGAAAAATTCCCAGAAGCATTTGAACAATTTAAAGAAGTATGTAAAACTCTAGAAGATCATTATAGAGACATGCAAGATATGGAATTTACTGTTGAACATGGTAAACTATATATGTTACAAACTAGAAATGGTAAACGTACTGCTCAAGCTGCTTTAAAAATCGCTTGCGATTTAGTAGATGAAGGTATGCGTACTGAAGAAGAAGCCGTTCTAATGATTGATCCAAGAAATCTAGATACATTGTTACATCCTCAATTTGATCAAAATGCTTTAAAAGAAGCTAAAGCAATTGGTAAAGGTTTAGGAGCATCTCCTGGTGCTGCTTGTGGTCAAATCGTTTTTACTGCTGAAGATGCTGAAAATTGGCATAAAAAAGGTAAAAAGGTTGTATTAGTAAGACTTGAAACATCTCCAGAAGATATCACTGGTATGAAAGCTAGTCAAGGTATCTTAACTGTTCGTGGTGGTATGACTTCACATGCTGCTGTTGTAGCACGTGGTATGGGTACTTGCTGTGTATCAGGTTGTGGCGATATTCAAATGAATGAAGCTAAAAAAGAATTTACTCTAGCTGGTAAAACATTCCATGAAGGCGATGTAATTTCTATCGATGGTTCAACTGGTAATATCTATGATGGTGAAATTAAAACAGTTGATGCAACAATCGCTGGAGAATTCGGCCGTGTTATGGAATGGGCTGATAAATATAGAAGACTAGGCGTAAGAACTAATGCTGATAATCCTACAGATACTAAAAAAGCTGTTGAATTAGGAGCAGAAGGTATTGGTTTATGCCGTACTGAACACATGTTCTTCGATCCAGAAAGAATTCCAAAAATTAGAAAAATGATTCTATCTGAAACAGTTGAAGCTCGTGAAGAAGCCTTAAATGAATTAATTCCATTCCAAAAAGGTGACTTCAAAGCTATGTATAAGGAATTAAAAGGTTTACCAATGACAGTTCGTTATTTAGATCCTCCTTTACATGAATTCTTACCTACAGAGGAAGAAGATATTAAAGCCTTAGCTAAAGATATGAATGTTACAGTAGAACATCTTAAAGCTAAATGTGCTGAATTACATGAATTTAACCCAATGATGGGTCATAGAGGTTGCCGTCTTGCTGTTACTTATCCAGAAATAGCTAAGATGCAAACTAGAGCTTTAATGGAAGCTGCTATTGAAGTTAAAGAAGAAGAAGGATACGATATCGTTCCTGAAATCATGATTCCATTAGTTGGTGAAGTTAAAGAATTAAAATTCGTTAAAGACATTGTAGTTGAAACAGCTGAACAAGTTAAAAAAGAAAGAAAATCAGACATGGAATACCATATTGGTACTATGATTGAAATTCCACGTGCTGCTTTAACTGCTGATGCTATTGCTAAAGAAGCTGAATTCTTCTCATTCGGAACAAATGACTTAACTCAAATGACATTTGGTTTCTCAAGAGATGATGCTGGTAAATTCTTAGGTTCATACTATGAAAATAAGATTTACGAACAAGATCCATTTGCTAGATTAGATCAAACAGGTGTTGGTCAATTAGTTAAGATGGCAGCTGAAAAAGGTAAAGCAACAAGACCAAATATCAAACTTGGTATTTGTGGTGAACATGGTGGAGATCCATCATCAGTTGAATTCTGCCATAATGTAGGATTAACTTATGTATCTTGCTCTCCATTTAGAGTTCCAATTGCTCGTCTAGCTGCTGCACAAGCTGCTATCAAGTCCCACCAAAAATAGAGTGAGAACACACTCCAAATGGTAAAATAAGAAAGACTCAAACGAGTCTTTTTTTGTTGGAATAAAAGGATAAAACGAAAGGATGATATTATTATATAAATAATAAAAATGGATTGGGTGGTGTGATGCCACAATAATAAATTTTTATGCAGAAAAGTAGCAATAAGGTTAGGGCTACTTTTTTTGTTGGTGAAAAAGTAAAACGAAATGGAGGTAGATAGAATGTTTTACATTAAACCTAATTTAAAGAATATGTCTCAAGGAGCCAGACTTGAGTACATAAGAGAAGTCAGACATATGACTAAAGAGGATGTAGCAGCTTATTTTGGATTTGGAGGAAAGGAACCAAATAAAACAATTCGTGAGTACGAAAACAATACTACTAGTCCAAGTCCAAGTAGATTGGAGGAATTAGCAGAACTATTTGAAGTAAGTATAGATGCAATTAGAAAATATGATTTCACTAATCCAATAGATGAGATTTATTATCAAATGTGGTTAGAAGAAGAGTTCCCATATTATCAATTCAATATTGAAATGGATACTTTTTCTGGTAAACCATATAACATGAATGTTTATAATGGAATTCAAGAGTGGAAGAAGATGAGAGAAAGGAGAGAAAACTATGATATATCCGATGATGAGTATCTTGAATGGAAATTAAACTTTATGAATGAAACAATAAAATTAGAAATAAATGGAAAAAGTAGAAAAGATGGATTTTTAATTGAGCACGAATAAAAATTATATTTTATATGATATAATATATCTTGAAATATTTATAAATCAGGAGGTTTGTTTATGAAGTTTGGACGATTGGGATATTATCCTGAATTTGATCATAAGGATATGGAATACATAGATTTTTCAAGTGAAAAAACCATTTTGGAATATGATGTATTATTAGTTGATTTGAATAATATATTTAGAAGTTTTGAAACATATGGTGAGTACAATGGTTTGCCAAGAATTACTGATCATGATTCTACCCAATTAAAATTACATCTAAAAAAAAGAAAAGCTGAAATTAAAGAGTTTTTGGAAAGTGGGAAAAATATAATAGTATTAGGTGGAAATGATGATTGTGTTTATTGTTATACAGGCAAAAAAGATACTTCTGGTACTGGAAGGAATGCAAAAACAACTTATTATGTTGAAGATGTTCATTCAATATCATTGTTGCCTGTAAAGGTATCTTCTTTAGCATTATCAGGCAAAAGGATTTCATTTAAAAACAAAAAGGTTGAAGAACAATTTGAAAGATACAATGATTATTTTGAATATCGTACAGTATATGAAAATGTAAATGACAATATTTTGATGACAATTAAAGGAACAAATAAGGTTTTATCATATTATGAACAAGTAGGAAAAGGGAAAATAATCTTTTTCCCTGATTTAGGGTTTGATAGAAAGAATCCAACAAATGAATCAAGGATAGAAAAGAAGTTCTTAAATGATTTAAGTAATATTAATAATTTGTTACTGAATGAAGAATTTGAATTACCTGCTTATTCAAAAAAATACCTATTACCAAACGAAGAGATAATGATGAATGATATTGATAAATCAAAATGTGAGTTAAACAAATTATTAACAAATATTGAAAATAAAGAAAAAGCATTAATAAATCTTCAAAAACAAAAAGTAATGTTTACTGGTACTGGTACACAATTAGAAATGAATTCTGTTGAGCAATTTAAAAATATTGGATTTTCAATAATAAAATATGATCCTGATTCTGTAGATGAAGATATCGTTATTAAGTTTAATGAAAAAATTGCTGTTGTTGAAGTTAAAGGTATATCTGGAAGTGCAACAGAAAAGCATACTTCTCAGATAGTAAAGTGGAAATCTGAATACCATATTGAAAATGATATAATGCCTAAAGGAATATTGTTAGTAAATGCTTTTAATGATAAAGAACTAGAATGTAGGCAAGATTATTTTCCAAATCAAATGTTGAAATATGCTACACATCAAGAAATTTGCCTTCTGACTACACTTCAATTATATAATATTAGAAAATATTTAGAAAAATATCCTGATGAAAAAGAAAAGATTATTGATGAAATATTTAATACTGATGGATTGTATAAAAAATTTGCTGAATGGAATTTAAATATTACAAAGATAGAAAATATAGAAAAATAGAAGTTAACAAAATTTTAAAAATTAATAATTAATAAGTAAAGTCATTTTAGTCTAAATGGAGTGTAGACACATTCCGTTAAGTTATCCTTAGTTTTATGGCTCACAAGCTGCTATTAAAGAAAAACAAGCAGAAAAAGAAACTAAAAAATCTTCTAAGAAGAGTAAATAATAAATGATAAAAGACTAAGGAAACTTAGTCTTTTTATCTTATAGGAAAGTTCTTCAAATTGTAAAAAAACTATTGACGAACGTTAGTTTGCTAGTATATAATTGTTTTATGAGCAAAATTAAAATTTATGCTAGTAATTAAAAAATTATTTTTTGTAGTTTAAAGGATTAAAATAGAGTATGGTGGCGACCATCGGAATTTTGGCTTGTGAATGAGGAGATTCCGATGAAACAAGAAAAATGAATCGTGAGATTTCTGAATGTGTAAATATAATAATTCTAATTATTTATTTTACTTTTGTTCTGATATAATATTCGATAAAAAAGGTGAAGATATGAGTGAAATTTCAACAATAAATACTATAAGACCTATGATGAAAATTTCTGAAATGGTTCCATATTTAAAACAAAAAAATATTAAATTTAAAAAAATGACTGACGTTGAAGCAGAAAATTATTTGAGATACAACAATAATTATTATAATGTGACAGCATATAAGCATAATTTTGAAAGATATTTCATTGATGGAAAATTTGTTGATAAATTTATAGATTTAGATTTTGCCTATTTAAAAGATTTATCTATTATTGACTATAGAACTAGATTAGTTTTATTTAAAATGATTATTGATATTGAACATTATTTAAAAATAAGAATTTTAAATTTAATAGAAGATATTTATAAAGAAGATGGCTATAGAATAGTTAATATGTATTTAGAAAAAGACTTTAATGATGAAAAATTTCCTAAAAAAGTACATAATGGTATATTAAAAAAAGTTGGAAGTGAATATTATCATAAAGTGTTTTCCAAATATGATATCGATAAAGATACAAAATTAGAAAACATTCCAGTTTGGGAATTCCTAGAGATAATAACACTTGGTGATTTAGTTAATTTTTATGAGTTTTTTGCTAAAGAATATAAGTTGCAAAATGAAATTAAAAATGTTTTTATTTTAAGAGAAATTGTAAAATTAAGAAACGCGGTTGCTCATAATTCGTGTATTTTATGTGATCTTGATAAAAAAGATAATAATTTTGCTCCCGATTTTAAAATAGTAAATTATTTAAATAATTGTGGTATAGGAAAGAAAACAAGAGATAACAAATTAAGTAATTCAAGAATAAGGCAAATAACTTATACGCTTTATATGTTTAATAAAATTGTTACTAGTACAGGTGTTAGGCAAAACATCACTAAAGATATAAATAATTTGTTTTATAAGCGAATACTTTTACACAAAGAATACTATAATAATAATGAACTATTAAAATCAATATATAGCTATTTTGATAAAATAATAAAAAAACACTATAGTATAAATATTGAAGAAAATAGTTTGACATAATCATTATTATGTGTTAATATGAAAATGCAAGGAAAAAGTATTTACACTTTTGCATGGGCACTGTCTTAATTGATGGAGCCCTATTTTTCTGTAACAAATTATTAGTTTTATATATTTTATAGCAATTTTATTCATCCCAAATGAGATAGTGGTACAATCTTCTATTAAGGAGAAGCAAGCTAGTAAAGAATCAAAGAAAAGCTCTAAAAAAGTAAAACAATAAACGATAAAAGACTAAGTAAATAAACTTAGTCTTTTTTTGATATGTTAATCGTTCGTTTAATTTTTGAACGATTAAAAGATTTTTTGAACATTTAAAAAAATTAATAAAATAATTAAAAAGAATTGACACAATCATTAATATTCGATATTTTTTAAAAAGTGGTACCTAGAAAACTTTTGAAGCTTTAGGTCATTCAGTACCTAGTTTTTAATAACTAGGTTTTATTTTATTATTTAAATTTTACAAAAAGAATAGATTGAAACAAACGCAATTTTATGATAACATTTTTTAATTAGTATTTAAGAACTTACGAAGCCTTAAGTCAATTTACCTAATTTCTTTTTAAGAGATTAGGTATTTTTATTAATCAATGATATAATAATTTTGAGGTGTTAAAATGAGTATTCTTACAAGTGCAAGTAGTTCTTCCGTAAGCAGAGGGTATGATTACTATAAAAATAATAAGGTACATAATGTAAATCAATTAAATGATCAAGAATTTGAAGGCTATGTAGATGGTAGTTTAAAGAAACCTTACTACGTAAAAATAAATATAGAGCATCCTAGGAAGTCATATTGTGATTGTCCACACGCCAATGGGAATATTACATGTAAACATATGACAGCTTTATACTTTGAATTATTTCCAGATGAAGTAGATGATTACGAGTCTTGGTTAAATAGTGACTATGAAGATGATGAAGACGACTATTACAACTATGATGATTACTATGACGAATATAAAGATGATTACGACTATGATGATTATGACTATAGGGATAATTTAAACTTCGAAAAACCACTATTTTTTGATATAGTATTAGAAAAATATGTAAATAGTCTTAATATTGAACAATTACAAGAAATTTTACTTACTGAACTTAAACATAATGAAGAAAGGACATTTGAATTGTATCTAAAAAAGAATTATGAAAAGTATTTAGCCAAAAATGATAAATCTTTTACTTTTTTAGATAAATTAAATAAAAAAGTTCAAGATTTAACTGATTATTATAGTTATGAATATGATGATTTTGATAGTGAAATACTAAGTAATAAAGAAAAAGAAAAAATAGAAGAACTATATAAAAATAAAGAACTTCAACCACAAATAGATAAAATGTTATTTAATGAAAAATTATCTGTATATTCTGATTACAAATGGATTGCTTGTTTTTATAAAAAGAATAAAAGTAGTTATGATATTGCAGAGTATTGTATAGTTCTAGAAAATTATTTAGACAGTTTAAAACATTATAGTATAAAAAACTCTGTTCCAAAATCTAATATTTTAATAACTATATATTTATTGAGTAATTATACAACTTCAGAAGTTGCATATTCATTATTAAAAAATGCTAAATATCTAGAATATATAGACTATGTCATAGAAAATTATAATAATGTTTTAGAATTATATAGAGAATTTATGAATCTAATAAACAAAAACTATGTAAAAAACAAAATATATATTCCAGATGTATTATATCGATTTGTTTGCGCTACGGAACATGAAAATAAAGAAATAAATATAACTCATTCTCTTTATAGTTTTCTATGCTTAGGACACATTGAATATTTAAATATTCTATCTTATGATTTATCTTCCGAAAAAGTAATAAAATTAATAGAAAGCAAAACTAAAGATATTTTCTTACTTATTAAACTTTATCAGTTTTATGATAAAGCAGATAAATTATGGAACTTATTAAACGATAGTAAATATAAATACTTATTAATAAATAATATTGATTTGTTAAAAAATAAATATAATGATGATTTATATAAATATTTTGTCAATGAATTTTATAAAACTCTTAAAGAAGGTAGAAATAGAGAAGTTTACAATAAAGCATCAAAATATATAACAGCTATTTCAAAATTAAATTGTGGTAATAATCTTGTGGATAATATAATTTCAGAATTGAAGCAATCCGAATATCAAAAACGTTCAGCATTATTTGATGAAATAGATCAAGCGCTTAAAAATAAAGTTTAGAAAAAATAATAAAAAAAATGAATATACTATTAATGTATACTATTTGACTTTTTCATAAAATATAGTATATTTTAAATGAACTTGATAAAATATGAAAATATTTCTCACTCCTTGATGGCAAGCAACTAATAAATAATCTTGCTTACAAATGTAGAAAAACTCCATTTAATGATGGAGTTTTATTATTTCTTATGATATATTAATGCTAAGATAGATAAAAATATAATATAGGGTGGTTTTATGGAAAATATTTTAGAAAAAACTAAATTTAATATCATAGAAATAGAAAAGAATGAAAATGGTGCCAAATATGATGTAACAATAAAAATACCTATGTCATTAGGTTGGATATCATCTGTATCATTCATTGTTGAAAATAATAATACCAGAGAAATATTTCGTTTAGATCATATAAAAAATGATGAAGAATTTTCTTATTTTAAAACATCGATTTCATTATCTACTAAAGCTATATATCATTACTATTTTACCTTTAACGTTAATAATCAATCAATTTATTTAAAAAAAGAGAATCAAAAAGAAGCTTCGACAATATCTCCAAGTGAAATGTGGCAGATGAGTGTTAATTTTGAAGTACCGGATTGGGCTAAAGGCAAAATAATGTATCATATTTTTGTTGATCGTTTTAATAAAGGTCGTAAAGAATCACTACCATCTATGGACAATAGAACAATTCATTCTAATTGGAATGAAGATATAAAAATAGGACCAGATGAAAATGGTATTTGGAATGCTGACTTTTATGGAGGTGACTTACAAGGTATTATCGATAAATTAGATTATATAAAATCATTAGGCGTAAGTATCATCTATCTAAGTCCAATAGTTTGGTCACAATCCAATCATCGTTACGATACATCTGATTACGAACAAGTTGACCCTTATGCTGGAACAAATGAAGATTTGAAAAATTTATGTACTATAGCTCATCAAAAAGGCATTAAAATTATCTTAGATGCTGTCTTTAATCATACTGGTAATGATAGTAAATATTTTAATGAATATAATCATTTTAATGAACTTGGTGCTTCCCAAAGTCCTGAATCAAAGTATTATCCATTTTATCGTAAATATATTGCTGATAATAAAACATATTTCGGTTATTGGTGGGGTATGAAAAATCTCCCAGTTTGTGATGGTAACAGCAAAGAGTGGCAACAATATATTTATGGTGAAGGTGGCATAATTGATTTATGGTTTTCCTTAGGTATTGATGGCTTAAGATTAGACGTTGCTGATGAACTAAGTGATGAATTTATTGAAGGAATTAGAACAGCTGTTAAAAGAAACAAAGAAGATGGCTTTATTATCGGTGAAGTATGGAAAAATCCAATGCGTATGAATAGAAACTATATTTCTGGTGGTAAAGGTATGGATACGGTTATGAATTATACCTTAATCGATGCTTTAATTAGATATTTCAAATATGAAGATGCATATAAATTACGTGATGTTATAAACCAGTTAATGACTGAATATCCAAAAGATACTCTAAATTCCTTAATGAACTTTACATCTACTCACGATATTACAAGAGCAATAAATATTTTTGGTACTCATGAATTTAGATATTCTGGCGAATGGGCTTGGAATTTAAATAATGAAGGCGACTTAGAATGGCAAAAAAATTATCAATTAACTGAAGAAGAATATCAAAAAGGTAAAGAAATATATAAAGCTTACTTATATGTCTTAACATTCTTCCCAGGTATTTTATCAATTTTTTATGGTGATGAAGTAGGATTACAAGGTATGGGTAATTTAGCTAATCGTCGTCCCTTTCCTTGGCATAAAGTAGATGAAGATTTACTTAAGTTCTTTCAAAGTCTTAGTGAAATACGAAAAAAAGAACAATTCTTAGAGGAAGCTGATTTAGAAATAATCGAAATCAATAATGAATATATTATGTTTAGAAGACATACTTTAACTGATTCTATTTTAATCGCTGTAAATAGGTCAGATGGCAGAATAAAAATCCTTTTACCATCAGAATATACTACATATGAAAAAACTTATTCCTTAGGAGAAACTACAAAAGAAGAATTAGATTCCTATGGCGCTTTAGTATTAAAAAAGAAAAATGATAAATAATTAAAGAGTAAGTATTAGCTTAATTTCATTTTTCAAGATATTAGAGCATTATATTAATCAATGATATAATGTATTAAGAGGTGTAGTATGAAAAAAGAATATGATTTGTATAAAGAATATGAAAAAATTTATCTTAAAGGTAATATAAACGATAAAACTGATTTTGAAATATACATAGAAGAAACAGATAGAGAAGTCATCGTAAAGGTTCCAAATACGATTAAGCCATACGATAAAATAAAACTAAGTGGCTTAGGGAAAAAGAAAAGTGATAATAAATACGGAGACTTATATATAAGTTTTAATAAAGTATTTTTAGAATGTGATAAAGAAGATTTTAATAACTATGAAAGTCAAAATATTATAATGTCAAAAAAGTATGAATATAAATATCTTCAAAGTAAGTCATCTCTAGAAATAGATGAAATAATAGAAGAATATGCCAAAAAAGGTTGGAAATGCATAAGTATTCAACCAATCATAATAAAACTAGAGCCTTCTGAAAATTATGAAAAGGGCTTTGAATATACACCAGATTACGAATTTAATATCTTATTTGAAAGAGAAATTATAAAATAAATAAAATACTTAAAAAGACTAAAAATGCCAACTTAGTCTTTTTTAATTGAACAAACAAATACGATAATGTATATTTATTATAGTAAAATAATTTAGAACATTAAAAAGAATAAATCCTAAATTAAATAATTTCAAAAAAGTTCTATTGACTTTTTAAATGACTGTAATTATAATAAAACATAATTTAAATATTTGCCCATAATCTGGCATATTTAAAAAAGTGGACATGGGCATGTGCAATGCTTTATGCCCACTTTTTTTATAAAATATAAAAGTATGTTAGAGAAATGGCGTAAATAAAAAGAAAAGGGGAGTGAGGAAAATGTTAATACTTGATGTTAACAAAATAGCCAAGAATTTTGGTTATGGATCGTTATTTGAAGACGTATCTTTTACACTTAATGAAGGTGAATCGCTGGCAATCGTTGGTCCTAATGGTTGTGGTAAATCAACAATTTTAAAAATAATAGCTGGCTTAGAAAACCCAGATAAAGGTCAAGTTAATTTAAAAAAAGGAACTAAAGTTGCATACTTAGATCAACTTGCATCAAATGTTGATGATGATAGAACCGTATATGAAATATTAAAAGAAGTCTTTACTGAAATTAATAATGTTGAAAAGCAAATAAAAGAATATGAAAAAAGGATTGGAACTGAAAGTGATAATCAAATACTTTTAGAAAAATATTGCGCTTTAATTGAAAAATTTAGTTTAATGGGTGGTTACGATATTGACTATAAAATAAATATGGTTATAAATGGTTTAGAACTAGATCCAGACATTTTAACTCAATCATACGCGACTTTATCAGGTGGTGAAAAAACTTTAGTTCAATTAGCGAAAGTATTACTTACTAAACCTGATTTATTACTACTTGATGAACCTACTAATCACCTAGATTTAAAAAGAGTTGAGTGGTTAGAATCATACATTAAATCATTTAAAGGCGCTTCAATTATTGTGTCTCACGACCGTTATTTCTTAGATAAAATGGCTAATCAAATCCTAGCTGTTGATGATTATGGAATTGGTCATGTTTATGCCACAAATTATTCTGGATATCTAGTAGAACGTGAAATTGAATTTGAAAAACGAATGACTCAATATGGTGATGAACAAGAAGCAATTAAACAACTTGAAACTAAAGCTAAAGAATTTATGAGTTTAGGTATGGGAAGAAATAGTTCCGCTTTAACTAAGCAAGGAAAAACATTATGGGAAAGAGCTCAAAGAATGCGTGAAAGAGCAATTAAAAAACCAGTTGAACAAAAGAAATTAAATATGTCTTTCCAAGAACAAAATAAAACAAGTAAAAAAATCATTATTACAAATGACCTAACAGTAACAACTGAAGATGGTAAACCAATTGTTGAAAATGTAAATGTCGAAATCCGTGCTGGAGAACGAGTAGCCATCTTAGGTGAAAACGGTACAGGAAAATCAACATTCGTAAAAACTATCATGGGTGAACAAACTTTACCAGTATCTGGAGATGTATATGTAGGACCAAGTGTAAAAATAGGTTACATTCCCCAAATAATCGAATTTAAAGATGGTAACCAAACATTATTAGAATACTTTAATAAAGCTGTTGGTTTATCAGAAGAAAGATGTCGTAGTATTCTTTCAAGATTTAAATTTTATGCCGAAGATGTTTCAAAAAGAGTTAAAAACTTATCTGGTGGCGAAAAAATGAAAGTAAAAATGGCCGAATTACTTCAACAAGAAGTAAATACTTTAATCTTTGATGAACCGACAAACCATATTGATATACCAACTAAAGAAGTATTAGAAGAAGCCTTAGAAGAATTTAACGGGACTTTAATATTTATAAGTCATGATCGATTCTTTATTAATAAATTTGCTGATCGAATTATTCTATTTGAAGATGGTAAAACAAAAGAATACTTAGGAAATTATGATGATTATAAAGCAGCGTTAGCTTCAGTTGAAAAGGGGCAAGAAAATGGCAGAAAAAAAAGCAAATAACAATGTACTATATGAACTATCAAATTTAGTTAATACTCCATCATATGGAAAAATAAGTAAAACTCATCCCATAATGGAATATTTAAGAAATGCTTTTAAAGATTGCATAGAATTAGTTGAATTAACAGATCAAAATGAGAATAATCACTTACTTATTGGTGTTAACCACGAATTAAAAGATATTAAAGATTGTATTCTCTTATCTGGTCATATTGATACTGTTAAAGAAACTGAAGGACATAATAGTCATATTGTCTTTGAAAATGATAAGTTAAAAGGTTTAGGAACTTCAGACATGAAATCATTTATTGCTACTTTAATTGCCAATATTGATTATATAAAAAGTCTTGATATTCCTGTTGTAATCTCTATAACAAGTGATGAAGAAACAAAACTATATGGAATTGAACATATAACAAGTGAACTAAAGAAAAGAAATATAAATGCTAGTATGATTATAGTTGGTGAGCCAACAAACCTTGATTACTATGTATCAAGTCGTGGAAATTCAATATATGTAAGTATAATGAATGGAATTGCCTGCCACTCAGGTACACCAGAATTAGGTATAAACGCCATTGAATTACAAACCGCCTTTATTAATGAAATTCTTAAACTAAAAGCTAAATTCAAAGAAGAATCAGCTGTTTGTATTACACATATTAATGGTGGTGAAACTCCATCAAATGTTGTTCCAGCATTTTGTTCAACTTGTTTTGGCATTAGAACTTCTAATTCAAAGGTCTTAAAAGCAATGTATAGTTACTTACAAGATAAACATAAAGAGATAAGTCATAATTATGGTGAATCAAAATTATTTAATGTTTTAACTATTCCACCATTTGAAAGAAGACCAAGTGAATTTATCATAAGAGAAGCCGAAGCCAATAACAAAGAATTAATCGATGCTCAATATGCTACTGAAGCTGGATATTTTGAACAATTATACCCTGATAGTAGCATCGTCATATATGGTCCTGGAGATCCAAATTGCATCCATAAAGCCGGCGAAGGAATTGAACCAAATAAATTACTAACTTATGAAAGTGAATTTAAAGAAATGCTTCAAAGATATATAGAATACCAACATAAACAAACTAATGGTATGGGAATGAAATTAATTCCTAAAGATAAAAAATAGAAAGAGGGGAATAAAATGGAAGTTGTTCTAGCAAAACAAAGAGATTTAGAAGATATCAAAGCAATGTATTCTAAAATAATAGATAATATGTATTTAAACAACATAAAAATTTGGAATCAATATTATCCCAACGAGCTTTTTGCTGATGATATAAAAAAGAACAATCTATACTTAATTAAAGAAGATAATGAAATACTAGGTGCTTTTGCAATCTATGAACATCAAAACATTGAAACAAGCTTAGATTGGGAAGATAAAAGCGCTAAAGCATATGTTCTAAATCGTCTTGGCGTAAATGTCGATTCTCTAAGAAAGGGCATTGGTCAAGAAATAATTTCTGCTGCCTGTAAAATAGCACAAGAAAACGGCGCCAAGTATCTACGTCTTCTAGTTTGCGACAACAACATTCCAGCTATTAACCTATATAAAAAATGTCAATTTAAAAAAGTTAACGGAATATTCGAAGAAAAAATCAACAACGATTTTTCCTTATTTGAATATGGCTTTGAAAAATGTATTAGTGAAAATAAGTGATGATAATAATTAAAACACGATGTTTTAATTAATGTTTTAGCATCACTTTTTATTTTAAAAGAAGGGGATAAGATATATGAAAACATTTACAAATGAAGACTATTTGAATATTAAAAAGAAAGCAAGAGAAGTATTCCAAGATAACATTCATAAGAATATCGTTAAAGAAATGATGGAAAAAGATTGGCCATCAATTCGTAATTTTCCATATCAAAGTTATAAAAAAATAAAAGAATGGCAATTAAAAAGAATCTCCTATATTGTTGATTATGCCTATGAAAACATTCCTTTGTATCGTAAAAAATACGATGCCATTGGCTTTAAAAAAGGTGATATAAAAACCTGGAAAGATTATGATAAACTTCCAATCTTAACTAAAGAAGAACTAATAAATGGATTTCCCAATGAAATAGTTAAAGATCTTGCTGATTTAAATATAACAACCCGTAGTTCTGGTTCAAGTGGAAAGTTTGTTACAATTGCTGTATCCAAAGATGCAATATATAATGATACAATCCAAGGTTTTAGACAATATTATTTACAAACAAATAATAGGTATAAACCAACTGATACAGTCTTATTCATTTATACATGTCCATGGTGGATTACTGAAGTTGATCATTTATATAAGAGCGAATTTCTTCCTACAACAACTAAGATTGATGATGCCATTAAAAAGATTAAAGAATTACGTCCCAAAATAATATCAACGTATCCAACATATTTAGAAAGAATAAGTGAAAAAAAAGTCGATTTAAGCCAGTATGGAGTAGATACAGTTATCGTTCACTCAGAACAATCAAATCGTTCTTTTAGAGATAAATTAGAAAAAGAACTTAATGTTAAAATTGTCGATGAATATAGTAGTGAAGAATTAACGAGAATCGCTTTAGAATGCCCATATCATACATATCATATTGAAGAAGATGCTTGTTATGTTGAAACAGTTAATCCTAAGACATTTAAAAAGACTAAAAACGGTGAACCAGGTATTCTAATTGGTACTAATTTATTAAATTTATCAACTCCTATTATTAAATATAATCAAGGTGATTTAGTAATCTTAGATAAACCAACTAAATGTTCTTGTAAAAATAATTGTCGTACAATGAAAAAAATCGAAGGAAGATTCATGGATAGTATTAAGATTAATAAAAATGAATATGTTCCAGCATCATCCTTTATGGATATTGCTTATAATTGGTTTTTAGAATTTAACATTCCTGTTCATGGTTTAAGATATCAATTTGTTCAATACCAAAAAAATGAACTAACTCTTTATCTTATTAAAGGACCTTTTGATATTGACTTAGAAACTATCAAAAATAGTATTTATCTACTTATACCACACGATATGAAACTTAAAATAGAAATTGTTAAAGAATTTCCTGAAATTAAAGGTCATAAATATCGTCCCGTAATTAATTTATGTAAGGAGGATGAGTAACAATGAGTAATGAAGTAGAAAATAAAATAAAAAGTTTAAGAAATTCAACACCCTTAAAAAACTTTGATAATAATAAACTAGCCGAAATAGAAATAAATAAGTTTTTCTATGAAGGAGAAATAATCGATCGTATCATGGTTGTTTTAAGAGCTAATGGTTGTGAGCATTATAAGAAAACTGGTGGTTGCTCGATGTGTTCACACTTTAATGGTACTCCAATTCATAAAGTAACCGATAAAAATTACATCGCTCAATGGAATAGTGTTCTAGATGGTACTGCAATTGAAAAAGAAAACTTTAAATTCAATTTAAATGATTATCCAGTCCTATGTCTATACAATCTAGGTAGTTTATTTAACCAAAATGAAATATCACTAAAAGCCATTCAATATATCTTTAAATCATTAAATAATTATCCTAACGTCAAAAAAGTAATTGTTGAATCACGCGCCGAATATGTTACCGAAGAAAGTATTAAAAATATTAAAGATGTATATTCTAGCTTAGTCGAAGTTGGAATAGGTGTTGAATCAACGAATAAAACAGTAAGAGAATTATGTCATCATAAAGGTATTGAAGATATTCAAATTATTAAAAACTCAGTTAAATTACTCCATAAATACGGTTTTAAGGCTCTAGCTTATATCAATTTCAAGCCAATCTTTCTTACTGAAAAAGAAGCTGTCGACGATGCTATAAAAACAGCTATTGATTGTTTCAATATGGGATTTGATGCCGTATCTATTGAACCAACATCTTTACAAGATTATTCTCTAGCTAATTACTTATATGAAATGGGCCAGTACCGCGTACCATGGCTTTGGAGTATTGAAGTAATTGTCAAAGGAATATATGAAAAGATAAATCGTCAAGATGTTGATATAAGAATCGGGGGATATTTTGATGAAGAAGTACTAAGTGGCAGTCAAGGAGCTGGCTTTGCTGGTCGTAATGAAGTCTTCCCTCATATGACATCATCAAATTGTTCAGCCTGTACAAAGCGTTACATTGATGGCATTAAAAAATTTAATGCTACCTACGATATCAAAAGTTTAACAAGCATCGAAAGATGCCCACATTGTTATCCTTTATGGCAAGATATAATGAAAATAAATGATTCAAGAAGTATAAAAAAGCGTATAAAAGATATTTTCCCAGATAAAGAAAGTTAAAAGGAGGAATAAAAATGGAAAAAGGTTTTATATTAAAAGCTAATCTACTCGAAAAAGGCATAAAAGTTTCAAAAGAAGCCAAAAAGATATTAGATAAACAATCTGATATTTGGCTAATGGATGATTACATCACCTGTAGTGGTGTAACTCTAAAATACGAAGATACCTATGCCACTATAGGTGTTGAACCAGATTCAGAATATGAATTAATTGCGGAAAAAGATAAATTATTCATAACTGATAATAAAGGTGAAAAAATTGAAACAGAAGTCATAACTCCACCAGACTATATGAAAGATGAATTAGTAATTGATGGTAAAAAAATAACTGTCTATGTTAATACTTACACTGATCGTACTCGTTTACAATTAATGAGTGGTTGTTCAAACAATTGTAAATTCTGTAATGCCGTTGAATTTAAGTACGAATTAAATTCTATTAAAGGTATGGAAGAAGCTTTAGAAATTGCTTTAGCTCAAACTAATACCAGACATTTACTAATATCTAGTGGTTCAGTATGGCCAAGTGATTTAGAAGAAATTACCTCAATGTATGATCATTTTGCTAAAAAATATTCAAACTTAGAAATTGATATAATGATGACTCCACGAGGATTTACAAGTTATAACGATTCAACTCAATACGAAGGATATATAAAACATTTAAAAGAAATAGGTATTCATGGTTTATCTATTAATATGGAATTAAATCATCCTGAATATTTAAAAAAATATTGTCCAGAAAAATATGCTATCGGACAAGAAAACTATTTAAAATTTCTCGAAACAGCTGTTAAAGTATTTGGACCTAATAAAGTAAGATCACTTTTAATAGTTGGTATCGAACCACTAGAAGAAACTCTTAAAGGGGTTGAAAAACTAGCTAAAATAGGTGTTAATCCAGTTCTATCCCCATTATTTCCCTATGGTGAAGCTAACTTCCCACCTAAAGCCGATTTATTTATTGAAGCCAAGAAAAAAAGTGAAGAAATATGTCAAAAATATCATGTTTTAATGGGACCATTATGTAAGCCATGTACTCATAACGTATTATAGGAGTTCCAAATGAAAAGAGTATATATCGGTCCCAAACAAATAACTATCGAAAATACTTATTTCTTCGACTATTCAATCACTTTATTTGGTGATAATAGTTCTAAAAATAAATCTTATACTACTAATACATTAGAACATGTTTTAGAATTTGAGTATTGGAATCCTGATAATAATTTAAGAGAAATTAATGTCTATAATGACCTATTAAAAGATATAAATGAACCATTAGAAATAATGGCCCACGACCCTAAAATTGTATCCCAATGCCAACTACCACCAAATTCTAAAATCATCTGTCAAAATAGTAAAGAACTAATAGAACTATTAAACAATAAAATAAAAACGAGAAAATTAATGCAAAATCTCGTCCCAATGCTTGAATATACATATGTTTTAGGTAAAGAATTTAACTATGATAAATTAAGTCCAGAAAATAAGACATTGGTCGTTCAGCATCCAATTGGTAGTGGTGGAGCTAAAACCTTCCTATGTACAAAAGAAAATAGTGAAGAGTTAAAAAATAAATTACTAAGTGATGAAACTTATACAATATCTACTTATTTAGAAAATAACACTCCATATAATATTCATTGTATAATTTCAAAAGACCAAATAGAAGTCTTCCCACCATCTATGCAAGAACTAGATATAACTGATAAAATAGAATATATAGGATCATTTTATGATATCGAGATTCCTAAAAATATTAAAGAAAAATTTATTACTTATACCGCAAAAATATGTCATAAATTACAGGAATTAGGTTACAGGGGTGTTTTAGGAATTGATTTCATATCAGATGGTAAAGAATTATATTTTATTGAAATTAATCCTCGTTTCCAAGGATCAACAAGACAATTAGATAAAATATTAATTGATAATAATCTACCATCGATATTTGAATATAACTATCGAGCATTTAATAATGAAGAAATGCCAAGTACCAAAAAATTAAAAAATTCAATGTATAATTAGAAAAGGAGAATGAATATGCATAAAAAATATGAAACTTTTAAAAAATATTTTGATAAAGATGAATTAAAAATCGAGGAATTAGAATACTTAATTACTGAAAAATGTAATTTAAATTGTGTAGGATATTGTAGTGAGGGTGGTCCAGGTAAGTGCTCAATGACTAAAGAAATGATTGATGCCTCAATGAAACCATTCAAAGAAATAAATATTTTAAAGATATTAGGTGGTGAACCATCATTAGAATTAGATTTAGTTAAGGAAATCCATGACAATATTATTAAAAATAAAATTAAAGTCAATGAAGTATGGTTCTTTACTAATGGTGTTGACCGTGAACGCGTTGAAAAAATGTTAGACATATTTGCTAAACCAACCAAATTAATTAATGCTGTTTATGTTTATGTATCTAGAGGTAAATATCATGATCGTTCAATGCGACTACTTAAAAAAGAACCACAAGTAGCTGAAGATAATCTAGCATACTTTAAAGAAAAATATAAAGGTATTATGTTTGTTGAAAAACATTGGGATGAAGAAAGACCATTAAATGTTGGTTATGCTAGAAATGATACTAAAAACCCTGTTAAATTAAGTAAAGACACAAGAAACATTATTATGTTTGGTGATAATAAAATATATAAACTAGTATTTAGTCCAAAGGGATATGAAAGACCATTCTTCTGTAATCCAGAAGATGTTCCAAGTTTATCATTTGGTCATATCATTGATGATGGTATGGAAAGTATTTTAGTTAATGGTTTACGTTTTAACGAAATGACTGACGATATTATAGAAGGATAGGTAGAATATGAAAAAAATAAATAATTTATTAAAAACATTACCTAACATTAAACTTATATGTTGGGATTTAGATGGTACTTTATTAGACACTGAAAAAATGTGGTATGATATGGACGAATTAGTAAAACAATCAGGCAAAAGTTCTGAAGATATTGCGGCTGAAGCATATAAAACTTGGGGTTATCGTGCTAATGGTGAAAAAGCTTTAAACTATTTTAAAGATAATCAAATTAAACAAGTAATAATTAATAAATGTGATTTAACAAATCAATCAATGTTAAAAAACGAAACAATTAATCAAACTTTTCCATTTACTAAATTTGCATCTATTATCAGTGAAAAATCTTTTACTACCGAATTTACTGACGAAGATATGTATCAAAAAGCCCTAAAAGATTTTAATATTAATGATAATGATATAGCCATTGCAATATGCGATCTACCATTTGAATTAAAAGCTGCTAAGAATAGTGGACTAACTACTATCTGGGCTAAAAATGTCAATTATCCATTTACTCAAGATGAAGAAGATGAAATAAAATCTCTAGCTGATTACTATGTTGAAGATTTTACAGAATTAATCAAATGAAACTAAATATCAAAAATGAATATGATAATTTAAAAGCTGTTCTTTTATCTCCCACTGAAGAACAATATCAAAAAGAACAACAACAATTGCAACATATTTTAACCAAATACAATGTTCAAATACTTTATACAAAGAATAACAATAATAAGTATCAAATGTTTACTCGTGATCCATTTATAGTTATTGATAATAAGATATTGATTAATAATATGGCTGAACAAATACGAAAAAAAGAAACTGATACTATAAATGATATATTAAACTATCTTCCGCAATCTAATATAATTTATGTTCCAAAAGATATCATAATCGAAGGTGGAGATGTAATAATTCATAATAATATAATATTTGTTGGGCAAAAAGGCCACAGAACTAATAAAAAAGGTTTATCTTTTATCAAAGAACATTTTAAAGATAAATATCAAGTTATTCCTCTATATATTAATAATCACGATGATAGAATTCCATTTATTCATCTTGACTGTTTATTTAATCCTATAGCAAATGATACGGCAATTATTTATAAAGAAGGATTTAGTCCAAACTCATTTAACGAAATTCAAAAAATATTTCCCAAATTAATATATATTAATCTTCAAGAACAAAAAGAGTTAGCAGCTAATGTCCTAAGTCTTGGTAATAAAACAATTATTCTTCAAAAACGTCATCAAAGACTAATAAATGAATTAAAATTACAAGGGTTTAATATTGAAGAAATGGATGAATATTCAACCATAGATGAAACAGGATACACAAGATGTCTAACTTGTCCTCTTGTAAGAACCAATAAATAATTAAGACTAAGTAAATCTTAGTCTTTTATATTGCCTAAAAAAATTAATGCTATAACTAAATAATTATGCTATAATAAGCGAATTAGGGGGTTGAACTTATGCTTGATAATAAAATACTTGATATATTTTATAATATAATTGTTCCTGAAGCTGAAACAGGTCAAATAAATTGTTTCTTTATGATTAATATGGCTTTTAATTTAAATATTAATAACGTGCCAATTAGTAAATGCCAAGATTTAAACTATGAAGGACTTTTAATTCCAACTTTAAAAATATCTAATAAAGATTTATTTAATTCACTATTAGTTGAATATGTTAAAAAAGCTCTAACATTCTATGATTCAGAAAATTTTAAATTCTTAGAAGATCTTTTTTATCATCCAACAATGGGTGAAAACATTAGTGAAGAAGAATATCGTATTAAATATATAATTTGTACTTTATTTGCTAACGCGACCTTTGATGACTTTTTAAATCCAATCGACTTTTTATCAACTAGATTATCAATGTTTGAAAACCATATCCTACCTAATGAATATACTTATTTAGGTCATATTAAAAGTATTGATGCTTCAATATATGCTAAAGAAGAAAAAAGTCCTATTAAAGCTGAAACACCATATCGTCTACGTGGATATTTAAAATTTATTGATGGTTATACTCTAGAACTACCTGAAATATATGCTGGATCTGATGGCTATAAAAATTATTTATATGGTGTTCAAATGACTACTAAACCAAAATGTGAAGACGAAACTACCTACTTAAAACAAATTAGAAAAGGTTATATTGCTAAACTAAATGGAGCTAAAGAGCATTATTTCTTTGCTGTTATGTTATTTTTATCATTATGTAGCGATAAAGAAATAGCAGTAACGCCATTCTTAGTTCAAAGATGGAACGCCAAAAGAATAGCTTTATATAAAAAAGCTTCGAACAAAGTTATATCATTTTCTGAAGTAAATAATGAACAATACAAAATCCAAAAAACAATAACTGATATTATGATTCGTTATTTTACTAAAATAGAAGATGTAAGTGAAGGTCTTGAATTTACATCATTTCCTTTAGAATTAGATAGTAATCTTCATTTAGTTATGAAAGAAGATTTTACAAGTCGCTGTAAAGCTTTTAATGAATTATATGCTAATGTTAGTGAGTACAAAAAAGAAATAATGGCAAATAAAATATTAAAATAAACTTAATTTTTAAATTAAATATTATCAATTACTATTATTAATAAAAAAGTAATAAAATAAACTTTTTAAAAAACGTTGAATCAATCTAAAGTGCACAATTAAGTGCAATAGGTAGGAAAAAGTGCAATTTTAAAAGAAAATGCACTTTT
>CANRNY010000008.1 GCA_947632085.1 uncultured Bacilli bacterium | reverse complement strand
ATCAAAAATTACAAAGCCCCGTAATTTCAAGCAAAAAACAAAAATGAGCCAGCTTTCGCTGACTCTTCAGGGGGTTTTGGTTGATCTACTTCCACACTAATCGTGAAAGCAATCTAGCATGACATCTATCATGCTAT
This sequence comes from uncultured Bacilli bacterium, assembly GCA_947632085.1. Classification (GTDB taxonomy): domain Bacteria; phylum Bacillota_I; class Bacilli_A; order RF39; family UBA660; genus Coprovivens. The sequence goes on along the minus strand of CANRNY010000008.1, from coordinate 75,139 downwards.
TTAAATAATAACTTAGAATAAATTCTTTGTCAATATACCTAGTTTAAAATTAATCAATAAATTCTAATTCTTTAATTATCTTTCTAAATTCAGGATATAAATTAAAATTATCTACTAAATTATTCGTAATAAACTCATTTGCATCTTTTTTACATTGTAAAAGTATTTTATAATCTCTTCTAATATCAGCTAATTTAAAGACCATATCGCCACTTTGCTTTGTACCAAATAAATCACCTTCACCACGTAATTCAAAATCTTTTTCACTAATATAGAAACCATCGTTACTTTCTTCCATTACTTTAAGACGTGGAACATCCATATTACTAATTAAATAACAATATGATTGGACACTATTTCTACCCACACGGCCACGTAATTGATGAAGAGTTGAAAGACCAAAACGTTCAGCATTAAAAATAACCATCATTGTCGAATTCTTGACATCTACCCCTACTTCAATAACTGTTGTACTAATTAAAACTTTGATTTTACCATTTTTATAATCTTCCATAATAGCATCTTTATCGGCATTCTTCATTTTACCGTGAAGAATTTCTACTCTAATACTATTATTAAAAGCTATATTAAACTTCTCTTTCAACTTAACAACATCATTTAAATTAGATTCACCATTTTCATCTTCGATTAATGGAGCGACAACATATATTTGATGTCCTTGTTTTATTTCTTCTAACATATGGTATAAAACTTCTTTTAAATCTTTTTCTTTGACTACTTTAGTAATAATTTCTTTACGACCATTTGGTTTAGTTTTAATAATAGAAGTATCCATATCACCATAAATAGTTAAAGCATAAGTACGAGGAATTGGTGTGGCACTTAAATATAAAACATCACTCATAAGACCTTTATTTTGTAAATTACTACGTTGATTAACACCAAAACGATGTTGTTCATCGGTAATTACTAAACCTAAATTATTAAATTTTACGCCATCACTGATTAAGGCGTGAGTTCCAATTAAAATATCTATATTGCCTTCGGCAAGTTCTTGATATACTTTATTTTTTTCACTCTTTTTCATACTACCTACTAATAAACCTACTTTAATATTAGTATTTTTAAAAGTATCGGTAATACTAGCATAGTGTTGACGAGCTAAAATCTCTGTAGGAGCCATTAAAGAACTTTGATAACCACTTAAATAATTTATATACATACCAATACTAGCGACACAAGTTTTACCACTACCTACATCACCTAGAATTAAACGATTCATTCTTTTTGGTGATAATAAATCATTGTAGATATCACTAACGGCAGTTAATTGATCGGGAGTTAAAGTAAATGGTAAAGAAGAAATAAAATCATCGACTTTACTTTTTTCTACTTGACGATTAAGACCTTGGTTATTTAAATCATATTTATGTTTTAGATAATTCATTTTAAACATAAAGATAAATAATTCTTCATAAATTGCGCGTAGACGAGCTTTTTTTAAAGTACTAATATCTTCTGGAAAATGAAGATTATAAGCGGCTTGTAATTTGTTCATAAACTCATATTTATCAACAAGATAATGAGGAATAAAATCATCTATATCAATTGGCATATTAAAGCATTCATCAATTAATTTAGATAAACCTTTAGAAGTAAGACCTTTAACTAAGTGATATACTGGTTCAATTTTAAAATTTCTTATTATTTCAAACTTAATATCACTAGCTGTAAAAGTATTTTTTTGACGATCATACTTACCTATTAAATTAATAAGACGACCTAGTTTTAAATTATTTTTATAAAAATTACGATTAAAAATGGTAACATTAACTAAATAACCACCAGAGTTAATACGAAAAGTCATTTTATTTAAACTTTTATTAATATAACTAACACGTGGTTCAGTATCGACGATTCCTTTGATAGTTACTGTTTCATCCTCTAAAGCTTCAGTTAAAGGAATAACTTTAATAAAGTTATAGCGATATGGATAATAAAGAATTAAATCTTCTACTTTATAAAGATCTAATTTACTTAAATATTCAAATGCTTTACTACCAACACCTTTAACTAAATTAATATCCATATATATCACCAATAATATTATATCATACATTTGTTTTTAATTATGATTTTAACTTTAATATAAGTAAAAGTTAAGTTAATTATAATTTTTAGTTATAACTATTTTGTGGGTTTTTACCCAAAGTTATAGCCAAATGAGAAGTTGAAAAAAAAGTCGATTTTTTTTAAATTTTTTGGGCAAAATCGTTGACAAAAAATGCTGAAAAAGTTAGTATATGAAGTACCAATTCACTTTGAGGCGAATTGGTGCTAGTATCACACTAGCCAACCCCTTTTTATTCTTTTTGGAGCAGTTCTTCAGGGGGACTGCTCCTTTTTTGTGTCTAAAAATACTATTATATGTTAAAATTATAAAAGGTGATTTTAATGGAGGAAGAATCTATAATAAAAAAAATATTTAATTTCTTTCTTCATGTCTTTTTAGCTATTACTTCTTTCTTAAAAAAACTATTTGGTAAAGAAGAAAAAGATATGAAAGCTAAGGTAGTAGTAGAAAATAAAATAGTACAAGATAAAAAGAAAAAAATAGATAATATAGATAATACTTCTCTACCTGATACTACTAATATAAACGCTAACGATCATAATGGTAATGATAATAAAGATAATAATGTTATATTAAAGTTAACTAATGAAGATTTAAAAAAGATAAGAAATACTGAAGAAAACTTTATAATTATTACTGAGGAAGAATTAGATGAATTAATTAATGAGTGTTTAGAAGAAGAATATGAAGAAGAAAAACTTAAAATAAAAGAAGCTAATCGTGAATTAAAAGAAAAAATTAAAGAATTTAAAGAAAAAATTGTTGATGTTATAAAAGAAAATATTGTAAAAAAGGAAATTAAAGCAAAAGAAACTTTAAAAGATGAAATTAAAGAAGTTATTAAAGAAGAAATTATAGAAAAACCTTTAATACCTAAATTAAAAGATTTAAGGAAACAAAAAGAAGTTAAAGCAAAAGATGTTTACTTTTTAGCAGCTCCTTTAAAAAAAGATTTAAAAATCAAGAATGAAAAAGTTACTGTTACAAAACCAAGTAAAGTATTAACAACATTTGATAATAAAAAAATAAAAGATAAATTAGAAGAAAGACCATATTTTATGGTGCAAAACAAAGAAGAAATACCTAAGGAAAATATTAAAGATGATTTAAAAAATATGGCTATTGTTGGTGGAATGTTAGGAGCTAATGCTATTTTAGATTTAGTAACACCTTTACCTAAAGATGAAAAAGAAAAAAAGAATGATGAAAAACAAGAAGAAAAAGAAACAGAAAAGGTAGTAAATGTAAATCCAAAAGAAAAAGATTTAAAATTAGAAGAAGAGCCACAAGTTATTAAAACAGAAAACGTCTTAGAAGAAGATGTAGTTTTACCTAAACTACAAGAATTAGAAGAACAATTAGAAGCGATTAAAGAAGATAAAAGCCCTACTCTTACTGAAGATCAAGAAGCAATTGGTAAAGAAGAAAAGCCAAAGGTTAAACAAAAAGAAGAACAAACAGAAACAAGAGATACTTCTATAGAAGAAATTAAAAGTCCTGTAGAAGAAATAAAGCAAGAAGTAAAGCAAGATGAAGACTTAGAAGTATCTCCTTTAAAAGAAGAACCAATAAATAGTAATAAAGTTAGCGAGAAAATTGATAATAGTATTTTAGAAATTACTTTAGCTAGTGCGGCAATAATTAGTGATACTGAAAAAGAAACAGAAAAAAAAGAATTAGAAGATAAAGATTACGATAGTAAAGAAGCACAAATAAATAAGATGTTAGATGATATAGAAGTAACTTTACTAAAGTATGATGGTAAAATGAATGAAAAACAAAAGTTAAAGTTAAAACAAGAACAAGAGAAGTTACGTGATAGTAAAGAACATTTAGCTAGTAAAAAACAAGAAGATATTACTAAGGAAGCTAAAGCATTAGATGAAACGATTAAGGAAGTTGAATTAAGTGGTTTACAGAATGAATTAAAGAGATTACATATTGAGAATCAAATTGAGATGAATGAGACGTTATTAAATAGAATTAATGGATTAAAGAATTTAACAAGAGAACAAGTAGCTAATATTGATAAGAAGATGTTAATGAAGAGATTAAATAAGGTTTCGATGTTAATGGAGATGAGTTCTATATTGGCATTACCTTTTGTTCGTAATAAGTATTTCTTTTATTTTACAGTTGGTTTAATTATAGATAATCATTTTAACTTTATTAATGCCTTTTTTATGAGGAAAATAAATAGATATAAGCCAGCTGACCTAGAACAGATAAAACAAGGCGAGGATGCATTAAATAGTGCTTTAAATATGACATATAAAAATCAAATACAATTAGAATATGTTGTTAGTGAAGCATTAGCTAAATATCCAGAGTTAGCAGATGATCCATTATTCACAAATAAAGTTAATAATTTAAGATTACAATTAGAACATAACTATCAAAAAATGATGAAAAAGAAAAACATTATGGAAAAATATCATCGAAAGACTAAGAGTCAAATTAAAATACTTAAAAGAACTGGTGAATTACCAGAAGCAGCATAAAAGCAAGTATCAACTACTCGCTTTTTTCTTCACTTAATTTTTTATAATAATTATATCTTTTTATAGCTTCTTGTTTATTTAATTCTAATATTTCATGAGCTATATCTTTATTCTTTTTAGCTAAACTATTATATCTTACTTCATTATTTAATAATTCTTCATATTTATTAAAGTCTGGTTCACGACTATCAATATATAATTTATCATCAGTAGGATTATAACGCATTAGTGTTGTATAACCACAGTCAACTACTAATTTTTGTTCAGCTGTAGCATTACCCATACCACCTTTGATACCTTGTTCAATACATGGACAATAAGCAATTATTATAGAAGGGCCTTGATGTTTTTCGGCTTCTTCAAAGGCTTTAATTGTTTGCATAAAGTTAGAACCTAAAGAAACATTAGCAACATAGCAGTTTGGATAACTCATAGCAATTTTAAATAAGTCTTTTTTAGCAGTCTTTTTACCCATATCAGCAAATTGAGCTACTTGACCGATACGTGATGATTTTGAAGCTTGACCACCAGTATTAGAATATACTTCAGTATCAAGAACTAAAATATTGACATTTTCACCACTACTTAGAACGTGATCGATACCACCAAAACCGATATCATATGCCCAACCATCTCCACCAATAGTCCAAACACTACGTGATGGTATATAGTTTATTAAGTCTTTTAAATCATTAGGGATATCTTTATTAAGTAATTCATTTTTGATATTCATTGTTGTATCAAAGTCTTCTCTATTATCTAACCATTTAGTAAATAGTTCTTTAACGTCTGATGATACTTTATCTAAGTTATCTTGCATTATTTTTTCAATACGATCTCGTGATTTATTAAATGATAGTAACATACCATAACCAAATTCAGCATTGTCTTCAAATAAGGAGTTAGCCCATGAAATACTATATGGAGTACTTGGAACACTACCACCATAAATTGATGAGCAACCGGTAGCATTAGCGATTATAAGTCTATCACCAAATAATTGAGTTAATAGTTTAATATATGGTGTTTCACCACAACCAGCACATGAACCACTAAATTCAAATTTTGGTTTAATAAGCTGACTACCTTTAACTGTTGATTTAGGGAATAAGTTTTCAGGATTGTTATGACGTTCAAATAATTCGATAGCTCTTTCATTCATTTTTTCATCGTATGGACCAAATTCTAATGCTTTAGCTCCACCCTTACCTAAACAGGCATTAATACATAGGCCACAGCCAGTACAATCAGCTTCAGAGACAACTATTTCAAAATTATATTCTGGTTTACCTAACATTGGTATACCTTGTTCTTTTGAAGAATGAACAATAGGTCTTATAACAGCATGAGGACAAACGATAGAACATTGACCACATTGTATACAGTTTTCACTAATCCATTTAGGAACAAAATTACTTGTTTTACGTTTTTCATTCTTTGATAAACCACATGGGAAAGTACCATCTTTAAATGGCATTAAGCTACTTACACTTAATTCATCACCACGACGAGCATTTATTTCATCAAAGATATTACGTTTAATGTTTACATCTTCAGGAATAATATCTAAATTAGTATGAACTTCAACTAAGTTATCCATAGCTTCTAAAATAGCTTTTTTATTAGCATTAATTATATCTTCACCTTTAGTACTAAATTGTTTTTCAATAGAATGATTAACTACTTCAATAGCATCAGGATAATTAATGAAATTCAAGATAACGATTTCCATAATTTTACTAATCTTACCTTTAATACCTGAAGCAGTAGCAATACTTTCAGCATCAATAGTGTAAAGTCTTACATGGCGTTCATTAATAATCTTTTTAACTTTATTTGGTAGATAGTTATTTAATTCATCTACTCTTTTCATAGTGTTAATAACGAATATTCCGTTTTCTTTAATATCATCAATCATATCAAATTTAAACAAGTATTCTTCTTTAGTTAGAACAACGATGTCAGGATCAGTTACATAGTATGGAGCATTTATTTTATGATTAGATATTCTTAAGTTACATATTGTAACTCCCCCACTTTTCTTAGAGTCGTATTGATTGTAACTTTGAACGAAGTTTTTTGTACCTTCACCGATTATTTTCATAATATCTTTACTAGTACTAACCATACCATCACTACCAAAACCAAAGATTTTAATTTCTTTAGCACCAATATTTAGATGATAGTTATATTCTGGTAAACTTAGGTGAGTTACATCGTCGTTAATACCAATAGTAAAGTTTTCTTTTAACTCAGTTTCTAACATTTTATAAACACTATATATTTGAGCAGGTGTTGTATTTTTACTAGATAAGCCATATCTACCACCAACTATTTTAATATTAGTATTTTTTAAGGTACTACAAATATCTAAGTATAGAGGTTCACCAGTACTACCTGCTTCTTTAGTACGATCTAAAACAGCTATACGTTCTGTAGTAGTTGGTAAAACTTTAAGTAGATATTCATGACTAAATGGACGATATAAATGAACTTCGATAAGTCCTACTTTTTCGCCTTTACTAGTTAAATCATTAACTACTAGTTTAGCAGTATCACAAACACTACCCATAGCAACTATTACATTAGTAGCATCAGGAGCACCATAATAATTAAATGGTTTATAGTCTTTACCGGTTAATTTATTTATTTCTTGCATATAGTTATTTACAATATCAGGTATAGCGTTATATAGGGAGTTACGGGCTTCAACTGATTGGAAGTAAATATCTTCATTTTCAGCCATTCCTTTTTGAATATTAGCATTAACATTTAACATTCTATTTTTAAATTCTTTTACTTTATCATAATCAATTAATTTAAGAAGGTCTTCATCAGCTATTTCATTTATTTTGTCTACTTCATGACTAGTTCTAAAACCATCAAAAAAATGTAAGAATGGTAAGCTACCTTTAATAGCGCTTAAGTGTGCTACAGCACCTAAGTAGTTAGCATCTTCAACATTAGTAGAAGCTAACATACAGAAGCCAGTGGAACGAGTGGCATAGACATCAGAGTGATCGCCAAAGATAGATAAAGCATGAGTAGCAATAGTACGAGCAGCGACATGGATAACAGCTGGTAAGCATTCACCAGCAATTTTATACATATTTGGAATCATAAGAAGTAAACCTTGACTAGCTGTAAAGGTAGTTGCAAGTGAACCAGCAAGTAAGGCGCCATGCATTGTACCAGCAGCACCTGCTTCACTTTGCATTTCAACGACTTTAACTTTATCGTTAAATAAATTTGTTTTAGCAGTATGGCTTAGAACATCAACAGTTGTAGCCATAGGACTACTAGGAGTTATAGGATAAATACTAGCTATTTCACTAAAAAGATAAGCGACATCAGCACAAGCAGTATTTCCATCAGTTATTTTATACATAATATCATTCCTTTCTTATTTACTTAATCTATTATTGGGATTAGTATCCCCAAATAGTTCTTCTTCATTGTTTATTGCATCGTTATATATTTCCCAAACAGTATCTAACCATAATTCATTACCATCACTTATAGGGGCATGAATTGCTCCTACTTCAGCTAAAGTATTATAGGATATATCACTTAATGGTTTATTAATTAAACGATAGTATTTTTTTATTTCAACACATGTTTCAATAAATCCTTCTTCGGTAGTATCAAATTCCCACCATGAATCATCACTTCTTATGCCAGCTGGATTATTTGAATTTAAGAATAATTCACTATTAAAATCGCATTCAGTCTTACATATAGCATAGACTAAACAGCGATTAACACCCATTAATTTAGAGATGTAACTAATTTGAGCACAGTAGTTATTTGATGAGTGATATGAATTGTTAGTATATAAATTATCAGTTGGAACGCCGAAGTTTTCTGGTAGTTGTTTAATAGCACGAACGGCATAAAGAAGTATTTCTTCTTCTGAGGAAGCATAAGCTTCTTCTCCTTTACAAGTAACACCTGGTATATGGTAATTAGCTAAGTAATCTTCGCTAGAAAAGTTATCAGTAAGTGAAGCAATAGTTTTAAACGCTAAATCACTGTTAATGTGATAAATATTACTATATTTAGTGATTATTTCCCGTTCATAACTAAATTCATCGTTTTGCTTTAATTCAGTTTCAGGAATGCCAGTAAATACCATATTATCGGTATCTAGGTTGGTAGGTGTAAGAGGATTTGGCGAGTTATTTTTATCATCTGCTGATGTTTCGTAAGTAGATATAGGAAAGTTTTTTCGATTTGAAGCTTGGGTAGCAAAAGAAAGAAGAACACTTCCACTTAATATAACGACTAAACTACCTATAAGTAAACGCCAACCATATTTTATTTTAACTGGTTTCTTTGTTTGATAGTGATGATTATATTTATTACGATCTTTAGCTAAAGCATAATGTCTAGATGAAATATACTCTTTAGGAAGGCTATCTCTTTCTTGACGTCTTGGTTCAGAGGTTCTTGTTCTTTCTTTAACTCTTATATCGAAATCATAATCACGAGCTATATTAGGATTTTTGTGAAATCTTCTTAGAGCTTTTACTTCTTCGGGTGTTAAAGTATATAATTCTGTATTTTCAAAATCGACATACTTTCCAGTACGAGTTATTTTACTTATATCTATTTTTGTTATATCTCTCATGATATCACCTCTTTTATTATAACATTTAGTTTAACAAATAAAAAGAAGAGTTATCTCTTCTTAAAGACAAATAATTTACTGAAAATGTAATTAAAAATCATTATTAAGATTTGTGTAACTATAGTCCATACCATAACCCAAACATCAGTATTTAGTTTTAGTAAGGTAACAAAGAACCACATAATAAACATTTCCATTAATAAAGTTAAAACACGTGCACCAAAGAAATGAAGCATTTCTTGGAAGATATTTTTGTTTTTACTTTTAAACACATAAATACGATTCGTAACATAAGCAAATAAGACGGCAACTATCCAAGAAGTTACGACAGCTATTTGAAGATGGAGACCATTATCAGCATTTAAGACAGTAAATAGTAATATCCATTTAACACTGATACTTACAACCGTTGTTAAACCACCAACGATAAGATAATTCCATACTTCTTCATTTTTATGATATATACCCCATCCCCAACGCCAAAATCTAACAATAAAGTTTGGTTTATATTCATAATAGTTGTATAGTTTATTCTTTTTAACTAAAATACCTTCTTTAGCTTCTTTAATTAATGGTAAATCATTAATGGAATCAGTATACATTTTAGCTATTTTAGCTTTAGGATATTTCTTATAGAATAAAGTAACTTTTTCTTCCCCATGACAATTATTACCTTTAATTTGACCGGTTAATGGATTAATATCTGTGGCAAATAAATCTTTAACGTGATATTTGTCAGCAATTGGTTTAAGCCAAAAGTAACCAGAAGCTGAGATGATTATATCGTTTTTATGATCTTTTTTATTCGTCCAAAAATCTTTTAATTTATGTTCATGAGTAGTCCAAAACTCACTAACGAATTCATCAGTATTAGGAAAATACTTTAAAAAAGAAAATATTTTATTTTTCATCTCTTTTTTAGTACGTAATTTTAAAAGATAAAGAATAACTATTCCTAAAGAACTTAATAAAGTTAATAAGACTTTAGGTTTCTTTTTTATCGCAAATAAGACTAAATCAACACCTGAATCACCATCATAAATAGTTCCATCAAAATCATATAAATTGTATTTCATAAATTAATCACTTCTTTTTAGTTTTGTTTTTAGTTGGTTCTGGTTTTTCATCTTTGTGATGATGAAATAATATATCAGTTTTTAAAACTAAGAATAGTAGTAAAAGCATTAAAGCAACATATAAGGCAATAGCTATTTTACGATCACCTAAAACAAAGAAAATACTTACTGCTGCAAAAATAATATTAATACTATAAATAATTAAAACAGTTCCACGAACACCAAATTTCATTTTTAGTAGTTGATGATGGAAATGATCTTTATCTGGAGTACTAATTTTTTCGCCTTTTAATAATCTTCTAAAGATAGCAAAAGCAGTATCAAAAATAGGAATAGATAAGATTAAAATTGGAATTATTAAAGATGTTAAAGTTGTAGCTTTAAATCCTAATAAAGCAATAACACTTATTGTAAAACCTAAGAATAAACTACCTGTATCACCCATAAATATTTTAGCAGGATGAAAATTATGTAATAGGAAACCAAGGGTTGAACCTAACATAATTAAAGATAAAATAGTATCTAAGCCTTGCATTTTATTTAAGACAAAAGCAATTATAGCAATAGTTGTAAAATAAATAGATGATACACCTGATGCTAAACCATCTAAACCATCAATAAGGTTGATAGCATTAGTAATACTAACAATAAAGATTATGGTAACTAAGTAATTTAATGGAGATGGAAAAACAATATTTAAGCCTAAGACATCCATACGATTTAAAACGATATTACCATAGAAAACTACAACACAAGCTGCTATTAATTGAAATAGTAGTTTGGTACGAGCACGAACTGGTTTTATATCATCAAATATACCAATTAAAACAATAATAAAACCACCAATTAAAATGGATAACATTTGAATTGAAGTTCTTGCAAATAACATATATCCTAGTAAAAAAGCACCAAATATAGCAAGACCACCCATACGTGGTGTTGGGACAGTATGAGCACTTCTTTCATTGGGAATATCCATAGCATTAGCATGGATAGCAGCTTTTTTGACAAAAGGTACTAAGATGGCACTTGTAATAAATGTAACAAGGACAATTAAAAATATATTATGGCCATTAACATCAAAATACATAAAATCACCTAATTAATATTATACGATATTTATTATAAAACACAAATAAGTGCTTCTTCATATATTATACCAAATAAAAAAAGAAAAACTACTTTTTCTCTTCTTTATGTGAATGAGAGCGACGAGTTTTTCTTTTCTCTTCTTTAGGTTCTTCTAGTGATTCTAGGACTGGTTCTTCAGTTTTTTGGTTATCTTTTTCTTCACTATTTTCTTTTTCTTCTGCTTTATTAGCTTCTTCAGTCGCCTTTTTAGCAGCTTCTTGTTTTTCTAATCTTCTTAATTCGCGTTGTGATAATTTTGATTTATCTATTTCAACTTGAGGTTCTTCTACTACCTCTTTTGATTCTACAGAAGATACTTCTTCAGTTTTAGTTTCTTTGGCCTTTTCTTCAGAATCTTTTTGATTTTCAGGTGTCTTATCTTCTTTTAAAGTTTCATCTTTTGGTTCTGGGGATTTTTTTGTAGCTTTTAACATTTCGATTAATTTATTGTTTTTCTTTCTAGCACGAGAATTACTAATCATTAAAACGATAAGTAAGATAATTGTTAAACCAGAAACACAAGCAAAGACGATAGCAAGAGTTAAATACTGATTACTATTTTTATTTTCAGATACAGTTGAATCAGCGATATATCTTTGGAAAGTACCTTCTTTAGTATCATATTTATACCAACCTTTTTCACCAGTTTTAGCATTCATACCATAAACTAAGACAATATCACTAGAATTTTCATTACTATAAGAATTAATTTTAAGACCATTAATATCAATTTCTTTAATAGTTGGATAAGTATCGATAGTTTCAGGATTAGGTAGTGAAATAAAAGTAAATCCTTCCATACCTACTTGCTTATATAGCTCATAAGTACTATTAGCTTCATTATAAATATATAAGTTAATATCACCATTTTCATTTTTTAAACCAACAAGGACAAAGCCAGTAATATCGCTTTTTAAAGCAGGTACTGTTTCATCATCAATAATAGTAGTTGATAAGGTATAGTAAGATGGGACTTCTAAAGCATCTGACTTACGAATAACATTCATTTCTTCGTCCCCTACTTTAACAACTATTGGATTAAGTTCTTGACGAGTTACTTCAATTGTATAAGTCTTTTTATTACCTTTTTCAGCCGTTACGACAATATTAAATTTATTTATACCTTCTGTTAATTCTTTTTGGCCTGCACCAGTAATAGATGCACTACTATCTTCTTTACTAGCATTAATTGTAATTTGTTCTACTTCATTAGGAACTTCTAAAGTATAAGAAGTAGTATTTTTATTAAAGGATGGACTTAATTCATAGCCATTAACTGATAATGATTTTAAATTATTATTAGTACTATAACTTGCTTCGATTTCAGATTGCGTTTTAGCTGTTAATTTAACAGAGCCTTTACTAAAACTAATTTCATTACCATTATCATTATACATAGCAGCTTTATTAATTGTAACTGTTGATGTACCACTTTTAATAGCTTTTAATTTATAGGTAACTGAACTATAACCTATTAAAGTTGAACCAGTTAGTACACAAGATCCACCAGTATCAGAAGTAGTTGAACTTAAAGAGAATACTGATTTATCATAATCTAAACAGTATTCCCAACCAGCGGCGCCGGAAGCTTTTACCGTTACGGTAACAGTATTACCAACTACAACTGTTGACTTATTGGCTGAAACACTTAATGAAGCGGCATTAGTTGTTAAAATTCCAATAAAGAATAAGACAAAAACACTAATTAATAATTTTATTTTTTTCATATTTTAACTCCTTTTCTATTCTATAAAACTTTTTTGCCTAAAATATGGCTTTGAACTAAGATTAAATCATTTATTTTAATTGAATTATCATAATTAGTATCAGCAGCATAATATTTTTCATTTGTTAATTTGGTTTTACCTAGTATTTGACTTTGGACTAGGATTAAATCATTTATTTTAACTATTCCATCGCCATTTAAATCACCACGAACGGCTATAGTATATGTTTTAGTTTCATTAGTACCAGTAATAGATATTTTATCGCCAGTTGCTAAAGAACCTGAAGTTTTTGTTTTGTTTTTTGAATCTTTAACAACTGCAGTACCTCTATTTTTAGTGACAGTATTTATTAAGCTTGATACAGAAGTATCAGGACTTATACCATACATAATACTATTATTTACTTTAACACCCATTTTAGATACGATATCTTCAACTAAAACACTATTAGCTTTAGGTACACGGGTAACATTAACAATATAAGTAGTTGAAGTGCCACCTTCTGATTTAACAGTTAACGTTACTGTTACTTTATCATTTGTAAAGGTATAATTACCAGTTCCAGAAACAGTACTAGTATTAACGGTTGTTTTAGCGCCAACTTTAATAGTATTAGAATCAGTTATAGCATTATAGTTATATTCAAGAATTGTTGGTTCAAAATTGTTAATTACTTTATCATCAATAGTTATAGAACTTAAGGAACTATTAATATTTTTGTCTGAAGCTTGATAACCATCACTTGGCATATTATCGTAAACAGGAATAACAAATTCAAAAGCAGAGTTTTCTAATTTACCAGCTTTATAAGCACTATATAACATGCTTCCTTCAGAAGCTGGAGCGCCACCATTAGTCATATATTGATGACCAAATTTTTTAGACTTAGCATATGTAGCAATATTATACTTTTGAAAATAATTAGTATTTTGACCATTTTTAACATATGCTTTACCAATAAATTCACCACCACCAACAATGGCTTTTTCTGGAGTATTCCATGGACGACCATAGCTAGTTCCACCAATATATCCAGCAGCATAAGCTAGGCCTCTTTGAACAGTTTTAGAATAACCATCGCTTAAATTAGAACCTATATTGTAGAAGTTATAAAAGCCATCTAAGGTACGACCATCTAAATTTGTTAATTTCGTATCCTTAGTATAAGTTCCAGTTGTAGCAGCATAACCGACTTTGTTAGCACCTTCTTGTTTACTACGAACCATTAAATGTAAGGCATTAATCTCTAATTCATTGGCAGCTGTCATAAACTCTTTAGTATATTTTCTTAAGTTGCCACTAGTACCAGTAATATTATATAAGGCCTCATCATTCATAGCATCAGTTGTTTTTTCGAGATTTAGAAATTGATATATTAAACCATCAAATAAACTGTTACGAGGATCCATTAAAGAAGCAATAGCTGAATAATTTATAAAATAATAATTACTTTCATTAATTTGAGGGACGTTATTTTCATAATACCAATAATTAGGATTACCAGTTTGAAGAGATACTTTTTCTTCTTCCTCTTTAGCAGCTTTTTCTAAGGTATAACCTACTTTATCAGCTTTAAAAGTCCATTTAGGGTGAATACTATGTAAATAATACAAATAAGGACAATATGATTTATCAAAACCACCCTTAACTAAAGTATTACAATAATCATTATAAGTTGCTAAACCACTAGCATTACTAGTTAAAGTATTAGCATCAACATTAGTAATTAAACTAGCTGTTATATATCCTTCTTTATTACCTTCATATCTTATTTTATACATTTTAACATTACCATTAGAGGTATTTTTACCAGTAACAGATTCAAGAACTGTTACTCTTGTACCATAAATTAATTCAGTCTCATTACTAGATGATTTAGTGTTGGCAGCATTATGAATATAAACTGAATATGTATCAATAATTCCGTTAAAAGGGAATACTTCAGCAGCTTCGATTGGTTCAATATCTTGGGTTAATAATAAAAAAGCGCTTAATAAAAAAATAAATAAACAAAATAATTTTAGTAATTTATTCATTATTATCACTCCTTCATTTTTAACATATTATATCTAAATAATTATACCACGCTTTACATAGTAATAGAACCATAGAACTGTCTAAGAGTGTAAAGATTACAACATAAAAAATCGTAAATTGTTCTTAATATATAAATATGATATAATTTTTAGTGATATAAATTAATGCAAAGGGGCAAAAAAATGAAAGTTTTAATGAAAAAGTTAAAAAAAGTTGATGGGCTACAAAAGTTCTTCTACTTTTTATCTCTTATTATATATATGTTATCTATTGGATTTTTTATATTTAGTATTCTAAAATATAAAACAATAATAACTTCTGGTACTAAGGAAATGGCTATTGTTATTGGTATAGTTGCTTTCTTTATAATATGGTTTTTACTCTACTTACTATGTGGATTAATTACAGCGATTGCAAAGAAAAAGAAAACTTTTATCTTTATAACGATTGTAACGATTCTACTTAGTATTGGATTATGTACAGTATCAGTAATTTTAGATCGTTTGATGGATAAGATGAATTTAACAGCTGAGAGATTAACATATACATCAAATTTAATTGCTTTAAAAGAAACTAATTTTAATAGTTCATTACCGATTGGAATGATTGAATCAGAGCAAGATATTGAAAGTAATATTTTAGCAAAGAAATTAATAGAAAAAGAAAATTTAACTAATGAAGTTGTAACTTATGAAGATTATGCATCAATGATTAATGATTTATATAAAGGTAAGATTGGTGCTTGTTTTGTTTCAAGTAATTACGCTATTTTATTTACTGGTGATGATTACGAAGATAAACAAGATGGTAAATCGGTTTCATTAGAAGAACGTGTTAAAGTACTATATACTTATAGTGAAGATATGCAAAACCAAGATTCAGCGGTTTTAGAGAAAAGTAAAGAAAAAACATTAACAGAACCATTTACAATGCTTATTATGGGTGTTGATTCAACGATAGATGGTTTAAAAGCTAATCAAGCATTTAATGGTGATACATTAATATTAGTAACATTCAATCCTAATACTTTAACAGCTACAATGTTTAGTATTCCAAGAGATATGTATGTACCTATTGCTTGTAATCATAATAGATATGCAAAGATTAATTCATCAGCTGCTTATGGTTCTAGTTGTGTTATTAATACAGTTCAACAATTAACTGATATTGATATTGACTACTATGTAAAAATTAATTTTACTGGTGTTGTTGAATTAATTGATGCTGTTGGTGGGGTTGAAGTTGATGTTGAAGAACCTGATTTCAAGAAATATAATGGTCAAGTTTGTGAACAAGATTCAAAGAGAAGATTTGGTAATAACTTAATATGTATGGATCCTGGATATCAAACATTAAATGGTGAACAAGCATTAGCTTATGCAAGATGTCGTCACCTATATGCAATATCTGATATTGCAAGAAATCAACATCAACAAGATATTATTGAAGCAGTAGCAAGAAAAATTAGAAAAGTAAATAATGTAGAAGACTTTAAAAAAATATTTGATTCAATATCTAATAATATAGAAACAAATATTACACCAGAACAAATATTATCATTCTATACTGTTGGTCGTGATATGTTATCTAACTCTAGTGGTAATTCATTAGCAATAAAGAAAACTTATTTATCTTACTATGGTCTTGGTGTTTATCTACCTAGATCTGGTATGTATACAAGTGCTTTAGGCTACTACCCTGAATCACTTGAAGCAATTAAAAAATTAATGAGAACTAATTTGGAATTAGAAAGTGAAGAACCAATAAAAACATTTAGCATATCCTATAATGAAGAGTTTAAAGTTCCGGTTGTTGGAAAAGGTTTAACAGGTGGTACTAAATTAGAACTTGCTAAATCATTTGTTGGTAAATCAAGAAGTGCTGCTGAAACTTGGTGTGCGAATGTTGGTATATCATGTTCATTCCAAACTAAAACTGATTATAATCCTGCTGGTGTAATCTTTGATCAATCAGTTCATTCTGGAGAATTATTAAAATCAATCAACTCTATTACTTTCTATGTCAGTGATGGATTAGGTACTGCACCAACTGAAAATCCTACCGAAGATCCTAATACTGATCCTGAAAATAATGAAACACCAGAAGATCCAGAAAATCCTGATACTCCTGTTGATCCATCAGTTGATGACCCAGAAATTCCTGGTGGACCTGGTACTGGTGGTAATGAAGGAGAAGAACAAAATCCAACTACTCCAGTTGATCCTAATAATCCTACGGAAGGTGGAACTCCTTCTGAAGGAGAAACAGAAGTTCCGGGAATGCCATAAAAAGATAAAAGTACCTTTATGGTACTTTTTTATTACAAGGGAGGAATATTATGCATAATGAATTATTTTATACAAATAAAAAAATAGATAAAATTAAAATAGCAATTATAAGTGATATCCATTATTATCAAGAATATAAAGATAAAATATTTTGTCGTATTGTAAAACAGATGGAGAAAAATAAACCTGATTATATTGCGGTAGTTGGAGATATATTAGATAGTAGTAATATTAAAAATATTGATCGTTTAATTAATTTTTTTAAAGAGTTATCAGAGATAGCTCCTATCGTATTTGTTAAAGGCAATCATGATGAAAAAACGGGTCATATGAATAATTGGTATTTTCAAGAAAATCAACTTCTAATAAAGGAATTAAAGGCGTTAAAGAATGTCCATTATTTAAATGATAGTATTTGGCAAGATAATAATATCGTATTCTATGGATTTAATTTATCATATAAACATTATGAATGTGAAAATGAATCTTATGAATCATTCTGTGATGAAGTAGATAAATTAAATTGCAATTTAACTAATGATACTTATAATATAACTTTATTACATAGTCCAATAAATATTTATAAATTTATTAAAGAAAATCCTAAACATAATTTAGCTAAAAGTGATTTAATTTTATCTGGTCATATGCATAATGGATGCTTGCCTTTTATTATTTCACATCCTTTAAATAAATTATTTAAGACTTCTAGAGGTTTAATTTCACCTGATAGAACTTTATTCCCTAAATATGCACAAGGAAAAATTTATGAAGAACAAGAAGGATATGTATATGAAGGAATATCTAAGTTAAGTCATTCGACAAAGTTTTTTCATAAGTTTGATTGGTTATTTATTAAAAACGTTGAATTTATTACTATAGAAACAAAAAGTAACAAGTGATTTCTTGTTACTTTTTTTCATCATATTTAGGTTCGAGAGTTGGTTGAAAATCAACAACACTCCATCTTATCCCCTCTTCTTTACATACAACAACTGATCCTTCTTTATCATAGCCTAAATCTTCTTTATATGTCATTTTAAGTTTTACTAAATAACCTTCAACTTCTTTTTCACCTAATTTATAAGTTGTTTTTTCAGTAGATACAGTTTCAACGTTTGTAATTTCAGGTAAGTTTTGTTCACGAGTACCATATGTATCATCTAACATACTAGAATAAATACCATATATTACTGTATTTTCTAGATTATCTTTTTTATCGCTATAATAGAATTCATAGCCACCAATATCATATTTATTAATCTTAGTACTCATAGTATATAAATCAATAGTAAACATACGAGCAACTTGAGTAGCATATGCTTCTTCATCTATGGGATTAGCTTTAATAATATCGATTAACTTATCAAATTCTGATTTATAGTATTCACTATCTTTATCAGTTAAAGTATAACCGTAGTTTTCATCTTGTTTTAAGATATTAACTTTAACAGCAGATGGTTCGTCTTTAGATAGTAAGTGAGCTATACCAAAGATTGCTGCGATTAAACATAAAATAGATATTATAATTATAATTATTTTTTTGCGAGTTTTTTTCTTTTCTTGCTCAGTTTTTATTTTACGGGCCACTTTTTATTCCTCACTTTCTGTAGTTGAATTTGGAACGACTATATTTTCGCCTTCTTTTTTAATTAAGTCGTGAACGATTATATCATTAGAAATGACTAATCTTTCTTCAGCATATTTTTTCAAGTTACTAATATAGTCTTCATCAATAACTGGTGAACTAGATATATTACCTACTTTATTGCTTTGATCAATATTTATTGTAACATATTTGCCAGAGGCATTGTTAAAGTAAACTTTGTTAGTTATAAAGCTACCATTTGGGAAGATAACAACATTTTCATCTTTAATATCATAAATATCATGTCCTAAAGCATATTTGTTATTGAAATTCATCATATTACCAAGAGTTGGTGCTACATCATACATACCAATTATATTAGTATTTTCTCTTTTAATCTTTTTAGCTACTTTAGCATTTTTAGTCCAAATAACTAATGGAGTCTTTTTATTTATTTCGTTAGCGAAACTATCGTAATTAACATAATTAGGATTGCCTTCTTCGTATACTTCGCCTGTTTCGGTATTATAATTATAATAATATAGATAGTCGTCTTTATTAATACGCGCATCATGGTCGCCATATAGAACAAAGACAGTATTTTCATAGTATGGACTATTTTCAACATATTCGAAGAAAGTTCCTAATGCAACATCGGCATAGTGAGCACTTCTTAAGTAATCACCAATTTCTCTTCCTTCAAGATAATCATCAGTAACTGTACTTTCAAGACCTGTTTCAGGATCTGTTACAGTATATGTGTTAGTTAATACTAAACGACCAAAATCATCATATCTTTCTGGATGTTTTTTAGCTTCTAAGTTAGCATATGGTGAATGGTTAGATAATTGAATAAGAGTACCCATATAATTGGTATGTTCTTGTTCAATTTTTTCTAATTTAGGTTGTAGTTGTCTAAAGAATTCTTCATCAGATATACCTAAACCAACCCATGTTTTATCATTATATTCGCCACCAATATCAAATTGGTCTTTAAATATCATTTCATCATAGCCTAAACTTGGATGCATACGATATCTATTCCACATTGTAGCGCCATTACCATGAGCACTAAATGTATAATAACCTTTTTCTTTTAATAATTTAGGAATTGAGACATAATCACGATCATAATAACTCATAAAGGCTGTACCACTACTAGCTGGCATTAATGAAGTATTTAAAGTAAATTCAGTATCACTACTGGTACCAATACTTACTTGAGGATAGAAATTACTAAAATACATACCTTCTTTTGTTAATTTATTTAAGGTTGGGGTAATTTCAACATCATTTATTTTAGTGCCAACTAACCATTGTTGTAGACTTTCCATATGAATGAAAATAACATTCATACCATCTAAAACACCAGTATATTTATTGTTTTCATGTACTTGTTCAAATTCTTTACTATAAAAGTCTTTAAATTCTTTGGCTGCTTCATCATAACCAAATAAAGAGTTAATTTTAGGAATTAAACTTTGAACTAAATCGTTACCTTGATATAGAATAATACCAAAACGACGAACAACTAGTTCTCTATCCCATTGTTTAACTAATCTACTAACATCAGTTCCAGTTATATTAACAAGAGTAAAAGCTAAACAAATGACACCAACTAATATAGTAGAAGTAAACATTTTTTTACTCTTTTCTATTTTAGAAACAAAATGATAATAACTACCATTTTTTAAATGAGAATGAATCATATAGTAAATAATAGGGAAAATTATGTATATAAAATCAATAAATCTAAATTTTTCAATTAATGAGTCCCCTACTTCGCCAACTAAACCTAATTCAGCTATTAAACTGAATGAAGCGAAAGACGTATAGAAAACATAATATATTGAATTAACTATACACATTACCGTAATTATTAGTAACCATATAAAATAATAATTAAATTGTTTCTTAGGTTTTACAAAGTACCCAAAGGAACCAATTATAATTAATAAAGCTAAATCGCAGATAAATGGTTTATAATCGGTTATATTTTTAAATGTAAAATTTCTAATAAGAATTGTATCTATTAAGGAAAAAATAACAAATGTTATAAATAATCGATTAGTTGATAAGTACTTAGATATTTTTTTTCTAATCGATTTAAAAATATTTACTAATTTCTTTTTCAAGGTAATCCCTTCTTACTTTCATAATTATACCATATATCTTAAATTTGTTTCAATAAACTTAAAATATAAAAATTTACACTTGAAATTTATATTTAATAATGATATTATAAATTTACGTGTTGCAGGTGTAGTACAACGGTTAGTATGCGACCTTGCCAAGGTTGAGATGGCGGTTCGATTCCGCTCACTTGCTCCATAAGAAAATACGCTCGAACTTTTCGGGCTTTTTTTATTGCAACTAACTCATTTAGGTTAGTTTTTTTGTGTATCGAATTCCACATTTAGTTTGGAAATCATACAAAGACTATCCTATAAAATTAAAAAAACGATGGCTTATAATAATAATTCATCGCTTTATATATTATCTTTTTTTATTGGTGTTAATAGTTTCTTCCTCATAATCTACCCAATCATCAATTTCATCATCATTAGAAATTGATGTTATTATTGGTCTATCGATTCCTCGATCTATGTTATACAAATTTTCATAAATAGTTTGTTTTTCACTATCACTAAATTCCTTTTTATTTTGAAATTCTAAAACAGAAATAATTGCAGTATATTTTTTTTCTAAAGATATTGCTCGATATGTTTTTTCTTTAAAATGTTTTTTTATAGCTTCTTTTTGCTCTTCTTCACTATCTAGTTCAGATAATTGTGAATAAAAAACTGGATCTAAATCTTGAATAATCGTAAATATTTCATATAAGGAATCCGATTTTTCTAAATAATCATCGATATTAATAAACATTTGATCATTAAATACATCATCATGAGAAAAATAGTAATATGATGGAGTATCTTTTCCATAATCGTGTGATTCACCACAAGACATACTTAAATGCCTATATCCATGTAAATCACTACTTTCTTTATCAACACTGTCAAAAGTCGGATCACACATATAATAACCATTTATTCCATATTTATCATCAACTATATGAACATACAATCTTGCATGTGTATCATTGTCTTTTGAAACACTTGATGCAACTGCTTCAGACTTATCTGAAACACCTATAATCCATTCATGCGATGGTATATCAAGTTTCTTTAAAAGTAGATGTAATAATGAAGAATATCCAGCACAAACAATATATTGATTTGTTAAAACTAAATAAGGATTTCTACTTTGATCAGATACTACCTCATCTATTCCTTCATTATCTAAATATAATCTATATTTTTTAAATGATTTAACAATATTATAAGCTGCAATATATTTTTCATATGGACTTAAAGAGCTATTTTTAATTTCAGCAACCATGTAATCTAATCTAGAATTTAATTCTTTCATTTCGTTCAAAGATAAAATTGAAACATTTTTTTGAGAAATTATATTGATTGGGATTTCAGTATTTAAATTTAGAAAATAATTTTCATAATTCATAAAATCATCAAGATTTACATTTATAACAACTCCGAAATGCTCTTTAGCTTTTATTAATAACTCTTTAAAAGTATCCAAATCAAATGGTTTTAATTCAATATTACCAACATTACCACATAATTCTAGAAATTCAGAGTTTTTTTCTAAAGTAGAACTTATAGATAATCCGTTTTTGACATGTAAATTTATATTTTGTTCATTTATCTTTTGAAGCAAAAATAATATATTTGTGTCATTATATTTATTATCTAACAAATATATATCACTAATTGGAAAAGGTAATTTGAAATTTAAAAGAGAAATTATAGAATCAATATTATTTGATTTAATAGTTGCATTATTATCCTTAATTTCAATTAAAGTATCTTTGAAAAATGGAGTTATATTACCATTATCTATATCCTTATCATAAAAGATTGATAAATCAAAATGCCCTTTATTAAAATATTCTTGAATTAATTCTCTTTGTTCTCCATTATACCAATTTATAAAGTATGGTAAAACAATATTAATGTTAACTTTATCTTCAATATATTGCTTAATTATATAATCACTACAAAATGTAACTAAATATGGAGTATTTGGGGTTATTTCAATTTTATGTTCTTCTAATAATTCTAAAAAATCATAGTATCTAGCTATTCCAACTTGTGTAAAATTATTTTCATTTATTAAATATAAATAATTAAAATGATTTTTGAGAATATCAATAACATTATCAGCATATAAAGAATCTAATAGTTTAATATTATCTTTGGTTAATACTATTGTCCCATTATTAATTAGTTGTGTTATTCTCTCAATAAAATCAAATGATAAATGTAAGTTTTCGCTAACATTTTTTAAAATGTTTGGATTATTTTGATATAAATATTCTATTGCTTTTGAATTAGAAATAAATTCTTTTGGTACACTAGTTAAATCTTTGATATTGTTAACATTTAATTCCATTAAAATCAACTTCCTATACTAATTATATCATTGATTTTACAAATTTATCATTTATGTTGGTAATATTAACAGTTAATGCTATTACTGTTATAGAAATTAGTTGTATTAATTTAGATGGTGATATTTTCTAGTTATCTTATCTATCGCTCCATTAGTTAACTTGAACAATTTGGTTCGTTTTTTTGTATAAAAACTACTATATGATAATAATTAAAGAGAAAAATTTAATATTGGATATGTTAAAAAGATAAAGAAAAAGGCAATGACTTTGAAAGATAAGTCATTGTCCTTAATTAATTATAATGTTTTTTTCTTTTCAATAGTTCTCATATAAAGAGTATAATCAGTTGGATCAAATATATCTCCTTTACCATGATCAATTGCTTCGGTAAAACCATACTTAAAATAAATATGTTTTGCTACTTCATTATCATCTTCGACCCCAATAGTGAATTCAGTTATTCCATTATTCTCTAAATCAGATAAAGTATAATCCATTAATCTTTGACCTAAGCCATATCCTTGGTATGAAGGTTCAATTCTAAAAGCTTGAACATAAACTCTTTGATTAGGAATTGCTTCGGTTGGTAAATCATGACTACTATAATTAATCGTTACTTCACCGACAATTTGGTTATTTAATTCTACTATATATGTATCAACGTCATTTTCATCATATTGTTTCATTCTCATTTCTTTATACTTAGTCCATAATTCTTCAGTATCATTAAAAGAATGCTTTAATTTATCAAATTCTTCTTTTCTTAATTTTCTAAAATTAAAATCAGAATCTTTAATTTTTACTAATGGCTTTTCAGCCATAAAATATTTTGTTGTTACTTTATAACCTGCCTTACCATACATTTTATCTAAGCCAGTATAAGTATAACCTAAATGACCATATTTATATCCTAAATCTTTTAAATATTTTGTTCCTATTTGAACCATCGTAGTAGCTATTCCTCTTCCTTGATGATTATGTTTTGTTGTCGTACAACCAACACTTCCAGTATTAGGGGCTTCAGTTTCTTTACTTATAATTAAAGTTCCACATATTTCGCCATTATCTTCTGCTACTAAAACAACTTGATTATTGTCTATATCATATAAATTATTATTCATATAATACTTTGTAAAACTTGCTTCGGCATCATCGGTACATTTCTTTATTTCTTCTAAATCTTTGATAGTGGCCAATCTATATGTTATACCATTAATTGTATCACCAAGATTATAATTACATATCGTATCTTTTAACTCCATATCCATATCAAAACATTCATCATCATTCCAGGAATGAGTATAGAATCTTCTTTTAAAGAAACTTATATTTTCATCATTAATCGGAACACCAGGCATTAAATAATCAAAGCCAGCACCAATATTTACTTTATCATAATTATTTTCTAATATATATTTTTCTGATTGATTAAGTAGTTTTGTTCCAATTCCTTTTTTACGATATTCTTTATTAACACACAACATAATAATTGTATTTTTGTTAATTATAGAAACTCCAATTAAAGTACTATTAATTCTTTTTGCAATAATATAATTATCTGGATTACTCAATATTCTTCTTACTGTTTCTTCTTCTCTAATATTACTTGGAAAATTTCTATGATATATTTCTAATAATTCGTCCATTATTGATCACTTTCTTTTCTATTAAAATACATTATATTTGTCAAAATTTTTAAGGGGATTAATTATTACGTCAAAACAAAATAACTTTTCTACTTTTTAATTTTTTTATTTAAAGATAACCATTGTTCTTTTGTAAGGATATACGAATAATCTTCTACTGGTTCATCTAGGAATGTATATTGAACCATTTTTGTTTTATCCTGTCTAATAAATCCTAATTTTTCCATTATCATCCATGAAGCAGGATTTACAATAGCTGCTCCTGTTCTAATCTCATTTATATCTACTTCGTTAAACATATAATCAATCATAGCAGTTGCCGCTTCAGTAGCATAACCTTTTCCTTGAAAAGCAGGATCTATTAACCAACCTACTCCTCTTATACTAGGATCTGTAATGTTAGAATCTTCATCATGGCCTTCATGACATGAAACTCTTCCAATACATTCACCTGTATCTTTTAGAAAAATGCTCCATCTAAATATATTGGAATCATTAGCATGTTCCATATCCATTTTATAATATTCTTCTTGTTTGTTCCAATCTAATAATTTTTCTCTAAACTTTGGAGGTACTGTCAAAAAGTATTTATTAACTTCTGGCATCATTAAGATTTCCCATAATCTTTTTTGTTCTTGCATAGTTTGGGCTTTTAATACTAATCTTTCAGTTTCTATTTGTTTACTACCTAAATAATTCATTGATAGAATCACCTCTGGTTATATTATATCATGATGCTTGTTAAAGACAGAAATATCTTTCATAACTTTTCTATTGAATGAAATCGTTTAAAAAGTTACAAACATTTAAATTTATTTCAGCTTTAAAAGATATTTTTTGTTAAAAAGTTATATAAAAAAGCTACATGTTTGTAGCTTTTTATACTTTATTATTTGGTTTTGTTGTTCTTATTGCAGCATATGAAGTATATACTCGACCATCATTAGTAGTAATACTCTCACCATTTAACAATTTCATTGCATCTTCATCAGATAGAATTCTTCGATAATATGTGTCAACAAATTTTCCCTTTTTATTTATTTGGTCGATTTTACTACTATCATAAATTATATATTGATTACGATATTTAATTAAATTAAAACTATGAGGTACTTGACCATCTACATCTTTTATTTCTCCAGTAAAATAATATGATTCAATACCTAATAAAGAAAATAAATTTTGAGCTACAGCTGCTCTTTCAGCACAAATAGCACAATTTTTTCCTTTTAAAGATGAAAGGACATTACCATATTTTTCATACATTTTAATTCTTTGTTCTTCATCACCACAAATTCCAAAATATTGATTAATAGCAAAGAAAATGAAGAACATAGCAGTATCTATATTTGTTATATTATATCTTTTTAAGATTGAGGCATATAAATAAATGTAATCATTAGAAGATATTTTTATATCTGCATCAACGTTTGAAAGTGTGGTTTGTGAACTTATAAACCCTTTATATGGTGTCATATTTTCAAAACCTATAACAGGACGTTGGGAAGTATTATTTGATATTTCTTCAACAATCTGATCTACATATTTAACCATTTGGTCATAGGTTTTAATTTCTGATAATATTTCTAAATTCATATAATTTACCTTTCTAAATATTCCTTAATTTTATTATCCTAATTTTGGGGTATCATCATTTTGTAATGCTTGCTTCTGTTTATACTCTAAGTATTTTTTATGCTTTTTATAATGAAAAGGACTTAAATAGATGCGATCTTTTTCTAATATCATATCGTGTTTTGTGGCTAATTCAGAAATTGAATTAGTTACTTTTTCAGGAGCAAACACTCTAATAGTTTCACTACTTTCAATACTATTACTCCAATCATCATATTTTTGTAAATACTCAACCATTTCATCTAAAGATAAATTTGTCTCCCATGGTAGGACCATGTGTCTATATTGAGGATTTGGTACTTCTTTATAACAATGACAATAATCCATAAGAAATCTTTCTATCGAAATATAAGCTTGATTTTTAGGCACATCTTGCATTTGAAATCTTTGAGCAAGTTCTAATAAACGTGCTTGCGCTTCAATACCAACACATTGAACGCCAAAATTAATAGTTCCTTGATGATATGAAAATTTAATAGCTTCTTCTTCTGTAAAATCAGAATAAATCTTTTTATTTTCTTCTGATAAACAATCAGAAATTATTTCAATCCAACATATCCCTATATTTAAATGATCACTTGTCATAAAAGTATAAATATTTTTACTCCATAATTCTTTACAAGCTGGAATACATTCTTGAATTATATACCTAGTAGGATGAGTTTCGACCTCTTCTTGAGGACTACTCGTTGTCTCATCATAATCTTCATTTCGGGGTAAAAAACCATTCTTTTTGATTTCAAGGTCATGAGCTTTTTTTCTCTCTGCGATTTCTTCAGGAGTTGGTTCGTGAAAGAGAAAGTCATTGTTAGCTGAAGCATAAGTTGACATATAATTTTCATTTTGTTCATTATTTAGTTCCATTACTATTCCTTCTTTCTTAATTAAAATTTATATTTATTAATTGTCCATTTAATATCTTATATTGATTTACCTATATTAAAATGATTGTTACCTATTGGTTAATTAACAGCATAACTATCATATTCTTTTAGTGCAATTTTTTTATGATGTAGTTCTTTTCGAGATTTAGAAACTGATATTTTTTTCATTTTTGACGATAGAACTTACTTGATTACCAAATAAGACAATTATTTTAGGATTTATTATCTTTTTCTTTTTTTTCATTTTTTTTAATCTTATATGTTTCTAGTTTAATATTAACGATTGGTTCTTTTAATTCTTCAAATTCGTCTAAATTAGTTTCATTTATTAAATCATTAAGTGCAAGAACTAAATCATCTTGGGTATCATCATTATTGTTCATACTATTTACCTTTTCCCTTTCCAGTTATAGAATCGCGTAATTCTATTAAACTTTCTTTAAATATTCTATAATCTTCAGATTTTGGTTTATATGGTTCACCACTGGTTGGTTTTGATTCAATATTATTTTGTTTATTTTTATATTTTTCATGATTAATATAAACAAGAGGAATATTTAAATAGGCTGCTGCATTAATCTCGGCTTGTGTTGGTTGACTGTTTTGAATAAGTACACCACTTGGATATATTTGTTTGCCATTTATGGAATCTCTATATAAGACAAATTCTGTATGACTACCTTTATTTAAGTGAATTTGTTTTTTTATTGGTCTAAAATTTTCTCTTTCTTTAAATGTTATTGATAAACTATTTAAATCGCCATCAGAATATAAATCTTCAAATGATTCAGATATTAACTGGTCAGATTCAATATTGCTAAATAATAAACAAACATGTTCTTCATCATCTTGTCTAGATTTGGCAATTTTTTCTTTTGTATCATCAATTGCAGATAAGCAGATATATTCTTTACCAACTATTCTTGGCGTTTTGAAATCTTTTAGAGTTCCACCATCACCATAAGCATTTAAAACATGAACAAGTGAAACATAATCAATGCCTGATAGTTCAATATAGTCAACTTTTTTCCCGGTGATATCTTCATCATATAGCATTTTACTTTCGGCAGTAAATTTGGAATTAACTCTGGCATATAACTCATTATTTCCTTCTTCTAAATTATTAAAATCAAATAATTTTTCTTTTATTTCGTGAGCATATATTTCTTTAATTCTTTTTTCCATATGTTCTGTATAGTTGTAAATTGTATAAATACTATCATTATTATTTTTAAAATTTGATATTCGGCAGGCAATCATTTTAAGTTTTCTTAAATCATCGATTCTTAAAATATTATCAATTAAACTCATAAATAAAATGTATTTTGATAATTCTTCTTTTATTTTTTCATCACTAATACTATTTCTTAATTCTATTAATGAAGATGTTTCCAAACCAATAGTATCTAGTGATTCTCTTCCATAATATTTAATATTAGTTAATAATTTTGTAATTTCATTTTTGACCATGTAATTAGCATCGCCATAGAAATCATCTTCAGTTAATTCTTTGATTCGATTAATTTGTACTTTATGACAAGTTTCAATAAATTGTTTTAAATCATCTAAGGTAGTTATATTATTTATTGTATCATCATCTGGATAAAACTCTCTTTCATATTCTTCATAATCATATTCAAGTTCATAATAATCAGGTTCAAACTTTAATAATTCAATTAATGCATATCTTTCTCGATAATTTAAATTACCTTGTTTAACAACTTCTTCGATTAATGGGATATATTTTTTGAAGTTTGAAACAATGTCAATCATTAATTTTATTTTTTCTCTTTGATCTTTTTTATTTCCCATAAGAATATTCATTAATGAATCAAATTGTTGTAAATAACCATTATCTATAATTTCATAAAATGATTTTAAAACACTATTCAATTTATTAATCTTTGCTTCTTCTTCTGGATCTAATATTTCTTCTTCATCAATATCTCCATATAATAAAATCATATTTTTACATATTAAATTAAGAAAATTATAATCGTATACTTTATATATATCTTTTTTATTTAAAAAACTTACTATTTTGTTAAAGTTTCCATAACTTATTCCACTTATTATTTGGTTATCTATCAAATATTTTAAATATTCGTTATTTTGATAATCTTCATTATGATTTATAATATCAACTAATTGTTCAGTCGTTAAAATATCATTATCTTTAAAATCAAGCATATAATCACTATCCTCTTATAGAAATTATATCATTTTTATAAAAGATAATAGTATTTAATTTTTGAATGGTTTACTTAATAGCATTTTATTAATGAAAAAAGATGATTATAATTAATCACCTTTTTAATGTCGAAACATATTAAAATTGAAATTATTAATTGGTTCGTTAACTTCTATATGAGGATTCTTTTTTAGTAAATAATCAGTAATATCTCTAATATCTTCTCCAACTAAAATAGTAGTCGCAATTAATACTTTAAAATCATTACCATTAACTACAATATGTAAGTATTCTTGTGGATATCTACGTTTTAGATAACTTTCTTTATATATTCTTTCTATTTCAGAATATTTAAAGGAATGGATTTCTTTCTTTTGTTTGATTATCATGTAATTATCACTTAAAAGATAATATCTATCATTCCAATAATCAATATTACCTATTTGATTTAAAAGATTTTTATCAATTAAATAATTCTTTATTTTTGTTAAATTTAAATGAGTGTCTATTCTTTCGTAAGTTCTACCAATCATTATTAATCCAACAAGTAGTATAAGTAAATAAAAATTGTATTTGATAGCAAAATATATAGATATAGCAAGTAGAATAATAGTCATAATAACATATATAGTTATATCGCCTTTACTAATGTTTATATATTCATCGATTGTTAATTTATTATTTTTCTTTTTGGCCATTTTAACTCCTTATTTTGCTGTTTTATCAACGATAATTAAAGGGATGAATATTTCATCATCTGTATAACCGGCATGATGAGAAAATAGAACATCATCTCCGTCAGTTAATAAACATTTATTAGAACTTGCTATAGCAATAAAATCACCTATTGCGGCATCAAATAATTCGTTTGGTATGCCATCGCCGAATAGTTTACTTTCTAATATTTCTGATTTACTATAAATATCAAAGTAATTGCCAAATAGTTCATTAAATTTATCAACAAAAGTATTTAAATATTCTTTTTTTACTTTAAAAGAAACAGCTCGTTGTTCAATGGAGGTGGTTCTCTCTAGCATATTTAATAATTCAGGATAATCATTTAAAAATATATTATCAACTTTTATATGACCATGATCTGCAACAATGATAACTAAAGAGTTTTTTAAGTTTTGACAAAAATCAGATACTTTTGTATCACGTTCTTTGATAAGATTTTTAACTATTTCACTATCAGCTCCATATTTATGCATTGTATGATCTGGTTCATCATCATAGACATATAAGAATTTTTTCATTGGCGTTTTTGTTTCTTCTGTTACTAGATTTAACATATTATCTAAATTGGAATATACCGTGACATTACCTGTTTTGAAAGGAAAAAATTCTTTTGCTTCAAATATTCCCGCAGCTTCAATTTCTTCGGCTATACTAGTATTAGCTAATTTATTTTTGACATCTAAAAATTCTTTACATATTTTTTCTTGTCCCTTTTCACAATTTAAAAATAAAGTTATCGTTTTATCGATTGTTTTTATATATGTATTCCAACCAAGCCAGCCATGTTCAATAGGATTTAAACCAGTTCTAATAGATGTCGTAGCAGCAGTTGTAGTAGCTGGAAAAATAGTCGTTATTTCTTTATATAAATTTTTTTTGAAAAACGAATCATTATCTAGCGTTCTATCTAATATTCTTGAACCCATACCATCAAAAAGCATAAGAATAACATTATCAGGTTGTTTTTGTTCTAATATTTTATCAATATAGTCGATTGTTTGATGATGATATTCTAAGCCGAAATACTTTCTAATAGAACAAGCCAAATTTGTTAAACATTCATCGTAATTATTTTTTACTTTCATAAAGAAACACCTCTTATAATATTTTACATTGGGATAAAAAAGTTGTAAATATCTTATATAGATACTACATTTAAGAATTAATTGAAAATTTTAAAATATTAAATTATATTATCATATAAAAAAGATGATATTTAAAACTTTATATCATCTTTTTAACTTTTCAAATATTATATACTTTTTATACTTAACATAATATCTTCTAAATAATAATTATTGTAAAAACTTTGAGCTTCAAGTTCAGCAATCCATTCATTTATTTTTTCTTTTAGTTGTTCATCAGATTTTCGATATATAACTCTTAAAAACATTCCAATATTTGGTAACATATCGGTAAAATAATCATCATTATTCAAGTTATTAGTATCATTATAAGCATTTATTAAAGCCTTTATTATATTAAGTACTTCATTAAAATAATTACTAGATATATATTGTTTTACTCTATTCAAATATGACTGAGTTAAATCGATATACTCATCTTTAGTAACTAAAGCATTATATAAATTATTATAGTAGTACTCATATTTTTGAAGAGGATAATATTTTCTAAAGTAATTCGAAAAAGCTTCTGTTTCAAAGACTACTTTATTCATACCTATTTCTGATAATAGATAGGTCTTAATTTCTTCTGCTGGTATTTTTTCAATGATTGCTTTAATATCTTTATCTTGTTCTTTAACAGTTTCTTTAAGTTCAACCTCTAAATATTCTTTATTATCTATTGCATTTAATACAGCATATTCGTGTTTGCAAGGAAATGTACAAGGACAAGTACAATCGTAATTAATACCATCTTTGGTTACTTCTATAACTACATTATAAATATCAGAATCACTACCCATAACTTTAGCAATATATTTATTTTTATCTTTAAAAACATTAATAACATTATTTGAATTATAATAATCTAAACCTCGTTGCTTTACTTGGTAAGTAAAATCCTTTTCATGATTTTTTAATAAATCTTCTTCATCGTAATAAAAACTTTCATTATTTGATGTTTGTAAATCTGAATTAACTTCGTTACCATTCATAACTTCTTCAAATATTTTCCTTGTATCAATTTCCAACATAATCACCTCTTTTATAATTATAGCATAAATTATTACTTTTTATATTTTTGACAAAATAAAATAAATATTATAATATATTAAACGAAGGGACGATTTTTATGTTATACAATCAAATAAAGAAATCTATAAAGAACAATAAGAAATCAATAATAAATATTGGTTGTTTTAGCATATCTTAAAATATATTTTGGTATAAATTTTTTTAGAAAAAAGATAAGTGATCTAAAACAATCAAAGTGTTTAGGTCACTTTTTATATTGGAAGGAATGATAAAAATGAATTGGGCAAAAGAAGTTGCTTTAAGAATAATTGAAGAAAGACCAAATGAAGAAGTATATACAATTGCAAGTGGAGTTTCACCTAGTGGATTTGTTCATATAGGTAATTTTAGAGAGATTGCTACTCCCTATTTAGTGGCAAAAGAATTAAAAATGTTAGGTAAAAATGTAAGATATATTTTATCTTTTGATGAATTTGATAGATTTAGAAAAGTTCCAGGAAATATTGATTCAAGTTATGAAAAATACATTGGAATGCCTTATACCGAAATACCTAGTCCTTTCACAGAAAATGAATCTTATGCGTCCTATATGGAGAAAAGATTCTTAGACGAATTAAAAGCGATGGACGTAGAAGTAGAATGTATTTATCAAGCGAAAGAATATCAATCTGGAAGATATAATAAATATATAAAAATAGCAATGGATAATAGAGATAAAATATTTAATATTATAGATGATTTTAGAACCCAAGATGCAACAGATGAAGAAAGAGAAAACTATTATCCAATTAGTATTTACTGTCCAAAATGTAAAAAAGATTCAACAAAAATTAATAAATATAATTCTAAAACGGGTGAAGTCGAATATTCATGTACTTGTGGTTTAAAAGATAAATTAAATATTAATAGTGCTACTAATGTTAAACTACAATGGAAAGTTGATTGGCCGATGAGATGGATGGTAGAAAAAGTTACTTTTGAAACAGGTGGGATTGATCATTCGGCTGCTAATGGTAGTAAAGCTGTATCTGAAAGAGTTGCTAGAGAAATATATAATTATGAACCACCAGTTTATATTCCATATAATTTTATTGGAATAAAAGGTGGTGGCGCTAAAATGTCTTCATCGACAGGTAATGTTTTGACAATTACTGATTTATTAAGAGTATATGATAAAAATATTATATGGTGGTTTTATGCTAGATTTGATAATATGCATGCTTTTGATATTGCATTAGATAATGATGTTATTCGTTATTATAGTGAATTTGATCGTTGGGTTAAATTATATTTTCAGGGAAATATTGATGAAAAAAATAAAAGTATATTAGATTTAACAGAAGTTAAAGAAAGTTACTTAAAAAATCCTAATTTTAGTTATTTAGTTACTTTTTTACCAATAGTTAATTTTGATATTAACCTATTAAAAGAATTATTAGCTAAAGAAAATATTAATGTTCAAGCAAAAGAATTTGAGCAAAGATTAGAACTAGCACGTAATTGGGTAAATGATTATGGAAAAGATTACCAAGTAAATCTATTAGAAAAGAGAAATGATGAATATTATACAAGTTTAAATGAAACCGAAAAAGAATGGTTAAGTAAAACAATAAACTTATTAGATAATCATTATGAAACAACTAATGATTTACAAACAGCATTATATGATATAGTTAAAGACGGAGTTTTAGTTGATAAAGAATTGAAAGTAGCACAGAAAAGATATTTTCAAATTCTATATAATATGTTGTTAGGGATGGATCAAGGGCCTAAACTAGGATTGTTTTTAATGGCCTTAGATAAAGATAAAATTAAAGTTTTATTATAATATAAAAAGTATCATCAATATTTAAGATGATACTTTATTTTGTTTTATTACGAATAATTTCGTATTCAGTAGAATAACGTAAATTAGGTAATGGTTGAAGACGTCTATTAACTATTTCTAATAAACCTTTATTACCTATACAACCAATTGTTTTAGCTCTTACTTGATTATTATAACCATACATTGTATATCCGATATCAATACATTCATATAACGTATTTAATAATTTAATATGTAAATTAATATCTTGAGGATTTTTTTTAATCATATCTAGTTGATAAGTAAGAATATATAAAGCACTAGAATTAATTCCATAGTTATGTTGAAATATTGGAGTATATAAATAATTAAATTTTTGGTAAAAGACTTCTGGTTCTAAATATAAACCTATAAATAAGGTTTTGGTGTCAATAAGTCTTTCAATAATAAAGGCATAATTAGTGATGAAAGTGTTAGAACTCTCGGGATTTTGTAAGGCCATAAAGATATTATTAGCTAATTGATGTAAAACTTTATAATCATCTTTTGATGCAGTAATAGCTTCACTTTCATTTAATATTTCATCTATATTAATAAGGTCAAGATTACTATATTGATATAAATATCTTTTAATAATTCTTGATGAATAAGATAAACCACAATGTTTATATAAATCGTTTAGTTGATTTCTTAGTGGAGAAAAATCATTTATTTCAGAACCAAAAGTTCGTTTTAACTCCTCTTTCATTTGATAATATCTATCAGCGTTGAAAAAATCACCATTATAAAATTGCGTTTTTAGACCGTGTAAAAATTCATGAGCAACTAATTTACGACGACATTTAATTTCTTTGATATCTTGCTCGACTCTGTTTTTATCAATTGATACTTCACCAAATTCATGGGCATAATGAGAATCAGGCATAAAAGTATTTGATTCATCTTGATATTGGAGACTAGTAATACTTCTTAATAAGCGATTTAAGAGAAAATCTTCTAAAGAATAGTAGCCATTAGTAGGAGCAATTATATAATAATTATAAGGATCTTGAGTAGCAGGTATATAAGTTATTACTTGACTATATTTATTATATAAATTATTTAATATGTCGACTAAAAAAGGAATTAAGGGCATATTAATATCTTGTTCTAACTCTTCTATTTCTTCTTTTCTAATATACTTTAACCAAACTTCAAGATACCTAGTTACACGTTCTTTATTCAACTCTATCACCATATATAATATATCATAACTTATTTATTCTAAGATAGTTAAATAATAATTAAAAATGGTACTTGTCAATAATCCATTTAATATCTTCTATTGATTTATCGATATTAAATCGACCATTACCTATTGGATAATAAACAGCATAACTATCATATTCTTTTTGCGCTATTTTCTTATGATGTAGTTCTTTACGAGATTTAGAAACTGATATTTTTTTATTTAAGACGATAGAACTTACTTGATTACCAAATAAGACGATTACTTTAGGATTTATTATCGTTATTTCTTTTTCTAATAAATGAAGATATTGTATATATATTTCATCTGGTAATTCACGAGCATCAACTTGAGTACACTTACCTAAATTAGTTATAAATATTTTATGATTAGTAACATCTTCATATACTTCATCAGCAAATTCAGGAGTCCAATCTCTACCCTTCTTTTCTTTTATTTTAAGGTAGGTTTCTTCAGTAATTAAATTTAAAGGATAAAATAAATCCCAAATATTTTTAGTTCCTATCCAAGGAGATTTACGACCATGCCAATCTTTACTAGAAGCAATATTACGACCAGTGGGATTCATAAAAACAAAACAAATATTAGGATTATCAGTACATCCACCATTATAAATTGAATCTAATTCTTTAGCACCATATTTCTTTTGTAATTTATCATACTCTTTATTAAGTTCTTCTAATTGCATTAATACCACCTAAATTATTTTATCATATTTAGATAAATATTAGACTTTTTCTAAAAATTATGATATTCTAGAACGCGTTTGGGCTTTTAAAGGGGGATATAAATATGAATGAACAAATTGCAGAAATATTAAGACAAGTTAAGTTTGATTGGCCTAAAGACTATATCATTCGTTTTTTATATGTTAAATTAGCTCCTATATTTCAAAGAGATTTAGATTATTTTTTAGCTAGTGATGAAGAAAAATTACGTCAATTTAATAAGGGATTTATAAATAAAGTACCTTATATTGTTTGTGCAACTATATCTGATTTTTATGTAGAAATATTTAAAAAGTTTGGAATTAAAGCTGAAAGAGTTAGAGCTAATAGTGCGAAAATACCTTTATTTGCTTTAGTAGTTCATGGTGATAAAGGATTATATTTTTTAGATCCACTTGGTGATTTATTCCGTAATCAGTATGGACTTAGACCAAATAATTTTGGTGTAATTCCTCGATATAAAACAATCAATGCTAGTCATCCTAATTTAGTTGGTTTAGAACATGCTTATATTGATACTATTGATAGTGCATTAGGATTACAAACTTTATATGATGCCTTACATGGTTTTATGAATCATTTACATACTAAGTTAGCTTCAAGAAATTCAGCTTATGATTATTTTAACTTAGATAGAGATAGTACTTTTAATTTAACACAAAGAAAGTTACAATTTTATAGCGATAAATTAATTAATATAGGTAATGTAAAAGGTCCTTTTGAAAGAGCTTTGTTATATGCTTATTTAAATGGTAAATTACTTGATCGTCGTGAAAGACAATGTGTTACAGTAAAGATTAATGAAGATCGAAATGATCCATCACTAAGAATTAAGGTAGTACGTAATAATAATGAAGCTAGTTATCAAGAGTGTTTTGAAGATAATAAATACGTATTAAAAAGAATGTCTTAAGGTGATATTAATGAATAATAATTATATAGTATTTCCTGATAATGAATATAATAGTTATTTAGAAAGAATAAATAATGGTAAAGTTATTTATACGACAAGAATATCTAAGGAAGTTAATAAGTATAAAGTTAATAACATATATGATTCAGTATTTGGTTTATTAAAAGTTATATCTGTTAAACATTATAGTAATATAGATGAACATCCTTTTTTAGCAGAATTAACTAAAGAACAAATTGAAGAGATTAATAAATATATAATAGATAATGGTTTTGATTTAATTGAACTTAAAAAAATATAATACCAATTATTTGGTATTTTTTTATGTAACAAAATATTAAGATACTACATAGAATATATTGAGAATAGTTATTATTAGTGAAGCTAAAATAAACTATTTTATTCATTTATATCTTTCAAATAGTGTTAATGCTTTTTTGAAAGGAGTATAAAATGAAAAATAAAAAATATTTATTAATCTTTATCTTATTATTAGCTATTTCTATTATGGCAATTGGATATGCATCATTTGCAACTAGTATTAGTATTATGGGAACAGCGACAATAAATGGTGAATGGGATGTAAGAATAACAAATATCGAAACTATTCAAACGACTGGGAAAGCTAGTCCTGGGGAACCTACTTTTTCAAATACTACAATTAATTTTAATGCTGAATTATATGAACCAGGTGATGAAATAAAATATAAAATTACAATTGCTAATTTAGGAAATATTAATGCTAAATTAGATGATGTATTATTTATGAGTAAAGAAACTGATGAAGAGTGCCCTATTACATTTGAAACTAGTGAAATAGCTAAAACACTTAATGTAGATGAAGAAACATCTTTTACTATTACGATAAAATTTAAAGATAATGTTGAACAAATGCCAGAAATTACAACGAAGTCAATAACAGGATTTATTAGCTATGTTCAAAACTAACAATTCATTAAAACATTATATTGGAATTAAATCTAATATATTTTTTATAATTAAAAATTTAAAATTTAAATTCTTATTATTTATATTATTATCTTATGCAATAACATCTATTTTTTTACATACTAATATTATTAAATTTATAATATGGTTCTTTATCCTTTTATATATCTTTCTTAGTAAAAAATATAAAACAAATAAAAAGATTAATTATAAAGATATATTATTAACTTTAATAATTAGTTTAGGTTATATTTTATTTAGTTACTTTTTAGGACTTAAATTAGGTTTTTTAAAAAATCCTCTATCTTTTAATTTAGGGAATATTATTATTTATTTAATACCAATAATAGGTATAGAAATAATAAGATTTATATTAATTAATAATAATAGAAATAAATTCTTTTATATTTTAGTAACATTATTAATTATTATTAGTGAAATAAACTTTAATTATCTTTTGACAATTATAGATAATAATAGATTACTGATAATGTATTTATGTTCTGATATAATACCTATTATATGGTGTAATATTATCTTAACTTATATTTC
This sequence comes from uncultured Bacilli bacterium, assembly GCA_947632085.1. Classification (GTDB taxonomy): domain Bacteria; phylum Bacillota_I; class Bacilli_A; order RF39; family UBA660; genus Coprovivens. The sequence goes on along the minus strand of CANRNY010000008.1, from coordinate 36,139 downwards.
ACTTAATAAAACATATTTAATTCCAATAATCTTTGTTTTAATAAATAAAGTTATTTTCTTATTACCTATATGGCCTAATATAAATTGGTTAACAAAATGTATGTTAAAAATTCTTGAGTTATTTATTATTTATGTGTATTTTAAAAATATTATTACAAAAGAAAAATTAAGTGATTGGCACAATAAAAATTCTTTTGTAATAATAAGTTATGCATTAACATTTATTTTGGCTACTCTTTTAGTTTGTTTTATGCTAGGAATGTTTAAGTATAAACCAATAACTATTCTCTCTAATAGTATGTCTTCTACTCTTGTTAGAGGAGATATGATTGTTTATAAAAAACTAGATAATGATGAATTAAATAATCTTCCTTTAAATTCAATTATCGTTTTTACGAGTAATAATAAAGATATAGTTCATAGGATTGTTGATAAACGAGTAGATAATAAGATAACTTATTATACGACAAAGGGTGATAATAATAATGCTAATGATTATAAGGAAATAACTAAAGATAGTATTAAAGGTATATATGTATTTCATATTAAATATTTAGGTTATCCATCTATTTGGTTATATGAATATTTTAATGAATAATAAAACTACTTACTTTTGGTAAGTAGTTATTTTTTTATTCGTTACTTATAGAGTGTTGACGCTTTAAATAGAGATTTGGTGTTTCATTATCACCCATTCTTAAGCCTTTAGACCAAATATCTCTAGTAATAGTTTTGGCATATTCAGGATTAAAGGCAATGCTTATACTAGAAGGTTCACCTTTAATAAGACCTCTTACAACATAGTTATCAACATTATCATATCTATATTTTTCGACAACTACTAAGTATTTAGTAATATCTTTATCATCTTGTTTAATAGCAGGAAGAAGTTGATGTTTTAATCGATTGTGAGCGTATCTATAAGCACTATTAACATCAACAAAATTAAGATAATCACCCATTTTTATCATACGAGCAGGATCAATATTATCCCAATTAATTCTCGTTATTTGGGGATTATTTTTAGTAACTGGTTTATTTTTAAAGATATGATTTGGATGGCATATACAAATTGAATGATCACTTTCTAATACTTCTAATAAATCAGTTATTAATGCTCGTGAATCTCTGTCATAACCACGTCCTACTTCAAAATGTAATTCTTTAAATGATGGTATAGAAGCATTAGCAGATAAGATATCACGATCATATAAACTACCAAATATTTCAAAATTAAATAAAGTTAATAATTCTTGAGGTTTATCATTTAAGTTTTGAGCTTGAAGAAAATCATCAAGTAAGTTTTGATCATAACATTGACTTTCTAAATCAAGAATAAAATTAACTAATAAATCAGCATTATCTTCTTTAAATAATTGAACTTCACCCTTTTTAGTAAGAACATATTCTTCAAAATCTTGAGGAATATAATCATCATTCCATCTTGTTGTAACATAACCTTTAGCAAGCAAAGTATCTAAAACAGCTAACTCTGTAGGACTAAAATAGTTAGCTCTTTTAGTAATATCTAAAGATGAATATTGTTTTATTTTACGCATAACAAAATTTTCAACATTGAGATGAGTCAGATAATTTTTTATTTTACTACCTTGATAATTTTCAAGTTTTTCTCTTAGAGTAAGACAACCACGAGTTGTTTTCTCTAAATCATATCCTTCTTTTAATTTAATTGTTCCACCTTTATATTCTATATAATCTACTATATCAGTAAATGGTTCATCAGAAATAGTAATTCCATTTAATAATAAGCCACCACTTAATAAAGTTAAACCAACAGTATCAATTTGACCAAATTTAGTAATAGCACCAGCTACTAGTTGTTCAAATTTAGCATCTTTTAGTTCTCTTCTTTGTCGCATACTATATCCTCCTTAAGTATTAATTATCTTAGCATAATTTATAAAGAAATAAAAGAAAGATTTTATTTAATCTTTCTTCTTTAAATTCATATTAATAGTTTCTTCCGTTGTTTTTAAGATTTCTTCTTCTGGAATACCATTATTTAATAATTGTTTAATATAGTTTGATAGTTCAACTAAACTTTCTTTAATAGAATCATTTTGTAAAACATTTTTATCTTCTTGCATATCTGTAAAACTTATTACTTGAGTATCAGCTGGAACACTATCTACTTTGGTATAAGTATAAACATCACTTTCATTTAACATTTTACCGATACGGAATATTAGTCCTTGGTATACAAGATAATAAACATAACTATTTTCATATTCATCTGTAACAATATATGATTTATCAGCATACATTCTAACTGCTTCATATAAATATTTTAATCTACTTATATGGTCAATATCTATAGAAGAATAACTACCTAATGTAGATATATATTTATCGTTTAATGATGTAATAGCTTTAGAAAAATTTACTAACCATTCAAGATATTCATTACTATTTAGCATTTTATGGATTTCTAAAGTATCATTTTTAACTTTATGACAATATTCAACAAACCAAGTATTAGCATTTTCACCATCTTTTTTTGGTATTGGTTCTAACATATTATCCACCTCGGCTATTAATTTTAACACAAATTATAAGAATTGCAACTTTAGATAGTTATAAAATAAATAAAAATTATTATTAATTAATATTAAAATAGTTTTATAGAGAAATATTTGCTTTTAAAAATATTTTTTGTATAATATTTGACGTGATATTTAATGAGAGAGATAAATGGAATAACAATCAATAAAGAGAAACTTATAGATACAGGTTCTGAAGCTAAAGTATATAAAATACCAGGTGGGATTTATAAAGAATTTACTCGTGCAGTTAATGAAGATAAAAGACAAGGAAAAAGAGATAAACTTCTTTACTTAGAGAGATTAGAACACTTAAAAAAGTATTATCCGCATCTTTATTGTTTAGTAGTAACGATAATTAATAGAAGAAAAATAATTAGTGGATATACGATGGAAAATGTTATAGGTTATTATTTAAATGAAATAGAACTGACATATGAAGAAAAGATTGTTATTTTAAAATTAATAAGAGCTATATTAGAGGAATTTAATAAAGAAGGAATTATTTATCATGATATTAGATTACCTAATATAAAATATACACCTAGTAAAGATATTGTTTTACTAGATATAGATAGTGTTACAACACCTGATAATCCGCATTTAGATATTATTCCTACTCAATTAGAAATGTATCTAGTTAATGGTGGGAAACATGGAATTTTAGCACAAAGAGCAATGTTTAATAAATTTACTAATTCATTTTTAGAAGATGATTACTATAAAAAAAGAATTATTCTAGATAAAGACGGATTAATGATAATGAGAGCCCTTATTAATTCAAAGCCGAATTCTGCTTATGATCATGAATATCTTTATGAACATATAAAAAGTTTAAAGTAACTGGTGATGAAGATGCAAACAAGAAGTATATTAAGTATGCCAACTGGCGAAATTAAGGGTTCTGGTTCGGAATCTAATGTGTATAGTATATTAGATGGATATTATAAAAAATTTAAATTCTTTGTTTCAAGAAAAGAAAGACTTGGTAAAAGAAGAAAACTATTATATCTTGAACAATTTAAATACTTAAAAGATTATTATCCTAATATTTATTACTTTGTATCATCGTATTTAGCTAAAACACCAATTAAAGGATATGTAATGGAACCAATTACAGGTAAACATCTAAACAAAGATACTTTTACTTTTGAAGAAAAGATTATTTTATTAAAACTATTAAGAAATATTATTGAACAATTTAATGAAGCTGGTATTTATTATCATGATATAAGAATTCCTAATTTACTAGTAAGAGAGCAAAAACAAATTGTATTATTAGATATTGATAGTATTGTAACAGATGAAGATCCTATGTTAGATGTTGTACCATTTGCTTTAAGAAGTTATTTAGGTAATGGTGGGGTCGTTGGTACTGGAGCGCAAATTATTATGTTTAATAATTTAACTGGTAAAGTTTTAGATCGTGAAATTGAAGATGATGAAAATTTCGCGATGGATAAAGAAGCATATATGATTGAAAATGATATTTATTTTAATAGAGTTGATTGTGTGGCTGATCATGAATACCTTTATGAACATATAAAAAGACTATAAGAATAGTCTTTTTTTAAATATCTTTATATTCTTGATGATAAAAACGCCAAAATTCTTTCGTTGTATCAGCAATTTCTTTTAAAGGTAAATCTTTATAAGAATAAAATTCGTAACCTAGACATTTACCGGGTTCAGCGATTTGTAATTCACCACCTAGATAAGTACATTTATAAAGTAAAAATAACCAATTAACGTAAGTGTTAGTACGACTATCAAATTTATTTATCAAGTAAGCACCAGCAAAAAAATCTATTTGAATTTGGGCTTTTTCCCCTACTTCTTCTCTTATTTCACGAAACATTGAATCTCTAAAAGTTTGATCAGTTTCTTCATAAGCGCCACCTATATCTTCTAATTTAAATTGTTCATCACGAGATTTAGGTCCTCTTCTTTGCAATAATATTTTATTATTTTGATCAACTATTAAAGCAATAACAGCAGGACGATATTCTGGTAAATCTAAATTATGTTGTTTTAAATATTCAGCTAAATCTATAGGATTAGTAACTTCATCAGTAAATAAACATTGCATATAATCACCAATTATTATTATACAAAAATAGATTAGATTTAAAAAGTCTAATCTATTTTAATTTACCTTTATACATATCTTGGAAAATACCTTTTTCTTTAATTAAATTATGGTATCTACCTACTTGAACGATTTCACCTTTATCAAAGACAAGAATACGATCACAATTTTCTAAAGTACTTAAACGATGAGCAATAGATAAAATAGTTGTATTATTTTCTTTTTGTAATTGTTCTATTTCATGTTGAATATTACGTTCAGATGTATTATCTAGAGCTGATGTTGCTTCATCTAAGATAAGAATTTTTGGTTTACGTAAGAAGATTCTAGCAATAGCTATTCTTTGTCTTTGACCACCAGATAAGTTATTACCACCTTCAGATATTTTAGAATCATATTTATCAGGTAAGGATTCAATATAGTCAGCGATATGAGCTTTTTCGGCAGCTTTTTTGATTTCGTCTAAAGTATATTCTTGATTGCTACCATAACATATATTTTCTTTAATAGTACCAGCTATTAAGAAAGGACTTTGTGGGACTAAAGCCATTATATTAGAAATATCATTTCTTGATAAACTATTAATATCTTTATTATTGATGATGATATTACCTGTTCCTTCTTCTAAACGAGTAATTACTTTAATTAAAGTAGATTTACCACAACCAGATGGACCAGCTATACCGATAAATTCACCTGGTTGAATTTCTAAATTTAAATTATTAATTACTAATTTATTACTATTAGAGTATTGAAAATTTAAATTCTTGATATCAATAATTGGTTTAATATTATATTTCTTTTGACTAGAAACTTTTTGGTAAGAAAAGTCTTTATCTAATTCAATTATTCTAAAATAATCATCAGCTAAGACTTTAGATTCTGATAATTCATCTAAGATACGATGTAATTCTCTTAATGGTGTTGTTAATTGAGTAAAACATAAGTAAGATGTTAAAACGGTACCAACACTAATAATATGTTCACCAGCTAAGTATGCAGATATACCAATTACTAAGACAGTAAAGACTGCTTCATTAACAAATTTTAAGCAATCATAGAATGACATAGCTTTGTGGTGTTTCATTTCTTTACTACGTAAGTATTCTGATTTATCATCAAATCTTTGAACTTCTCTTTCGGCACTATCAGTTACTCTGATAACTTCTATGCCATTTATTAATTCAACCATAACACCATCCATATTAGATTTTTCTTCCATTAATTCTACACGAATACCTTTTTGGGATCTAATTTGAATTAAAACTATGAAAATACCTATTGGCATTACAAGTAACATAACTAAAGCTAAATAAACTGGTAATTTAGTAAAGATAACAATGATAGCTGCAAGACCATTAAAAATGGCTGGAGCGAAATCCATAAACATTAATTTTAGTAAACGTACAGTTCCCTCTAAACTACGATTTAAACGTCCATGAATATTACCAGTCATATTCTTTTTAAAGTAATCAAGAGGAGCATGTAAAAGAGAAGAGATTGCTTTCGTACGAGCTTCTTTTTCACATCTAGTACATGTATCTTCAACTATTAAACGTCTTACAATTTTAATTATCTCGTTAAATACAGTAACAATTAAAATAAAGCCTAGAAAAGGAATAACGGCAATAAAAGATAATTCTGTCTGTGATAAAATATCATCAGTTAAATGACCAATAGCTAATGGTAATAACTGACTTAATAAAGCAGAGACTATCATTATAAAAATAATTAAAATAAAGTTAATTTTTTGTTTTTTAGATAACATTTTATATAACTTTTTAAATATTGATTCTTTCTTTTTCATTTTTTCAACCCCTAAATGCTATTTAATCCTATCATTGGTAGATTAAAAAAGCAAATTTTCCATTAAATTTGCTTAAGTTTTTCTAGTAATTTGTTAATACTATGATACCATGAAAATATAGCTTTTTTACGTTCTTGATAGTTAGTTAATTCGTCTTTAGTAATATCTGGTTTAGTCATAAATCTCTTAATACATCTTTCATAACAAGTTTCAGCTGAAGTACGCATAACAATTATTTCACCTTTTAAAAGAGATAAATCTTTGATATTACGATATTGCGCACTATCAATAACTATATATTTATCATGATCTTTAAAATAGTTAATTATATCTTGATAACATAAATCAAAGTTTTCTATTAAGTTAGGTAATTTACCATACTTATTAATAAACATTTGGCGTAAATTAGAAATTGTTTCGTTACATGGTTTATCGCTAAAGAGAATATCAGTATCAATAATAAGATAATTATCATCTAAGCTTTTAGTATAATATGATTTACCACTACCCGATTCACCAGTTAAATTGATTATTTTATCTTTAGTTAATACTTTATGATATGGTTCTTTATCAATAAAACGACTTATTAATAAATCAGATTTTATTTCATATAAATATTCTTCAACTTCTTTTACTAAAGTAGTACTATCAATACGATCTTCTTTACCACCATGGGAAATAAAATTATGCCATTCATCTAAGACGATATCAATATTATCTTTATTTACTTTGTCTTTTAAAATAGCTAAAGCCGTTTTTGAATAGTTCATTACACTAACAGCAGCTAAGGCTTTATAATATGATTTTTCAGGAATATTAGATATTCGATATAAATGAAGAGCTAGATTATCATCGACAGGTCGAGGATTACTAATAATTACTTTATTAGCACGATATATAGTTGTAGCTCCTTCTAATTTAACATATTCAGCATCATCTGGTATTTTAACATCATACATCGTATCACCACGATGGAGCCATCTAATTAAAGAATCTTCTGTCGTATAGTTAAAGCCACCCATCTCTTCTGGTGTTTGACCATCTTTATTCCAAGTTTTGGCAACTGTTACTTCATTTAAATTATATTTAAAATCACTTTTGGCACCTGAAGTTGTACCAAACATTACTTTACAATACTTAGGCATAATGTCCTCCTTAATAACAAATAGTTAAAGTACGATGATAATATTTAGTCATTTTTGATTTATCTTGACCCATTAACCAAATTAAATCGTTAATATCCATACGTGAGACCTTACCATCTAACTTATGATAAATATAATCTATAACTTCTAAAGTTAAAGCACGAATTTCAACTTCCATTTCACTATCTTTAGGAATTAATTTTTTATTATCGACAAGATTTGCTAATTCACTATTAAACTCTAACATACCATAACAACGCATTACTTGAGGTATTTTATAATCTGCACAACCTAAAAGATGAGAATAATCTACTTGTTCATGACCACATATTTTTTTAATATGTAAAATATCTGAGGTGATTAATTGAGCACGTTTATAAAATAATATTTCATGATTTTGATACATACTAGTATCTTTAAGGAAACTAAAGTTAGTAATTAAATAGTTTAATAAACTTATATCGTCGTTCATGTCTTTTATTTCTTCATAGAAATTGTGTTTAGCTCTATAGTTATAAACTTCTTGTAAACATTCATAGCGTTCTTTAAGTAAAGGAATTTCAACATTACCTTGTAAAAATTTTTTAAACTCTTCATAAGTCATTTTAAAGTTTTTATCTTCTTTAAATTTATTAATAATTAAATACATAATAGCGTAAGAGCCATCTAGTGTTTTATTATTAATAGTAATCTCCCATTTAGGATTACCCCAAAAGCAGTAATCACCTATAGCATGAAAAATTAAAAGAAAAGTAAATAAGTCTTGATAAGGCAAATCTAAGATACCATAGGGATTATTAGATAACCAAAAACTTATTTTAGAAAAATCAATATTAGTTATTTGTTTATCAATTTCCTCATAATTTATTTTAACGTATTTAGCATTATCTTTAACAAATGATATAGATGAAGATATTTGATCTAAGATATTCATATAATCACTCCTATTTAAACAATACCACTTTAATATTAGTTAAGCAAATAAAAATGCTTAAATATTTTAAGCATCATTTTGCGTATTTAATAATCGATCTAAACCATTTCTTCGATCATATTCTTGATCTTGAAAAATAGAATCAGATATTAATTTATAATAATCTTTTTTATCTTTAGACATAACAGCTCTTTCGCGAAGTGAACCATCAATACCTAAATCACTCATAAGAGATATTTTATCTTGACGACCAAGAAAACTTAAGAATTTTTCTACTTCACCATCTTCGTAAGCTTTTAAGAATTTATTTTTTCTTTCTTCATTAAGAATTTTATTAGCATTACTGATACGAATAGCTATTTCATCATAATCACTTTCTAAGGCCATTAGGTAAAGTCCTACTCTAATTGATTCATTATATGAAGATAGTTTTTTACATATTTGTTCAACATCATAGTTCATATAAACGATATCTTTTAAAATATCATTCATTGTCGATACAACATCTTGTCCATATAATTTATTAGTAATCATCTTCGCCATAATATACCTCTTTATCTTTTATTCTTTTATAATTATAGCATAAATTAATAAATAATAATATTAAAAAGACAGTTTATGCTGCCTTTTCAAATTGGCTATTGTATAGTTTTTCATAAAAGCCACCTTTAGCCATTAATTCATCATGCGTTCCTTGTTCAATAATATTTCCTTCATTCATAACTAAGATAAGGTCAGCATTTTTAATAGTTGATAAACGGTGAGCAATAATAAATGATGTTCTTCCTTCTGTAAGTTTATCCATAGCTTTTTGAACTAATTCTTCAGTTCTAGTATCAACATTACTAGTAGCTTCATCTAAAATTAAGAATGGTGCATCTTCAATCATACCACGAGCAATAGTAAGTAATTGTTTTTGACCTTGGCTTACTGATGTATCATCAGTAATAGTTGAGTTTAAGCCACCTGGTAAAGTTTTAATAAAATGATCTATACCAACAGTATGACATGATGACCATATTTCTTCATCAGTAACACCTTTTTTATTAAACTTAATATTATCTCTAATAGTACCATCAAATAACCAAGTATCTTGTAATACCATAACAAATAAATCATGAATATTTTCTCTTGTTAAGTTTTTAGTTGAAATACCATCAATTAAGATTTCACCATCATTAATATCATAGAATTTCATAAGTAAGTTAACCATTGTTGTTTTACCAGCTCCAGTAGGTCCAACTATAGCAATTTTTTGACCAGGTTTAACTTTAACATTAAAGTTTTTAATTATGGTACGACCTGGATCATAACCAAATTTTACATTTTTGAATTCAATTTCACCTTTGACTTTAGATTTATCTAAATGTTTAATCTTTTCGTTTTCTAATGGCATTTCTTTTTCATCTAAGAATTCAAAAACACGTTCTGATGCAGCAGCAGTTGATTGTAGTGTCGTCATAGCTTGAGCAATCTGTGATAATGGGTTAGTAAATAGTCTTACATATATCATAAATGCAACAATAACACCAAAAGATATAATATCATTCATCGTAAGTAAGGCACCTACTACACAAACTGCAACATAACTTAAGTTACCAACAAAGCCCATTATAGGTTGCATAACACCTGATAAGAATTGACTCTTACGATTACAATCATATAATTTATTATTTAATTTTTTAAATTCTGTAATAGCTTCTTTATCACCGTTATAGGCTTTTACGACATTATGACCAGAATATATCTCTTCAATATAACCATTTAAATTACCTAACTCTATTTGTCTTTGATTAAAGTATTTTTGGGATTTACCTAAGATTAAGAACATAAAAGCAAAACCAATAATACTTGCTAAGATAGCAGTTATAGCCATTATCCAATTAGTTACAAACATCATTATAATAGAACCAATAAATAAAGTAATACTTGAAACTAACATTGCTAAACTTTGATTCATATTCATACCAATCGTATCAACATCATTAGTAACACGAGATAAGACATCACCTGCTTCATGTTGATCAAAATATTTTAATGGTAATTTATTAATTTTAGTACTAATATCACTTCTTAATTTCTTAGCAAAGTTATTAGAAATGGTAGCCATTGAGAAATGTTGAATATAGTTAAAGATACAACTAATGATATAGAAAGAAGCTAAGAGAATAGCAATACTATATACTTTATCCATATTCATTTGTGGTTTAACTAATTCATAGATAGAACTTGGTAATTCATCCATTTTAGATAGTAGTTCTTCATTAGTTGAATCAGTAGTAACACTACTCATTAGTTCTAAGAATTTTATTTGGTCGTTTCCATTTATAGTAACATCATCTATTTTAATATCACTTAATTTATCATTTAAAATGCCACTATCAATTAAAGCGTTAATATCTAATGTTGATTCTTGGACTGCACCATCAGTTGGTATGCTAGGCATTTGACTAGCTAGAGTCGTTTGGACATTGTTGGAAATTGAAGTTGAAACTTCTTCTAGTTTTTCGGTATTAGGTACTAAACCTTCACCGATTGTATCAGCAAAATCTGATAATTTATCAGGAGCAATTATGGCAAGGATTGCACTTGCCATAGCAAGAATTAAAGCAATTATTAATAAATAACGCCATTTGTTTAAACTTAAGAATAATCTTTTCATAGTGCCAAAGAAATCTTTTGACTTTTCATTGACTCTATTCATAGGTCCACGTGGTCTAGGCATTGTCTAACTCCTCCTTTGAAAGTTGTGATAAAGCTATTTCTTTATAGACTTCACAATTTTTAAGTAATTCTTTATGCGTACCAATACCAACACATTCACCTTTATCTAAGACGATAATTTTATCGGCATTCATAATAGTACCTATTCTTTGAGCAACTATTAAACTAGTAGCATCTTTAGTATATTTTTTTAATTCTTTACGAAGAACAGCATCAGTTTTGTAATCTAAAGCAGAGAAAGAATCATCGAAAATATAAATTTCTGGATCACGAGCGATGGCTCTAGCGATAGCAAGTCTTTGTTTTTGACCACCAGAGACATTAGTACCACCACGAGCAATATGTGATTCGTATTTATCTTCCATTTTAGTTACAAAATCAGTTCCTTGCGCAACATCAATAGCTTTCTTTATTTTTTCTAATGATGGTTTTTTATGACCATTATCACCATAACTAACATTATCTGAAACCGTACCTGTAAACATTACTGCTTTTTGTGGGACATAACCAATTTTATTATGTAAGGTTTCTTGTTTATATTCTTTAACATTAAGACCATCAACTAATATTTCACCATCAGTAGCATCATAAAATCTTGGAACTAAATTAATTAGAGTTGATTTACCACTACCTGTTGAACCGATAAAAGCAATTGTTTCGCCTTTATTAGCTTTGAAAGAAATATTTTTTAATAAGTATTCATCAGCATCTGGGTATTTGAAAGAAACATTTTTAAATTCTACAGTTCCCTTTTCTTTAGTTTCGCCATTAAATTTACCATCTGTAATATCGATTTTTTCTTCAAGAACTTCATTAATACGACGAGCTGATACTTGAGCTCTAGGTACCATCATAAAGATCATAGCTAGCATTAAGAAAGACATAATAACTTGCATTCCGTAACTAGAAAAGACTACCATATTACTAAATAAAGTTACTTTTTCAACCATACCAGCTTTAACAATCATTAAAGCACCAATAAAATAAATACCTAAAGTTAAGAAATGCATAACAAAGTTCATCATGGGGTTTAAAATAGCAAAGCATCTTTGATTAAATAGTTGAGTACTAGTTAATTCGTTATTAACTTCTTCAAAACGATCAGTTTGGAATTTTTCAGCATTAAAAGCTCTTATTACTCGAATACCAGTTAAGTTTTCTCTTGTTACTCCATTAACACGATCAATTAACTTTTGAACTTTTTCAAAACGTGGTAGAACAATAATCATTAAAGCAATAACAGTAGAAAGTAAGATAACTACACCAGCGGCGGTTAACATACTCCACTCGATGCTTTTATCAATTATTTTCATAACAGCCCAAAAAGCCATTATTGGCGCTTTAATCATCATTTGTAAGCCCATACTTATTAACATTTCAATTTGTGTAACATCGTTTGTTGTTCTAGTTATTAAGCTACTAGTAGAAAACTTTTTAATTTCGGCCATACCAAAATCTTCTACTTTATTAAAGATTTTATTACGAAGAGTACGTGAAAAACTAGCTGATAGTTTAGAAGCTAAATAACCTACACCAATAGCTGATGCTAAACTACCTAAAGCACAAAGTAACATATAACTACCTTGTTTTAGTATTTCACTCATCTTACTGCCATCAGTTTGAATTAATCTTGTAATTTCACTCATATAATCTGGTAGTTTTAATTCTATCCAGACTTGGAAGATAATCATTATAAGACAAATAATAATTATCATAATATCTTGTTTATTAAAATTTTTAAATAATTTTCCCATATTAAATCCTTTCTATGTTTTGATTAATTTTTTCTAAAACATCACTAAATATAATATATTCATCTTGGGTAATATTTTCACCTAATAATTTATTAATTTCTTTCATATCTTCTTTAAGTTTATTAGCTATTTCAATAGAATATGCCGTTAACACAATAGAATTACGCCTTGAATCAGTATTTGAACCTTTTCTTATAATTAATTTATTTTTTTCCATACTATTTAAAATAGCTGATAAAGTAGATTTTTTACATGCTATCATACGTTCAATATCTTTTTGACATACTTCATCGTCATGGTCATCAATAAACATAATAATACGTCCTTGAACAGGAGTTACTCCTAAATTCATTTTTTTATAACGGGCGCCTAAGGCACGTAAAAGATTAAGATTAAGAGACTTGATTTTCAAACTTAATAAATTATCTTGCAATATAATCACCTCTAATAGTTCTAATGCGAACTATTTAATTATAGTACGCTTAGTATGTTAATGCAATAGAAAAAGAGTAATATTTTTACTCTTCACGAAATTTTCATTTTAAGTATTCTATGCTACCCTCTTTTTCATTACTAATAACACGTACTTTAAGGCCATTAATCATAGTAAATGATGGTTTGACATGGCCAACGTCAAAGCGATAAATTACTTTAATATCTGGTAAGGCTTTACTAATTAATTCTTCATAAGTCATATCAACAAAAGTATTAGGAAAACAAACTTTACCAATTAATATAGCTTTAGTATGATTAAACCAACCAGCGTTTTTAAATTGTAATAAGGTATTATATAGGCCTTCACTACTCATATTAAAGATATCAAAATACCATATTATGCCATCTTTACCATACTTAGTAATAAATTCTTTAGTTTTATCAAACTTAGTACCAATTAGATCTTTTAAAACTTCAATACAGCCACCAATTAAAATGCCTTCTTCATCTACTTCACCATTAAGATTTAACCAAGTATTTTCTTTAGTAAAATTATCAGTAAAAGATTCATCTTCTGTAAAAGGATAACGATATTGTTTAACTAAGTCACCTTTTAAGATTTTAAAATAATTTAGATATGATTCGTGTAAAGGAGAAATATTAAAACCTGACATATTACATGGAGAATAGATAGTAGCTATATCATAATTGGTAGTTAGGATATATAGTAAACTAGTAGGATCACTACTACCCGCTAACCACTTGGGATGATTCTTTAAAATATTAAAATCTACTTTATCTAACATATCATAAAGGAAATCACCGCCACTAGCGATAGCTACCATATTTACTGTATCATCTAAAAATAAACTTTCTAATTCAGAAGCTCTTGTTAAAGCATCACCACTTACTACACCGCCGGTTTTAACATTAGGAGTTTCTTTTATTTTGAAATTATTTTTTTTAACATTATTAATACTACCTTCATACTTATCTATTTTATCTAGAATACCAGCACTACTTGCAGTAATACCAATAGTATCATTATCTTTTAAAAATTTAGGAATAAGCATAATAACACCTCATACTTATTATAACAAATAAAAAGAAGAATTACTTCTTCTTAAATATACATATTTTGAACTTGATGATATACTTCTTCCCAAGTGGTTACTTTATTTAGTTTACTATTATTTTCAAAGACAGAATTAAATTGAAGGGTTGTAATTCCTTTTTTAGATACAGCTTGGCAATGTTTAGTACTATCATCGATAAATAAATCGATATGTTCTTTTAGACATATTTCTGCTTTATTAGAAGCATTGACAATTAACTTATCAAATGGTATTTGATTCTTAGTTAAATAATCATAACAAGTTTGATAAGGATTTTTAAATTCTTGATTATTTCGTGATGTAATAAAGATAATTTTATGACCTTCATTTTTTAAACGTTGTAAAATATCGACAACACCATTTTTTAAAGGAGCTATACTAGCAATAGTTTCATAGCATTGATCAGAAAATTCTTTAAATCTTGGTAATGCATATAGTTCTTTATAAGAAGGTTTATTATGTAATAATTTATTTAAATCTTTATCATAGAATAAAGCAATCATTGGAACCATTGTTTCATAAGTATTAGTAATTGTGTCATCTATATCAATAGCTATATTCATACTATCACCTATTATGAATTATAACTTTAAATTAAAAAAAGTACAATAGATTATCGTACTTTATATTTATCATTTAAATCATCATTATCTGTATATTCATCTTTTTTGACATATTTAGGAATAGCTATACCTTTTTTAGTAAATAGATTAAGACCATAAAAAAGAAGAACAGCTAAATCACCAAAAAAGATTAATAAAAACATAAATTTCAAATTAAATAGACGAATTAAAAAAAGCATAATTAAGGCACTAATAGTAAATCCTAATATACATTTTATTTTAGATGGTTTTTGATAAACTCTTTTATAAATACTTTGTTTACTATCTTCATTGGCGTCAGCATAGCCTTCTAAAAATCTATCAATAATATTCTTATTATTTTTATTATCGTTCATAAGAACCACCACATATTTATAATACTATATATTTTTTTAAAATACAATTTATCTTCTTTTACTATAGTATTTAATTAATATAGTATTTAAAACACTTTGAATAATAATAGTTATACCAAAGAGTAAAGCACCAATTATTTCATCAAATAATAGACATAAAACTAACATAAAAATCATTATATATGTCATAAAGATAATAGTTAAGACATCGGCTTTACCTTCGATAATTAAATTTAAATTATTCTCTTTTATCTCATTATCTTTATATAAGATAACAATAGCAATCATAAACATGATAAAACCAATTAAGAAAAGTAATGCACCTATAATCTTTAAAAGATTTATTTCAAAATAGACAGAAGCACCAAATAAAAGAAGTAAGCCACTTAAATAAAGAATTAGGCCCATAATAAAAAAAAGGATAGTTAAAGATTTGATTTTTTTCTTTTTATTAGTCATACTTCTCTTCCATTCTAATTAACTTAAACTTTTTTTATAAACATTGATAACAGGTCTTACTATAATACTAGCATCATCTACTAGACTTTCTAATTTAGCTGTTTCAAATGTAGATGTTAAATTATAATATTTTAAATGTAAGGTATAATCACCAAATATAGGATCTTCTATATCATTAACATTTGTATAGACATCAACAAATTCTTTATCAGCTGTATCAATCATTGTGGCATATGTAACTTCTGGTAAACAAATATAATCTGGGCAGTCAGTTAAAGTATATTCGTCTTCATCTTCATCATAATCGTAAGATACGGTATTTTTTAAATCGTCCATATTTAGTAAACGAGCTTTATAACCATGGATTTCAACTAGGTTGTCACTGCCTAATTGTTTAACATAATCACCTTCTAAGTATTTATTTAAAGGACTTATTTCATAAACTTCATTAAAGACATTTTCAATACCTTCATCAGCTAAATATAAAATATCAGCACTTAATAAAGTAACATAGTCAGTATTTTTATCTGAATCATATAAAACATACCATTCTTGATCTTTAAAATTAATAACATCACCTTTATGATATTCAGCATAAGTTTCTTTATGGAATATTTTTTTAAAGGTATCACTTTTAGAATTAAAGATATTAAAACCGACAAATATAAGGCCAACTATTAATATTATAGCTACGATAATTATGATAACTTTCTTTTTCATATCCACCTCTAAATTAGTATTCTTTACGTTCAATAATCTCCTTAAAAGTATCATCTATAGTACGCATTTTATTATGAAGTAAATTAGCTAATTGTTCTAAATCAATATTTTTCATATTAGTTAATACTATTTTATATTCATCATTAGATACAACTAATTTAACAACACTACCAGCACTATTGATTGTTCTTACAACTCTTTTTATATCTTTTAAGTTTAATTCTTGAGCTTTTTTACCCATTTCTTCATATATTAGAGAAGTTCCAGATATGTAGAAGTAATTTGGAATAACTCTTTTTTGAACAACTTCAGTTTCAGGTTTTTCCTCTTCTTTTACTTCTTTAATAACTTCTTTTAAAACTTCTTTAATAACATTTTTGATATCGTCATCTGTTGAATCACTATTGATATTTTTAGTAACAGATGCTCTAACTTTTTCAGTTACCTCTTCTAAAGATTTCATATTGCTTGCTTCAACTAATGGAGCAGCTTCTTTAAGAGGAGCTGGTTCAGCTTTTTTAACTGGTAATTTATCAGGAGTTACAACAGAATTTGTTGGAGCTTGAGCAGGTGCTGGAGCTTGGGCTTGTGCTTGGACTGGTTGTGGAGTTGGAGCTTCAGTTGGAGCTTTAGGTTGCGTTGCTTGAGTTTGAACTGGTTGTGGAGCTGGGGCAACTGGAGCAGCTGGAGCAACAGGTCTTGGTGCTTCACTAGGTTTTGGAGCGCTCACAGCAATTGATGGTTCTAATTGTAAATCTGTTTTTGGAACTTCTTTAATAGGAGGTTCTGCTTCAACTTTTGGTGGAGCTTTAACTGGTGGTTCTTCAGTTTTAGCTGGAGCCTTTATAGCATTAGCTTGAGGTTTATTCTTCTTAAATAAATCATAAATTCCGATACCACATAATACTAAACCAATAACTGGACAAATAAAGATTATCTTACTTGTTTTATAAGTTTGGACAGATGTAATACTATTTTCGTGATAATAAATAATTATTTTATCATTAACCTTTATTTCATCTTTATAACGGAAATTATATTCATAAGTAACACCATTAACAACATAAACAACAGATATACTATTCTTACCTGTTCCTTCATTATCATTATTTACTTCAATAACACTAGCTTCAGTCTTAACTAAATCTTTTTCATTAACAACTATATATATACAAATAATTAATGACAAAACTAGTAAAATACCGATTACTAAAAATAATACACTTCTGATATTAATATCACGATCTGTCATAACAAACACCTCTTATTATTCCATTTTGATTATAACATAAACAATTTATAAAAAAAAGTAGCTTTTAATAAGCTACTTAGTTTCTTAATTAAATATTAGGAACTTGTTGTTTTCCTTTATACTTTAAATGAGCTTGATAATAAAAATCATTATAATATACACGGTCATTATCAGCATCATAAAGACCGGCAAAAAGGCTTTCAGCTAAGTATTCATCAAAGCTTTTTTCCATTTTAGTTTCATCAAAGACACGAACTGTTTTAGGAATCAAATGGTGATCACAATAGTATGCATATTGTTTTATATATTCTTGTTTATCTCCATCTTCATCATATACTGGTTCAGGAAGATCTTCATAAAGAGGATTAGGAACCATTTTATAACAGCCACAATAATAATTTAAAAATTCTTCTTTACTCATGTAACCATCTTTTTGAACATCTTGATAAGAAAATAATTCGATTAATGGTTTAAAAGCAGCAGATGCATCTCTTCCTTTAGCTGGGTGAATAGGAATAGTAATACCTACTCCACCCCATGTTTGACCAAAATTTTCAGGATGACTTTCACATAGTTCATCAAATAACTTTTGATTAGATTCGTCTAAAGTGGAAATAGTTATCCAAGAATCTTCATTATCATAATTATTACACATTACTGTAAAAATGTTTTTGCTCCATAATAATTTACATGCTTCTAAGTTTTCAGGAATTATAAATTCTTCTGGAGTTTGATAAACATAATTCATATCAACAGCACTATATTGGTAAGCTTGTCTACTTGGCATTTTATACCTCCTTTTATTTATTTTTTTCTTCTTTTAAAGCAAGTCCTAATTCATCTAATTGTTCTTTAACAACATTACTTGGAGCTTCACACATTAAATCAGTTGCTGATGCTGTTTTAGGGAAAGCAATTACATCACGAATATTTTCTGTACCAGCTAGTAACATAGTAAGACGGTCTAAGCCTAGGGCGAAACCACCATGAGGAGGACAACCATATTTTAAAGCATCGACAAAGAAGCCAAATTTTTCTTTAATATCTTCGTCAGTTAATTCTAAAGCTTTAAACATAATTTCTTGAATTTTTTCATCATGGATACGAATAGATCCACCACCTGCTTCATAACCATTGATGACAATATCGTAAGCTTTACTATAACAATGAGCTTTATCAGTTAATAGTTTATCAACATCTTCATCTTTAGGAGCAGTAAATGGATGATGGCAAGCCATGTAACGATTTTCTTCTTCACTCCATTCGAAGCTTGGAAAGTCAACTACCCATAATAATTTATAATCGTCTTTAGCAATTAAATCTAAGTCACGAGCTAGTTTACATCTTAAGGCACCAAGAGAAGTCTTAACAATACTATAATCACCACTAATAATTAAAACTAAATCATTATGGGAAACATTTAAACTTTCTTTAATACTATTTATTTCTTGTTCACTTAAAACTTTAACAATAGAACCAGTTACTTCATCTTGATATTTTAAATAAGCTAGACCACTGGCTTT
This sequence comes from uncultured Bacilli bacterium, assembly GCA_947632085.1. Lineage (GTDB taxonomy): Bacteria > Bacillota_I > Bacilli_A > RF39 > UBA660 > Coprovivens. Next base: position 16,663 of record CANRNY010000008.1, on the reverse strand, counting down.
ATAAGTTTTAACATAGTCAGTTAATTTATCTAAATCTTTTCGAGAATACTTATCAGCTGCATCTTTAACAACAATAGCATTAATAATACCATTATTTTCTATAACATTTTTAAAGACTGTAAATTCAGTATCTTTAAGATTAGAAGTGATATCATTTATTTCCATACCAAATCTTAAGTCTGGTTTATCTGAACCATATTTACTAATAGCATCATCATATTTCATACGCATTAATGGTAGTTTGATATCTATACCTTTTACTTCTTTAAAAATACTAGCTACTAAATTTTCGCCTAACCACATTACATCATCTTCGTCAACAAAAGACATTTCAACGTCAATTTGCGTAAACTCTGGTTGACGGTCAGCACGTAAATCTTCATCTCTAAAACATTTAGCTATTTGAAAATATCTTTCAAAGCCTGAGACCATTAATAATTGTTTAAAGATTTGTGGAGATTGTGGTAAAGCATAGAATTTGCCTTTATTTACACGACTTGGTACTAAGTAATCACGAGCTCCTTCAGGAGTAGATTTACATAGTATAGGTGTTTCTACTTCTAAGAAGTCTAAATTATTTAAGAATTTTCTTGTCGCAAAGGTAATATTATTTCTTAAGACAAAGTTATTCTTTAGTGATTCTCTTCTTAAGTCTAAGTAACGATATTTTAATCTAGTATCTTCTAAAGCATTTGTATCATCAGTTATAGCAAAAGGAATTTCTTTAGAAGTGTTAATAAGTTCTAAGTTATTAACATCAACTTCGATATCACCAGTTGCTAAAGAGGCATTTTTACTTTCTCTTTCAACTATTTGACCAGTTACTTTAATAACATATTCATTCTTTAGTGAATTGGCTAGTTCATAACATTTATTTTCTGGTCTTACAACAACTTGCATAATACCAGTTCTATTTCTTAAATCAATAAATATTAAACCACCTAAGTTTCTTACTTTTGAAACCCAACCATTTAATGTTACTTCTTCACCAACATTTTTAATTGTATAATTTTCGTATTTTTCCATAATTTACACCTTTCTTCTATATAAAAAACAGTTAATCATCCACAAGGGACGAATAACTGTTAAATCCGCGGTACCACCCAATTTATTATGTATAACATAATCACTTTTTTGATAACGGAATAGATTTCCGGACTAATTATAGTCAACTCCTGAGTGTCTTCTTATATAAATCTATATTAGTTTTCACCAACCACTAACTCTCTATAATATTTTTATATAATACTCTTCTCAATCAACATTTATAAAGCTATTTTAAATCGAAATTACTAAGTTGTCAATTTATTTATTAGATTAAAAATCAATTATTTTGCTATCAACAATATCAGAATAAATAGATAATAAATATTTCATATCTTCAGTATTGAAAGCTGTACAACCATGAGTTGATGGAGTTCGGTTTCCACCACCAATATGGAAAGGATTACTTCCTTTACCATTACCACCATTATTTTTATAAATTACATCAACACCTAAATTTTCACTATATCTTTTGCCAACAGTATAACTATTAAAATGAACTTTAGTTCCAGCACTATCACCATTATGAAGGAAATCACCGGTATTAACAGGAAAGACTTTATAAAGACGCCAATTACCTTTAGAACCAGTAAACATATATTCAGTTTGAGTACCATGACTTGTCCAAAATAGATATTTTGTTTTACTATTAAAGCCATTAGAATTAACAAAATCTTCAGCATATTCTTTACCATACATATTAGGAATAGAATAAGAAACTGGAGTTACACTATTATTATTTATTTGAATATAGTCATTACCAACTTTAATTGTATCGCCGTATGGGTATCCTTTAATAGTATTTTTAGCGACACCATTATATATTCCTTCGGTACCAGCATTTAATGTTACATTGTTACCTGTAATAAGACTAGTACCAGTGACTGTTGATTTAACTTTAACATTAGTATAAATAGTTTGAACTACTGTAACATTTACGGAAGCTTTCTTAGATGGATCTTTTTTAGAGGTAATAACAATATTAGTAATACCACCAAAATGAGGTTTAATAACACCTTCTTTAGTAATTGTAACAATACCTTTATTACTACTTTCAAAAGTATAGTCATTAGGATTTAAGGCATTACCATTATTATCTACTAGTAAAATACTTGATTTATTAAAAGAACTATAATTAGCAAGGGAAATACGTTGTTTTGATACTTTAAATTCATCGTTAACAATTAATTCAGGTTCTGCTACTTGTTCGAATGTTGTACCAGCATTTTCATCTACTTCGTTTTCTTCACGATTTTCTTTTAGTGATTCATTAATATTTCCTTCTTTTTCATTTCTTTCATCAAGAGCTTCTTGTAATTTTTGTTGTTCTTTTAATCTTTCAGCTTCACGAGCTTTTTTTTGTTCGGCGATTAATTCATTAATACGTTCAATAGAAGCATTTTCATAACATACTTTTAATTCATTATCATAATTAGTTATTAAAGCTTCAAAAGCATAACTAATTATTGCTGGTAATAAGAAGACGGCGATAGCAGCAATAGTTCTTTTAACTATTTTAGATAGAGAGCCACTTACCTCTTCTTTTTTAGGATTCATAATTATTTTAGATAAATCAATAATTACCATAATTATTAAGATAATAGGCATTAAAACAAAAATTATTTGCAAGGCATATTTTAAAAATAATAAAGCTCTTAAAATACCTGGTTCTTCGCATAATGATAGAATTTGCATAATATCACCTACTTACCTTTTGCAATACTATAAAAATAGTATTTATTATCCGTAGCTTTTTTTAAAGTAACAGTATAATCTTCATAATAATTATAACAAGATTTATTAGCAGTTTCATTATCTAAACAAGTACTATCAATATTTAGTTTTAATAATTTTTTCTTATCTTTATTACTATAAGCATTATAAGTAGTTTTAACATAATCATCGACACCATATGTTTCTTCTACTATTTCCTCAATATAAGCTACTTTTAAATTAATAGTAATTTCGTCTTTATTTTTCTTAGAATAATCATTTATGTAAGTATCATAATAACCAGTATTATTACTATTAAGTAAGCCACAACCATCATATAATTTAGATTCGATAAGATAATTTTTATCAGACTTAGCTATTTTTCTTCCACAACCATAAGATATTTCAGTTATTGAAAGATTATAATCGGGACCAAATAAAGTTTTAGCAAAAGAGATTAACGCATTACTAGAGACAATAACATGATATGAATCATTAGTTTTATCATAATTTTTACTATTATAAAAGTCTTCGTGCTTAGCAATATAATTATCAATAACTAAAGCCATTATATAATCATTAGGTAAATTATCTAGAGTATAATCTTGGTCATAAAGAAAACCGGTATATGTTCCTGCATTAAGATCATTTTGTAAACGAAATAAATTCCAAGATTCTTCTTCAGCAATAACAGTATTAAAAAGTTCGTTTTCTTTATTAATACTTTGTTTATCAATTAAAAATCTTATAGAACAATATAAAACTATTATTAATAATAAAATAATAATACCAAGTATTATTTTAGTAGAAAGTTTAAGATCTTTTGCTTTTTTCATAAAACCACAACCTTAAAATTAAGACAACTATTTTAAATATTAAGATAATTATACTAAAATATAGTTAGTTATTCAAACGATTATCTTTATATATAAAAACTAGATTTTAATAATCTAGTTTAAATGATGGGAATTAGCTTGTTTAGCCAATTCATTTATATATAAATTAAAATTTTTATAGGAAATATTGTATGGTACTTCAGAAAATTCGGTTAAGAATATATAATCACCAGTAAATATTGTACTATAATGAACTACTAGTTCTTTTAGTGCTTGTTCTTCACTAGGATACTCATAGATACCTATTCGATCTCTATCAGGATGTTCTATTTGATATACTTTATCATTTAAATAATATAAAACAAAACAATGCATATCTTCTCCGTATTCGATATTATCTAAATCATTGTTTTCATATATTCTAAGACAAAACATTTTATTAGGTATGCCTAGTTTAGTTAGTAAAAAACTCATTAAATAAGTTTGTTCTATACAAGTACCTAAGCCATGAGATATGGTTTCTTCAATACTAGATGTACGATATAATTCACGATAATCTTTTAGATTATTAATATGTTCTTCATTATTAATATCTAGCCAACCATAGGCGATTGTTTCGTACATATAAGTTAATATGTCTTGGGGAGTTTTTATTTCTTCTATGGTCATGTGTGGGTGCCTCCTTGGATATATTATATAACTTATATAAGAATATTTGAAAATTATTTTTCCAAAATTATTAGTTACATTATTATTTTCTAATATTTATCGTATTTATTAAGTTCATCATAGTTATTATATTGTTGGTCTGTAACCCATTTTTTGTGTTTTAGTTTATAACCAAATTTTCTCATAATTGATATTTCGATTAATATATTTAATTTAAATTTATTTAATTTAAGAAATCCAAAATTCCAGTTATCACGTTTTATGATATCAAATATAAAATTTCTACCATATCCATATTCTTTTTTAATAAAATTAAATGAAGTTTGATAAATAAATATATATTTAATAACATTCAAAACAAACATGATTATTTCTTTGATTTTTAATATTTCTATAATATGACTAAATATACTATCAGCACATCCTATACCTAAAACAGGATATGCATTAATAGATAAAACTTTACTCTTTGTAGTACTATAATATTTATTAAATGGTAAATCCGTAAAATTAACATCTAATTTTAATTTCTTATTTCTTTTAGCTAAATAATACAAGTAATTCTTTTTACATTCTATATCATATTCACATTCATAATACTCTTCTATTTTGTTTTTGTCATTCAAATATAAAGCAAGTGTACTTAAATCATTAATTTTTTTTCGTCATAATCTATAGTTTTCACACTTTCTATGGTATTGTTTTTATTTCTTATTAATACATTTATTTTCATATAATTATCTACTCTAATTTATTACTTTATTCCTGATTTAGTATATAACTGTATGTATACATATCACCATCTATGCTATTTAACATATTATTTAGTACTTCGTAATTAAAATCTGTCATTTCATCATAGCACTTTATTTCATGCAAGTTGTTTTTAGCGGTTTTAAATTTATTTATTTCTTTTGTTATTCTGTTAAATAAGTTATTTAATTTTACTAATATTTTTATGATATCTGATGAATTAATAGTAATTCTTTTGCTTTTATAGCAAAATTCGATTCCTATCGTACCGAGGCAACTTCCTCTACCTGCAGGTTCTAAACTTTGTGGACAGTGTTCTAATTTATTTCTTGCTAATTTTAAATTATATAGTATTTCATTATATTCATTAATTATACTTTCAAGTTCTATTTCTATGTATTTAAAATCATTTTGAAAACATAATAATCCTTCTAAATTACTTTTATATAAAATTACTTGTAATTCTTTATTAACTTTACATGGTAATAATACAAATATATTATTTATTGCATTTTTAAATAAATCTTCTATTTTATATTGTTCATTATGAATATCTAAATTTATTACTTTTAATATAGAAACGTTTGTTTTTATTAAAAGTCTAAAATAAATATATAAATTTTCTATAGTTTTTTCTATATTTACCTCCAATTGAAAAGAGCAAAAGATACCAATGCTACTACATATTGGTATAATTATTGTCTTAATATTTTCTCATTAACATATAGTTGTTTTTATAGTAATAATATTTTATCATCGGTAAAATCTTTATTAATACTAACTAAATCTTATTTAGTTTAATCCTTCCTTTATTAAACACTATTAATTGTTTCAAATTTTCAATTATCATTTATTTTTTTTATTATTTTTTCAATTTCTTTTTTGTATATTTCTTCACCATAAATTGTATCCATTAAAATGTCACATAACAAAAAATCACCAGAAATAACACCTTCAGAATCATAATTTAAAGGTATTTCATCACCGGCAATAGGAATTTCGATATTATTAATCCACCATTTATCCATTTTTTTAAAAATATTTACAAAAGATATAAAATTATATAACATTTTTTCTTTCACAGGATTGGATAATAAATCTAATAACTCATGTCCAATTAAATTTCTATCTTCTCTTGCACTTAATATTAAGTCACACTCTTCTTGAGTTATTACTTTATAATTTTTAAACCATTCCATGGTATTAATAAAAATATTTCCTTTGTTGTTTTTATTGCTTTTCATTTTTTGGTATTCTAAGGTTTCTTTAAGTTTCAATTTACCATTGTTTACTGATATATCACATAAAAAATATTTTAATTCTTCCACAAACTTATTTTTAAATCTTTCATAAATTAATAGATACATTGCATAAAATTTCATATCTTCAGCTATCTTTTCTTTATTAGTTAAATTCTTTAATTGTTCTAAAAAATTAGTATTCATTCAAATAACTTCCTTGTTTTATTTTACAAATTTCAATTTACCTGACTAAATTTATAAGTTTTCTCTTAAGTTTTTATTATTTTATATATTTAGCCAATTCTATATCGGCTGGGCATAAATCATAATTTAATAGTTCATCTTTATCTACCCATTTATACTCATAATGATCATGCAACTTAAATGTTCCACTAATATAATTACATTGATACAATCGTAGATCAACTATCTTATCAGAATATTCACATACATTATTTATAATATACTTAACTGCTTTTATATCAAGTTCGAATTCTTCTTTAATTTCTCTTTCAATAGCATGAAATTCATCTTCATTCTCTTTTACTTTACCTCCAGGAAATTCCCATTTACCAATCATGTTTTTATCTCCTGTTGATCTTTTAGCAATAAGGCATTTATTATCCTTTTCAATTAAAGCAGCTACAACTACTACTCTTTTTTTCATCTAATTACTCCTTACTTACCATATATTCTATAATTAGTTGGAACACATTCAAATTTATCTTTATTAAATAAATCTGGTCCATTTATAACTTTAACTTTTCTATTTTCTTTATCACAGTTGTATACACGATAGATAAAATATTGTTGCATATTTTCATAAGCTACTCTTAATTCGTTATCACTAATTTCAATTGGTGTAGTTTCTCCACCTGTTGTTGATTTAACTTCAATATATCTTTCTATTACATTCCCGTTTTCATCAATATCAAATGATTTTATATCGTATCCTTCATCATCTTTTTTATTATCGAAAAAACGATTCATTTCTTCTACTAAACCTTGAGCATCAAATTGCATAACTCTATTTATTTCATATTCTAAAACATCTTTTTCAGTTATTTCACCTTGAGTAGTTTTTAATATTTCTTGAGCAACATAATCTGGTTTGTTTTTTCTAGTAGACTTACGATCTTTATTACCATTATATTTTCTTATTTTTATTGGTTCGTTAACAAAATTTAGTTTACCATTACTTACAGATGTAACTTGATATTCTTCTTCTATTTCTTTAACTAATTTTACGACTTTTTTATACTCTTTACTATTTTCATAAGTATCATAGTTATTAACAATCATTAATGGAAATTTATATACTAATCTTTCTTTTTCTTTAACAGTATATGGTTCGCCAGCTAAAACTACTACACCTTCAAAATGATATAATAAATTTTTATCTTTAGTAAATAAGTAAACTGGTAATTCATCTTTTTTTGAATTAGCTAAAAGTAAATTATTCCCTGTTAGTTCTTGATCGCCATTTAAGCCTTGACCAGTATATATTAATTTACCATCAATAATATTGGAATCTTCATAATATCCATTTTCTTCATTAGATATTAAAACTAATGAATATGTTTTAGTGGACTTCATAATTCCTGACATACCAGAGACTTTAAATATATCTAATAACTCATTTCTTGTTAAAGTATCTCCAATATTTAATTCATTAATTTTTCTTATTGATTCATAAAAACAAGAACCCCATAATCCAGAACCTTTTTCTTTCATTTTAAAAAGTTCTTCTTTATTAGTGAAAGCATTGGAATTTATACAATATGATTCTAATTTTTTTAGTAATAATGCTCCATTTTTAGTATTTGGTTTATGTTTTATTTTTTCCATTTCTTTATAAATATCTGATAATGGAATATATTCAGGATAATCATTTCTATATAGATTAGCAAATAATCTCAATAAATCATTTTTCATAAGTACCACTCTTCTTTGCCAATATTATAGTTATTTCATATAAAAAAAGCAATGTTAGTTTATTAACATTGCTTTTAAAAAATACATAGCTGTATCTCCTGACGATAATTAATTTGTAGTAGTTTTCATAAAAATGGTGGATGATGTATATCAAATTTATAATCATAATTCCCTAATTCTTCTAATATTTTTTTTGCAATGTTTATATATTTTTTAGTTTTATAATTTACTAAATTCTCTTGAAATTCTTTTAAGTTATTATACATGTTTTTTTTAGGCAAATAATATAAACTGATAACATTATTTGTGTCTAGCGGTTCTTTATTATAAATACATTCATATAAATAAAATACAAAATCCATAGCATGTGCATATCCCATTAAATAAGCAGCATCAAATGGCTTACCTTCTTTCATATAATTTTCAGATAAATAAAAGTAAGATTCTATAGAATTATATAGGAAATTTGGATTTAAATATTCTCCACTACTTTTTCTAGATAAAATTCTTTTCAACGAATGAATTATACCATCTTGAAAAGATATAGAATATATTAATAATGGATTCTTTTCTTTTCTCATCATTGTATTTGTTTTACTATGCATATTAAGAGCTAATGATAATGTTGTTGAGGCAACATTATATAATATATCAGAATCTAACAAATATTTTTCTTCTATTAATTGTTGTCTTATTTTTTCGATAAAATTTGAGCCAATAGTATTAATAACTGTTACATTTTTATTTTTTAGTTTTTCAATCATATTTTCATCTGGAGATACTATATAAAAATGTGGTTTTAAATCCCCTAATTTTTCATCAATAAATTGCCATATTTTTTTAAAATCTTCGTCTTCCAAAGAATATCCTATAAAAACAACGGTTTTCCTACTTAATAAATCCTTAACTCTTCCTCCGATTAAATTTTCTCTTAATTCATTATAACAACGTTCATAATCCGATTCTGTCATTATTAGCGTACTAATATTATCTATGCTTCCATGTATTTTATATACTTTCCTTCTTTTATCATCCAACAAAGGAATATCATCGTTATATACTACAGGCATACAATTACATTTTTCTTCAAACTGTCTATCCCAATTTGTAGTTATTATTTCTTTTATGCTATAAATATCTGCTAAAGGATTAAAAAATTGTTTCATTATATTATCAATTTCAGAAAATGATTTATAATATTCAAATCTCTCTATTATTCTATTAATTAAATTTCTTCTTCCATTAGGTCTATCACAATATTTGGTCATCAATTGTGGAAAAGTATTATCATAGTTTTCTCCTAATTCATCATTAATTTCTGAATATAAAGTAGATTTATATACGTTTTTTCCTTCTGTACTTATACCAGCACCTGCAAATATAACAATATTATCGTCTTTAATTGCTTTTATAATATCACTTGGTATTTCAAAATTATTATTACCACAAAATGCACATTGACATTCTTTTTTGTATCTTTTATTATCCATATTGATTCACCTCAATCACCTGTTTTTTTTATTAACAATATAATAGCATAAATATTTTATTTTTTACTATGTATCACTTGATTCTAAATTGAGTAAAGTTAATTGCATATTATTTAATATGCTAAATTTGTAAATTATTTCAATATTTTTATCTTTGTCTATAACTATTTTATCAATGATAGTTTGCACCAGTTTTCTCATAGGACTTTCCATATTAATTAAAGATTTTTTTTCTTTATATTACTTTAAATCATCTGTTTTGTTTTTTATAACTTTGTTATCAACCTTCAATTTATTTATTTTTTTTTTTTAATTTTAATACAACAATTTATCACTTCCTTTCTCTTTTAATTATAGAAAAAGCACATGAAAAAAGAGAAGTTTTTGCTCCCCTTTTAAACACTAATTTATAATTTTTCTATATTACCTTAATAGCACATTTTTGGTGGACAGTCAATTGACATTTTTAATTTTTAAAATGTGGTTTTGGTCTTAATTTATAAGCATTTATAACAAATTATTAAAGTATCTTTTATTCAAAAATGAGTTAGGATGTTTTTTAGCAGAAATATTAAGTATAAACATAATTGCTAAAAATACAACACATATTAACAATATAAGCCAATGGCTTTTGATAAAAAGTATATTACTTATTAGTATAAAGAAAATAAACCATGTAATAATAAAAGCAATAAAGCTTATTATCCAGTGAAGTATTAATCCTAATTCACCTCTAACACCAGGTGCTCCAACTAAGTTTCAAGCTATTACAAATGCTATACTTCCAACAATAAACATTGCAATATAATTATAAAATGGATTTTCAAATAACGAATTAGAAGATGTAATTAAATCAAATATAAATTTTTTAATGTTTTTTTATTTTACTCATCACTTTCATAATCAATTTTATTTAATTTTTGAGTTATTATTGATTCAATTTCGACTTTTAGATGATCAACATATTTTTTAGCAACATCATAAAATAAATCGTTTCTTTCGGTTTCTACAAAATTCAAATCAATATCTTGGTTTAATATTTCTTTTAATAGTTGTTGAAAAAATTCTTTTAATTTATCTCTATCATCACTAGTTAAATCCAAATATATTTTATTATCAAAATTAAATACTAAAAGTTCTTTTTCATTATTTGTAATTAATTCAACATCAACTCGTTTACTATTCATACAAATCACCTCTTTCTGAAAATGCTGCTTCTCCACCTTCTAAATATTTAACGCTTTGTTCTTTCCAACTTAATTCATCATCCTCGTTTTCAATATTTTGAAGAATATTCGAAAACATATTTCCTACATATGTCTTGTAACAATTATTATCAGTAATTTTTAAAATACTATTTAATGGCCTAGTTCTAACGGCTATATTTGCATCGTGTGTAGCAACTACTAGTATTTTGTGCGATTTTGCAATATCTTTAAATAAAGGAACAATAACATCATTTATATAAGTATGACCTAAACTTAGATCAGGTTCATCTATTAAAAAAATATTTTTACCCTTTTTTGATAATAATTCATGTTGAAGTGCCAATATTGAATTTTCTCCTTTAGATGGTGTATATCCCTTTTTATCGATTTGAAATTCTTTTTTTACTGAAATAAAATCATTTATAGAATCTATTCCTTTATCATAAAGCTGTTTTATTTTAATAATATCTTCTGTAACATTTCCTGATATACAAAATAGCATTATCTTTTGTAAGTTAGTTATAAAACTTTTTAAATCTGTTTTATTGTTATTTAATGTTTTTGCATCAATTGTTTCTTTATTATCTGCATTAATAAAGGAATAATCAATAGATAACATTACTTTTCCTTTTGAGCCTAGACTGCCAATGTAATTTTCTTTTTTATTTGATTTATTTTTTAACACATCAAGAATATCATATGCTGTCTTTTTTAATTTTAAGCGATTTTTTGCAAATGTTGCAAAACCAGTCTCAGTTGGTGGAGAAGGTTCCCCAACATTTTCTGAAACATAAATAGGAATATTTCCTGCAAAATCATCACATAAATATTCTGACCATTGATTAATCCACTCTTTTAATACTTCTTTATAAGATTCTTCAATTAATTTTAATAACAAACTGCCTAATTTTTTTTGCTCTTCAATAGATAATATACTTTTTATTTTTAATAATTTATAATCTTTATAAAAATTAGCAATCTTTTTATACTCATTATAAATATTGTTGTAGTTATAAGAATTGAATAAATGCTTTTTTGATATTACTAAACATTTCATTCTTTCTTTACTAGCTTTATATTTTGAATTTTGAAAATAATCAACATATTTTTTTATTTTGGTTGGTGTTGTATCAATAAAATTAGCAATCAATTTTATTTCATCTCTCATTTCATCTAGTGAATCAAAATTTTCAATGCTAAAATCTTCATCTTTTACCTTAATAAGATTTTTAAACCAATTTTCCTGATCGCCACCAACATAAAAAACAGGATCTTCATTTTTTTCAATTTTGTAATATTCATTTAAAGACTTTAAAATTTCGCTTTTGCCACTACCTCTATCTCCAAAAATTATATTTACATCGTTATAAATAGGAATTACAAATGGATATTCATGCGTATCATATTTTCCATAAACTTTAATGTTTTCATTTAATTCTTCATCAACTAAATCTTTCAAAAAAGTTCTATCTTTTTCAATTATTTTTATAAAAGAGGAAAAATCATTTAATTCAAACTTAAATTCTCCAAAATTATAACTTTCATATTTACTCCAATCAATAACATCAGTACCAACAATTACTCGATGTTTATTTGACTGAAGAACCGTTATAGAAGTTAGAGAACTAGGTTCTTTAAATAATCGCTTTGGATTATCCATTATTTTTTCAAATTCTTCTATATCACTTAATGGTAATTCTTTCTTTTTAAAACAATGTACTACATATATTAAATTCAGTGATTTTACTTTTTGATATAATTCATCAATTTTTATATTGAAACTGTCAGGTGTATATTCTTTTAATATTTCATTCATTTTATCAGAAAATTCTTCAACATCCGCAGGATTAGAAATTAAAATCAAATGCCCAACTGTTTGACTTTTACCTATAACATCTAATTCAATACCTGGCCATACTTGACAATATTCTTTTACTGTTTCTTTTAATTTATAATACTGTTCAATATCAAATAAATTATGATTCGTAATTGCAACAATTTTAACCCCGCTTAAAATTATTTTTTCTTTAAATAATTCTGGTATTACATTCCTTGAATCTGCTTCATCTGATTTAGTTTTTTTTGTATGACAATGAAAATCTATCTTCATGTGTTACCTCCAATTAAAAAAGATATCATATTAATGATATCTAATTGGTTTTATTATACAAAAAATCGACAGAAAAAACTATTATTTAATTTAATTATTTGAATATTTTAACTCAGCTTGCTTTATTACTTGCTCTACTGCCCCTTCTCTTTTTATTGGTGGATAATCATATTTAATAAGTAATTTTCTAATATTACTTCTAATTCTTGCTCTAGCATCTTCTCTTTTAAAAGCATCTAATGTTAAGTTTTCATTAATTAAATCAACTAATTCTTTGGCTATTTGTACCAATGTTTCATCTTTCATTAGTTCCTTAATTTCAGGATCTGCTCCTAACGCATCAAAGAAGGCTTTTTCTTCTGGAGACAAGTTATATTCATTACCATTAGCAAGTTCTTCTTCAATTTCTTTCTTAAGATTAATCATCTCTTCAAGAACTTTTTCTATATCAGCTATATCTGTTCGTTCATTATACATATCTACTATTTTATTAAATTTAGTTGAGAATTTTTCTTGTAATGTTAAATTAATTTTACCTATATCCCCAATTGAAGTTTTAATAGCTCGAGATAAAACTTCAGCAGCTACATTTTTATCTTTCATAGCTCTAAGCTTTCCTATCATAGTATCGCTTAATAATTCTAAACTTTTACTTTTAGTTAATTCTCCTAAATTTAATAATTCATCTTCTGTTATGGCTTCTTCAAGCATTCTACCAACTGCTTGGTTTATTTCCAACACATCCAATTTGCCTGTATTAGTTATTTTAGAAATAAATGATTTAACTGATATTATAAACAAGCATTTATCTTTTTCTTTATCGTTTATAACTCCGTTACATAGTGTATAAAGATTTTTCACATCTTGGCTATGTTTCATAAATCTTTTTTTGGTGTCTTCACTAACTAGCATTAAGTTAGCAGCTTCTCTAATTAAATTATATTTACCGGTATTATCTAATTCTTTAAAACTTGAATAATCAAATTCATTAAACATATTATCTATTACTTCTAATTTATCTAATAAAACATTTACTAATTCTTCAGTATCTTTAATTTTATTTTGATCTCTTGTTGTATATGTTTTTAAAGCATCTAGTAACCACCCTTTTAAACCAATGTAATCAACAATTAATCCACCTTTTTTATCTTTATATACTCTATTTACACGAGCAATAGCTTGCATTAAGTTATGGGCTTTCATTGGTTTATCAACATACATAGTTCCAAGACTTGGTACATCAAAGCCAGTAAGCCACATATCCACTACTATAGCAATTTTGAACTTTTCTTCTGGCTCCTCGCTTTTAAATCTTCTTTCAAGTTCTTTTTTATCTCCTTTAGTACCAATAGCTTGTTGCATATCTTCAGGATCTTTGTTACTAGGAGTTATTATCATATTAACTACATCTTCATAATCTGGTCTCAATTCTAAAAATTTCTTATACATTATATAAGCACTTTTTCTGGAATAAGCAACAACCATAGCATGATTAGCACTCATATTCTTTCTTTCTTCATAATGAGAAATAATGTCTTTAACAATTAATTCTAATCTATCTGGATCTTCTATAACTTGTGATATTTTGGCCATCATTTGCTTTGATTTATTAATTGCATTTTCATCAGCAATTCCAGAGTTTTCAACATAAGCATAATACCTATCTATTTCATCAAGAATTTTTTGATTTAAACCTACTCTAGCCATTCTTGATTCATAAGAAATTGGAACGGTTGATCCATCCATTATAGCCTGAGTCATATCGTAAGTATCAATAACATCACCAAAGATTGCTGATGTTGATTTATCTTTTGTTTCTACTGGAGTTCCAGTAAATCCAATATAAATAGCATTAGGTAAAGCGTCATGTAAATATTTGGCTGTACCATATTTTTTATATGCCTCCATAGTTTCAAGATTAAGTTTCATAGTTGCTTCTAAACCATAATGACTTCTGTGTGCTTCATCAACTAAAACTAGTATATCATTTCTATCTGAAAATAAGCCTGATTCTTCTTCAAATTTTTGGAGTGTTGTAAAGAATATTCCACCAGATAATCTATCTTTTAATAATTCTTTTAAATCACTTCTTGTATCTGCTTGAACTGGTTTTTGTTTTAAATAATCCGAACATTTATAAAAGGTTTCATATAATTGATTATCTAAATCATTCCTATCTGTTACAACAACAATTGTAGGATTAGATAAAATCTTTATCATATTACCAGCATAGAATACCATACTAAATGATTTACCTGAACCTTGTGTATGCCATACTATACCAGCTTTACCAGTTTTAGTACCAGTTGTAACAGTAGATAAAATAGCTTTTTTAACACCAAAATATTGATGATATTGAGATAGTATTTTAAAATCGTTACTATATAAAATATAGTTATTGATTATATCTAATAATCTATCTTTTCTAAACATTCCATTAAATAGTGTTATATGAGTATCCATATTTTCTTTAACTTCATCTGTATCTTCAATCTTTTTCCAATCACTAAATCTACTATAGGGACTAGTAATTGTTCCTGCTTTAGCAGTTACACCATCACTTATAACTAAAAATTGATTATATCTAAATAATGTTGGAATAGACATTTCTCTATATCGCCATAATTGATTATAAGCATCTTCTAACTTAACATTTTCATCAGTAGCAGTTTTAAGTTCTATAACGACTAAAGGAATACTATTAACAAAAACAATTATATCTGGTCTTTTTTGTTCAAATTCTACAATTGTAAATTGATTAATAGCTTGGAAGTGATTATTGTTTATATTGTCAAAATCTACTAATTTAACATTCTTATATTGATATCCGGTATTTGTTTTAATTTCTACTGGTATACCTTGTAATAAATATTTAGTAAATTCTTTATTATCTTCAACTACGTTATTATAAGTTAAACTTTTAATAGTTTTAATAGCTTCATTTATTTGTTCATCAGTAAAATCTCTATTAATATTAGCTATATCATTAAATAATGTATCATCATGAAAAACACTATGATAGTCTCTATCTATATCATATCCATTTTTACATTCATATCCTAATTCAGATAATAACTGCATTGTCATATCTTCTAATTGTTCTTCATTAAACATTATTAATCACTTCCTTTTCTCATTTTATAAGTTTACCATCTTTATAATATTCAATTATACAATCATCTATATTTTGATTTATAATTATCAATACTCCATATTGATATTTAAAATCAAAGTTTTCTTTCGTTACAATTGTTAATCTTTCTCTATCATTATCGATTGATTTTTTATAACTATTATATTTTTTTAATTCTATCCAAATTAAATTATCTTCATCGTTTTTTCTTTTATGAATCACAATATCTGGAAATATTTTTTTATTATCAATTGTTTTGATGTCATTAATGTGCTTATTATATTCACAATCAACTTCATATTCTTTAAATGCATTTTGAAGATACATTGCTAAACGGGCTGATATTGTTCTTTCACATATTAATTTGCTACAACTATTATAATCAACAAGAACGCTATCTCTTTCATAAAATTCATTTAAAACTTTGTTTATTATAATTTTTATATTTTCTAATTCCATACTTTTATCCTTTACAAATACAAATAACTATTTGTATGACTAAATTTCTATATTTTCTAGGTCTATTTCTCC
>CANRNY010000007.1 GCA_947632085.1 uncultured Bacilli bacterium | reverse complement strand
AAACAAAAAAAGCTCTCAAACCCTTATAAATAAAGGAATTGGGAGTTTTTACCTTTTAAAAACTGTCAAAGTCAGGAGTATAACATACATTACTTAATAATTATTAAAAAAAGCAAGTATTTTACTTGCTTATTGACTATTTTTTTAGTTCTTCTATTGCTCTTGCAACACCTAGTCTACCATATTCGTATGTAAGTCCACCCTGTTGATACGCAATATATGGTTCTCTAATTGGTCCATCACAACTAAGTTCGATTGATGAACCTTGGGTAAATGCCCCAGCTGCCATAATAACTTGATCTTCATAACCTGGCATATCCCAAGGCATTGGTATAGCATTAGAATCAATTGGTGAACCCATTTGAATACCTTGAACATACTTAATTAATTTATCTTTATCATTAAAAATAATATTTTGAACTATATCAGCTCTTTCTTCATCATATTTAGGCTCTACATTATATCCTAAATCTTCTAAACATTTACTCGCTAATATTGCTGTTTTTAAACTACTAGCTACTACTGAAGGAGCCATAAACAACCCCTGTAATAAACTCTTATTAATTCCTAAAGTCGGTCCTACTTCTCTTCCTTCTCCTGGACAAGTAAGTCTTTCCCCAGCTAAATTAACTAAATCATGACGTCCAACTATATAAGCTCCATTTGGTGCAATACCTCCACCTAAATTTTTAATTAGCGAACCAACCATTACATCCGCTCCAACTGTTAAAGGCGTTTTATCTTCAACAAATTCACAATAACAATTATCAACCATTATAATAACATCTTTATCTACTTCACGAATTTTTTTAATTACTTTTTCTATTTTATCTATCATTAAACTTTTTCTTGTTGAATAACCTTTACTTCTTTGAATTTCAATTAATTTAACTTTATTATTTTTTAAATATTTCGTAATCCCATCATAATCAAAATCATTATCTATTAAATCTATTTGATCATACTTAACACCAAAAGAAGCTAAACTACTATCATTAGGAATAATTCCTATTACTTCATGTAAAGTATCATAAGGAAGTCCTGAAATTGAAAGCATCAAATCATTTGGTCTAAGATAAGCAAATAAAGCTACTGTTAAAGCATGTGTCCCAGAAATAAATTGACTTCTTACTATTGCATCTTCTCCATCTAATACATAGGCAAATATTTTTTCAATATTATCTCTACCTAAATCATTATATCCATAACCTGTCGTACTATTAAAATAATTTTCTGAAACATCATATTTTTGAAAACCAGCTAAAACTTTCATTGAATTCTTCTTCGCTTGTTCTTCTATTTTACTAAAAATATCTTGTAATTTCTTTTCTTCGTCTTCAATAAAAGTTAAAGTTTCATCACTTATATTTAATTCGTTCATTAACATCTTCCTCCATCAACCTTAATAATCGCATCATTAACATATAGCGCTTGAGTTCCTATATAATAAATAAATTCTGCTATTTCCTGTGGTTCTGCAAATCTCTCTAATAAAATATGTTCACATTCTTCTTTAATATATTCTTCATCTAATTCCTTATTCATTTCTGTATTAACCCAACCAGGTGCTATACTATTTACTCTTACCTTTGGCGCATATAACTTAGCAAAATTATGAGTCAAAGAAATAACTCCTGCCTTTGAAGCATCATAATCCATACTATAAGGATAAAAAGAATCTATTCCATTAGTAGAAGAAATATTAACTATTGAACCAAATCCTTGATTTAGCATAACTTCTCCCCCATATTTACACACTAAAAAAGTTCCAATCAAATTAATATCTATAATCTTTTTAAAATTATCTACTGTTTTATCTTCTAATGTTGTATCTATTGCAATCCCGGCATTATTAACAATAACATCAATTCTTTTAAATTCTTTATAAGTTACATCAATTAATTTTTTTACTTCTTCTTCCTTACTTACATCAGCTTTAACTACCAATGCTTCTACTTTATATAGTCTTTCTACTTCTTCCTTTAAACTTAAAGCTTCATCTTCACTATTAACATAATTAATAACTACATTATAATTATTTTTAGCAAATTCTTTTACTGTAAAAGCCCCTATACCACGACTACTACCTGTTACTAAAGCAACTTTTTTATCATAACTTTCCTTCATACTAATCCCCGTTTCTTTATCGAAAATATTATAACACAATAGGTCATTTAATGTTATAATAATTGCAGGTGATGGGATTGGAAAGACTTACTGGTCCGGAACAAAGACAAGAATTTTATAATATGGGAAGAGAGTTCGCTTACGAAGGTTTAGAAAAAGAATACTTTAAAGCAGCTAATCCCGAAGAAAAAGAAGCTTTCGAAGCTGGTTATAATGCCGCTTTAGTTACAATAAGCAAAATCCAAGAAAAAAACGAACAAGAACAACAAATTGGACCAAAAATGGGAATGTAAACTTATCTAAGTTTACTTTTTTATTGCTTCAACATTTCTCTTATCTTTTAATATTTCTTTTACAAAAATTGATTGTTTATCATTCGGACTAATAATATATGTTATCGTCTTTGTCCTTGTCAAAGCTACATAAAATAATCTTCTTTCTTCCTCATACTTATAATACTCTTTTTGCTTATTAACATATTTTAAAAGTTTTTCCTGTTTAATTTGTGTTGGCATTCCCGTTAAACTATCTTCTATATTAATTAAAATTACAACTTCACTTTCTAAACCTTTCGATTTATGCATCGTTAGATATCTAAAACTTATATCTTTATAAGTATATATATCATTTTCTATTTTATATTCTTTATCCACATATCTTTTAATATCTTTATTATTTCTTCCTAATACCATTATTTCTTCTACTTTATTCTTATTAATAATTTCTAATACCTCTTTTAATGCTTTAACTTTATCATCACTAAAATATATTTTTACTGGATAATCTAAATGTTTACCAGATCTTAATATTTTTCTTTGTTGGGCCCTATTCTTCATTATAAATTTACCTGCCACATTAATTAATTCTTGTGGATTACGATAAGTATTTACTATTTGAAAAATTTTCGCATAAGGAAGTAACTTAGTAAAATTTAAAAATATATATAATGTACATCCTGTAAAGCGATAAATCGACTGAAAATCATCACCAACTGCTAAAAAATTAGCATTAGTTAACCTAATAATTTCTTTAATTAAAGCAAACTTAATAACTGATGTATCTTGATATTCATCAACAATAATATATTTCCATTTCGTTTTTAAACCATTTACTTTTAAACACTCTAAACTTTTATTAATCATATCATTAAAATCAATAGCCTTTTCTTGCCTTAATCCATCTTCATATAAAAGATAAATATTTATAATTAATAACAATATATTTTTATTAACTTTATATTCTTTATAATTTAAAGTAAATTTTATTTTCTTTAATATATCTTTAAAATAACTAACATTATAATTATTAGATTTAAATAACGAGATAAAAGTATTGATAAGTCTTTTTAAATTATTTAATTCTTTATCACTATATTTCTTACCTAAAATAATCTTTAAACTATTCATATAATTTTTATTATTGGGAACAATATTATCAAAGAAATTATCTATAGTTTCTTCTAAATAATTGTCAGGAGCGATGATAAATGGTATCTTGTTTTGCTTTAATATTTCTAATGCTAATTTATGAAATGTGTAAATATCTATCTTAAAGTTATAATTTTTAGCAATATTATTTTTTAAATTAATTGTCGCATCATTTGTAAACGATATGCATAATATGTCCTTTGGATTTACATGACAATAATTGACTAAATAAACTATCTTGCCTATTATCGTTAAACTTTTCCCACTACCAGCTCCCGCTACTACTAAAGTAGCTTTTTCATTGCTTAACACTACTTTACATTGATAATCATCTAAAGGGTAACCATTTATATTGTCAAGTAAAGTTACCTCCTTTCGTTTATTTATAAAGTATTCTTCATTATGTAAATCAACTAACCTCTTAACTTCTTTCTTATTATATTTATGTTCTAATTCTTCTTTTTCTTCTAATGTTATATACTCTTTATTCTTTATTTCCTCTAATATACCAATAACAAATCACTCTTTCTATCTAATATATACTAGATAAAAAAGTAATTTCCTTTTTTTCACCAAAAAACAAGGTTTAATAACCTCGTTAATCTAACTATCCAGCAAACTCTTGAACATAATAAGTTTTACCATTTAATGTATATTTACCTATTCCAATCTTTGTCATACTATTATTAATCATATTAGCATAATGTCCAGAAGATTCTCGCCATTGTCTACAAGCATCTAAATCAGTTGTATAATTATATGCTATATTTTCTGCTATTGTATAATAATTTTTATAACCATATTCATCATGTAAAGAATACCAAATTCTTCCATCTGGTCTTTCATGAGCAAAAACATTTGAATAAGCCATTTCAATCGCCTTAATAGTTGCTATCATACTTAAATCTTTATCTAAAACCAAATCAGAAACATTCTTTTCTTTACGATATTTATTAGTTTCATTAAGAATTGTTGTTCTTGTTTTATTTAAACTACTATAAATATTTTGTGCCTCTTTTTTCATATCAGCAAATTTACCATTAAAATTTTTATAATTAATTTCGAGACTTTCTTTTGTACGACTTTTCTCTACCTTACTACCATCACTATATGTTTTATAAGTAACATTCACATAATGTGTTATTGTTGTTCCATACTTAGTTTCCTTTTTAGTAACAACTTTCTCAGTTACATCTTTTACATATTTTTTAGTTGTTGTTGATGGTGTCTTAGACGTTGTTTTATTAGTTGTATTATTATTAGTTGTATTATTACTACTAGTTGTATTACTATTATTTTTATTACTACTATCTTTATTACTACTATTACTATTATTATCTTTATTAGTATTAGTACTACTACCAGTTTTATTAATAATTAATTTTGTCGCCTCATCAATACAATTATCATATTGATCACAAATAGTTAATTCAATATCATAAGTTCCTTCTTTATTTAAAGAACTATCTTCACTATCTTTATAACTAATTACATATTCATCAATATTACTATTATCTTTATATTCTAAGACAAAAGACTTAATATCATACTTATCACCTTCAGTAATAGTTAACTCCTGTAACTTAACTTCTGGTTTTGTTGTATCTACAACTCTTAATTTAGTTTCATCAGTACCATCAATTATAACCTTATATTCATTAACATCTTTTAAATGTTTTAACTCATCTAAAGTAACTTCTTTATCATTCAAATAATACTTTACTTCTTTATTTTCATCATCTTGAAAATTATCATAATATTCACTAACAATTGGTAACTCACTACCAACTTCTAAAACTAATTCATCCTTTAAAATATTAACTTTCTGTTCGTTATGTTCTACCTCTTGAGTATTTAAATCCTCTTTATGATATATAATTTTTAAAATTACACTTAAACAAATAACTAATAATAAAAAGATAACTATTCCAACTATCAATCTCTTTTTATTATTTTCACTTTTTTTACTATTTTTTCTCTTTTTCGTTTGTTTCATATTTTCTCCCTCACTATCTTATATACTATATTAAATTATATCAAACTTTTTCACTTTTAGTGAATTTACTTATTACATTTCTCATGATATAATTTAAAAGGATAATAAAAGGAGAATGGTTATGAACGAGTATGATACTAAGGAATACTTTGAAAAATTAAATAAATATTGGAATGCAGCTAATTATTTATCAGCTTGTCAATTATATCTATTAGACAATCCTTTATTAAAAAGAAGTTTACGAAGAGAAGATGTAAAGAAGAAGATTGTTGGCCACTGGGGAACTGTTCCTGGTCAAACTTTCGTCTATACTCATTTAAATAGAGTTATTAATAAATATGATTTAAATATGATATATGTTTCAGGTCCAGGACATGGTGGTAACGCTATCGTAAGTCATGTATATCTAGAAGGAAGTTATAGTGATGTTTATCCATCTGTTTCACAAGATGAAAGAGGATTAAAAAAATTATTTAAACAATTCTCATTCCCTGGTGGAATATCATCACATGTTGCTCCTGAAACACCTGGTTCTATTAATGAAGGTGGTGAATTAGGCTATTCACTAGCTCATGCTTTTGGTGCTGTCTTTGATAATCCTGATTTAATCGCTACAGTCGTTGTCGGTGATGGTGAATCTGAAACAGCTACTTTAGCTACTTCATGGCAATCTAATAAATTTTTAAATCCTAAAAACGATGGTGCTGTCTTACCTATTCTTCATTTAAATGGTTATAAAATAAGTAATCCTACTGTTTTATCACGTATTAGTGAAGAAGAACTTCTAAGTTTCTTCCATGGTTGTGGTTGGGATCCAATTATTGTTGCTGGTGAAGAACCAATGACAATGCATAGAGAAATGGCTAAAGCTTTAGATAAATGCATTGAAAAAATTAAAAAGATACAAAATACAGCACGTACTAGTGAAAATTATAAAAGACCTTTCTGGCCAATGATTATTTTAAGAACTCCTAAAGGTTGGACTGGTCCAAAAGTTGTTGATGGTAAACAAATCGAAGGCTCATTTAGAGCTCACCAAGTACCAATTGATATGTCTGGTGAAGATCATTTAGATTTATTAGAAAAATGGTTAAGAAGTTATCATCCTGAAGAATTATTTGATGAAAATGGTCATTTAATTCCTGAATTACAAGCTTTAAGTCCTAAAGGCATAAGACGTATGGGTAGTAACCCTCATGCTAATGGCGGTAAAATACTTAAAGATTTAATTCTTCCTGATTTTAGGAAATATGCCTTAGAAATACCTAAACCTGGTGAAATAGAAGCTCAAGATATGATTGAATTAGGTAATTATGTAAGAGACGTATTTAAATTAAATAAAGATAATAAAAATTTCCGTATATTTGGTCCAGATGAAACAATGTCTAATCGTCTTAATCATAGTTTTGAAGCTGAAAACAGAAGCTGGATGGGCGAAATAAAAAATACTGACGAATATCTAGCTCAAGATGGTCGTATCATGGATGGTATGTTATCTGAAAACATGTGTGAAGGTTGGTTAGAAGGTTATATTTTAACAGGTCGTCATGGTTTCTTTGCCAGTTACGAAGCTTTCGTTAGAGTAATTGATTCTATGGCTAGTCAACATGCTAAATGGTTAAAAATAACTAAACCAATTCCATGGCGTGAAGAAATAGCTTCTCTAAACTATATCTTAACAAGTAATGTATGGCAACAAGACCATAATGGTTATACTCATCAAGACCCTGGTTTCTTAGACCATATTGCTACTAAAAAAGCTGATATTGTTCGTATGTATCTACCTCCAGATACTAACTGCTTATTATCATGTTTTGAACACTGTTTAAAAAGTAAAGAATATATAAATGTTTTAGTTACATCTAAACATCCTCGTCCTCAATGGTTAACGATGGAACAAGCTGTTAAACATTGTACACAAGGTTTAGGTATTTGGGACTTTGCTAGTAACGATCAAGAACATGAACCAGATTTAATTATGGCTTGTTGTGGTGAAACACCAACTTTAGAAAGTCTAGCTGCTGTTTCTATTCTTCGTGAACACTTACCTAAATTAAAAATAAGATTTATTAATGTTGTTGACTTATTTAAATTACAAACTAAAAGCAAACACCCTCATGGTTTAAGTGACGAAGATTACGATGCCCTATTTACTAAGAAAAAACCAATTATCTTTAACTTCCACGGTTACCCAACATTAATTCATGAATTATTATATGAAAGATACAATCATAATATTATTGTTAAAGGTTATATTGAAGAAGGTTCTATTACTACTCCATTTGATATGCGCGTTCAAAATGAAATTGATAGATATCACTTAGTTATTGAAGCTTGTAAAATGGTTCCTAATTTAGGAAGTAAAGGTGTTTATTTACAAAAACTAATGAATGAAAAATTAGTTGAACATAAAGAATTTATTCACGAATTTGGTTATGATATGCCAGAAGTAAGTGAATGGAAATGGAAAAATGAATAATATAAAATCTCGTTAAACTATAACGAGATTTTTTTCTTTATTCTTTTTAATTATTTTTAAAATGATAAAAACAAGTAACAAAACAATTCCAATAATCAAATTAGCTATTGATACTTGTCCTAAAATATCTTTTAAATACTTAATTATTGTTCCTAATACTTCATTTGCTTCTATTCTATCTTTTAGTGTATATTCTGTAGCTACTCCTAAAGCATATATTCCAAAAGTATTTACTAAAAACACAAAAACTAAATCAGATATAATCTTTATAATATCCTTATTTATTACGATTAATAAAGCAATAATACATATACTCAAAATAATAGCTCCATATAAAGTACTATCTTTATGTAATAAATACAATAACTTATTCATCTGTTTATTATCTATACTCATATCTTGTTTTAAAGTTTCTTCTAATAAAGAAAGATTATTATCAATAAAAGAACGATCAATTTTACTTTCATTTTCTTTATCATAATTATCACAAAATTCATTTAATACATCTCTTAATCCACTAATACTAGGTTGATTGGAGATAACTCCAATATTATATTTAATATAATCACTTACTAAACTACTATAACTTTCTTTTAATTTATCTTCTGAAACATAAGTACCAAAATCTTCTATCTCCCCTGACCTTAATAATAATTCTTTATTATCCGCAAATAACATATTTTCAATATTTTCACTTGATAAGAATGATCTTAAAACAAATATTGCCATTATTGTTGTTAAAGAAATCAATAAAATTAAATTTAAAATATAATTAACTATCTTTTTTATCATCTTTATTCCTCAATAAATACCATTCTTGTAAATAATTATTAGTAGTTCCACAATATTCACATATTTTCTTTGTAACATCTATTGAAGCTCCACAATTATGGCATTTAATTATATTAATTTCTTTATTTAATTTATCTTTAACAACTTCATTTCTTTTAAAAGTATATATTTCTTTTTTCTTACTAACAACTAATTTATTATCTACATATGTTATTAATCTTAAACTAACTTTTACCTTAACATATAACTCTTCATTTACTAATTTATCTTCAAATTCTAAATAATCAATAACATCATAATCAATTATATTAGGATTTACATTATCATCAAAATAATAATTTTTTAATTCATAGTTTATATTATTAAAAAAAGTATTCTTATTAATTCCTAAACTATTCATTTTTTCCCAAAAAATCATCTGTTTCTTATTTTGTCTTTCTTTATATATCTTAATAGGTAATACAACTATCATTGCATCTAAAATATAAAATAAATAAAATAAAGCAACTCCTAAAATTCCCCCTATAATAAACACTTTAGCTACATCATAGATATTAAAAGTACGACTACTAATCTTTATATAAAAAAACATTATAACTATACAAAAGATTATATCGACCAATAAAGTAATTTTAGAATATAAATTACTATTTACAACTTGATCATAATGATACTTAACTCCTAAATCTTTATTACTATAATCCATATTATAATATGTTTTACAATATGGACAACCGTCATTAAAATTTTTAGCTTCGTCCTTATGACCACAATTTGGACAAGTAATTATTTTATCTATGCTATTAAAAATAAAGCTATATGATAAACGTGGATCAAAATTATATGTTTTTAATAATAGTTTTTTATTTTGATAATAATCTTTTTCTAATATAATTCCATTTGTTACATTATCATTATATGAGTTATCAGAATTTCTTTCTAATTTCTTATTATTTTCTTTATAAATTGTCTTAATATTAATATTATATTTATTTAATCTCTTACTATGTAATCTCTCGGTTACTAACGCCATTATAATCCCCCTTAATTGTTATTGTTGTTGTTGTTATTGTTATTATTGTTGTTATTATTTGATGATGACCCACCACTATATGAACTACTTCTAGGAGTATAATGAGGAAATAAAGATAAACCTTTATTAGTTATTTCCAGTCCATCTATCGAACTATCCTTAAGTATAACTGCTATACTTTTCTTCACTGTTTTATTAGGATTCATTAATGCTAGAATACTTTGTGAAGCAACTATATAATTAGCATCATTTTCTAATAAATAATTGTATATTTCATCAATATTTTCTTCTGATAAAGCATAATATGAAGTTAGATCCATACATTGTTTCATCTTTACTAATTCATTATAAGTTTCTGGTTCTTTTCTCATACTCATTCTCCTTTCAAATAATAAAATTCAATATTTTGAAATGGTAAATTAATCGCTGCTATATGATAATAAGCATTATTCTTTTGTTTTAAATAATGATAATCTCTTAATGCATTAGTAGTAAAAAATAAGTTATTAGGCATATCTTTAACTAAATATTCACTATATTCTCCTATTAAATTAGTTATATCATAACAATAATAATTTTCTTTATCTGATTTATTAACAGCTAAAACA
The DNA here is from genome assembly GCA_947632085.1 of uncultured Bacilli bacterium. Taxonomy (GTDB): domain Bacteria; phylum Bacillota_I; class Bacilli_A; order RF39; family UBA660; genus Coprovivens. The sequence continues at coordinate 66,587 of CANRNY010000007.1, read as the reverse complement.
TCTTTATATATTTGATGTGACATTATATGCCTTTGTTTAGTTCTATTTTCATCACCATAAGTTATTAAATCACCACTTAATAACATTATATATAAGGAATTATTCTGTGGATATAAAGTTTCCTCATCTAATAAAGTCTCTTTAACATATATTTTAATTTTACTTTGCTTAGTTATATATATAATATCTCTTTTAGTCTTTAATATTTGCGAAGCTAACTTATACTCTCTTCCATCAACATTTAATATAAAGCATTCCTCGTCATAAATATATTTTAAATGTTCATCTTTACTTATTATTTCTTCTAAAGTTGGAGTTCCATCACTATTCACTTGATGAGGACGATATTTATTCATTATTTCTGGATGCATAATCGATAAATACCTATAAAGAGAATCTTCTTGTTCTTTATCTATTTCATAATTTCTTTTTTTATACAATTCTTGTTGTAATTTACAAGTATATGACTTATTACTATTGTAAACATTTTTGACAAATGGACATCCAGTTTTACATATATACAAATATGGACATTTACTGCATTCCTCATTAAATCCATTCTTATTATGACTTGCAAATATCTTTAAATATGCATTATTTAAAATATCTTCAACACTATCTTTATATATATTTCCATAATAAAAATCTTCATGTTTTTGTCCACGTACACACGAATATATATCACCATTACGTTCTAACAAAAAGAACTTCTCCCCACAATTATCACAATTTGTACAATATTCAGGCCCAAACTCATTAAACCATGCTCCATTTAGTCCTTCTTCTAATGAAGTATTAGCAAATTCTTTATGCATTCTATTAAAGAATTCTACTTGTTCATCTTCCGTTAATGGATGTAATAAATTATTAGAATTATAAGCAAAACCTATCATAAAATTAAAATCATTCATATCTAAACATGTATTTTCATTTAAATATTTTATATCTTTAATAATATCATCTATATATTCATAATGTTCTTTAAAAATAGTTGCTGATACCTTTTTCTTATTAGGTAAATCTTTAAGTAATTCTATATTTTTTAAAATTTTATCCATTGTTTTTTGTCCATCTTTAGTTACTCTAAATTTATCATGTAAAAGAAATGGTAAATCTAAACTACCACTTATTGAAACCTTAAATTCTTTTATTGTTTCGATATGTTTATCTATATTATATAAATTAGTCTTTATATGAGGCACTCCAACTTTAAAACCATTATCACTAATTAATTTAGCATTATCATTATAATAATTACTAATATATTCAATTAAATCATGAAAGTCTTCCTTATTTAAAGTTGTCACTTCCCCACCATGTAATGAAATATTAAAAGGAATTACATTACTTTCCTTAAACTTTTTAACCGCAAAATCTAATGTTTCTACTGGTTTATAAGGTGTTTTATCTAAAACAGTATTATCTTCTAAATAACAATATTTACATCCCATATTACAAGCCATTGTTGGCACATAAAGTAAATGTATAAAACGATTATTCATACACATTCTCCGTTAAATCACTATTTCTTCTCTTAACTACTGTTGGGCTTTCTTTAAATGCACGAGAATTTACTACTGTATTATTAGGTATTTCAATTGTTTTTAAAGAACTACATAATCTAAACGCTGAACTACCTATTTCTTCTAATGAATCTGGAACATAAACACTAGCTAAAGATGAACATCCATAAAACGCATGACCACCTATTCTTTTAACACCTTCTGGTATTTCTATTTTTCTTAATGAACTACAATTTTCAAAAGTATAACCATTTATTTCTGTAATTTTTACTGGTAATTTTATTTCTTTAAGTGACATACAATTTACAAAAGTCTCACCATGAATTGAATTAATCTCATCATATAAAGTCACTTTTTCTAAAGATACACAATCTTTAAATGTTTCACCATTTATTTCTGTTACTCCTATAGGAATAGTAATCTGCTTTAATGAACGACAATTTTTAAAAGCACTACCACCTAAATATTTTAAATTATCTGGTAGTTCTATCTCTTCTAACAACATATCATTTAAAAATGCATTACCTCTTATCTCCTCAATACTATCAGGTAATATAACCTCTCTTAAAGTCAATATATTTGCAAATACATTTCCTCTTATTGATAAAACTTTACGTCCATTATGCGTCTCGGGAATTTCTACTTTAGTAAAATTATTAATCCCAATAGTATAAAATCTAACTCCATATCCATCTTCATATGTTTCATAAAATATATGTGGTGTAAAATAAATAAATATTGGTATTATAAAAGAAGATACTATAATCATAACTTTGCCAATCATTACTTTATTATTAGGTACTTGTTCAACTACTAAACTAGAAACTATATCAGATATTTTCTCATCAGGGCGAGCTTTAATTTGCTTTTTTAAATAACTAATTAGATTATAATTTCCATTAAAGCTTAAAAAGATAATAACATTAATAACTTCTAATAATAAAGTCCATAAAGGTAGATGAAAGAAAATAAATGAAATACATACAAAATTTAATATTGCAAAAATAATACTTAAAGCATATTTTCTTCTTTTTATATAAGGAACTATTGCTGTTTCAGATACTTTATTATTTACTAATTCTTCTTTTATCTTATCTTCAAGGATTTCATCTATACCTTTTAAATATTCAGGATCAACTTGTACTTCTTCCACTTTTTCTGCATAAATCATTGAATAATTATTAATATAATTATATGTCATTTCATAATTTACTTTATTTGCCATTACTATTTTAGCTTTAGTAATTTTTTTAATATCAAAAGTTACTTTACTTTGAGTACGTCCAGTTAAAGTTGCTTTCGTATTATCAAGCATCTTTTCACACATTGTAAATTCATTTAAAGCCGAACTATAATTATTATTTATATCCTTATCTTTTTTTGATGAACAAATAATTATGATAAGTAATACTAAAAATAATTGTGGAAATAAAAGTAATAAAACCATAAGTATAAAATATAAAATATATTTCCCAATTTTAGTCTCATTATTTGTACCATTCATAGACTACCACCATTATAATTTTAACATATTAAGTTTTAAAAGTTAATTACGATTTATGATATAATTTAGGTGGTGATTTTATGGATAATATAAGTATATTACAAAAGTATATTGATGAATGTCATAATATTGTTTTCTTTGGTGGTGCTGGTGTTAGTACTGAATCTGGTATTAAAGATTTCCGTAGTGTAGATGGTCTTTATAATGAAAAATATGATTATCCACCTGAAACAATTTTAAGTAGAACATTTTTTGACAATCATCCAGAAGAATTTTATACTTTCTATAAAGATAAACTTAATGCTTTAAATATTGAACCAAATATTACTCATAAATTTTTAAAAGATTTAGAAGATAGTGGTAAATTAAAAGCTATTGTTACGCAAAATATCGATGGTTTACATGAAAAAGCCGGTAGTAAAAATGTCTTATTACTTCATGGTACTACTTATCAGAATCATTGTATGAAATGTCATAAAAGTTATTCTGCTGAAGAAGTCTTTAATAGTAAAGGTATTCCTAAATGTTCTTGTGGTGGAATAATAAAACCTGATGTTGTTTTATATGAAGAACCCTTAGATGATAATGTCGTAACTAAAACAATAAAAGCTATTAGTGAATGTGAATTATTAATTATTGCTGGTACATCTTTAGCTGTCTATCCAGCCGCTAGTTTTATTCATTATTTTAGAGGCAAATACTTAGTTATTATTAATAAAGATTCTACTTCTTTTGATAATGCTGCTACTCTAGTTATTCACGATAAATTAGGTAATGTCTTTAGCAAACTAAAAGTTGATTAGTAATTAATCAACTTTTTAATTATTAATTTTGATATTTAATTTTCTTAAAATAATTTTTTTTATATAATAAAATTAGTAACAAAATAGAATTAATAATAAAGAATACTATAAATAAAAATACTATATCTTTAGTATTAGGCGAATTAATACTAAATTTATATTTAATTAGACCATTATTACCTAAATAAGTATTTAAAATCACATCTGAGCCTTCAGTACTTAAATTATCAGCAATTACCGGTAAGTAATAACTTTTTGAAGTACCAGTTTTATTTTCTTCTTTCATTAAAATACTTTGATGTAAATCACCAGTTCTTAAACCACCAATCTTAGTGGCTAGAACCCAATTTGCACCATTATTTCTTTTATCACTTGGTATATTTTCATCATAATTATAAGTCTCATTATACTTACCATTGGCATCATACCAACATAAGAAATCTCCTTTTGGTAATTCACCATTTAACAAGCCTAATCCAAATTCTGAGCCCTTACGAGATACAACATATTGAATTCTTTTTCCTTTTCCACCACTTGTTGGCATATAATAATCAATAGCAAAATAATAATAATTATCAGAACTTGTAGTTTCTCCATAAGTAATAACATCATCTGCTAAAGTAACAATATCACCTTTAGTTAATTTACCATCATTAAAAGCTTGTCGTAAAGTATTTTTGGCCATTTCGTTTATTTGACCCTTTTCTGTTTTACCAGCATACTCACCATCATAAACAGTACCACCAAAGAACTTTGGATTACTTTCTTTAACTACTTCACCATTATCGCCAATAACATATGCATATTTATATATTTTTAAATTATTTTGAAATATATAATATCTATTGTTAACACTAGGTGACATTGTTGAGAATGCATCACCCTTAGATCTTGCACCATCTTGAATATCAGCTGTATAGTCATTATAATTAGTAGAGCTATAATAGTTAGAATAAAAATATAAATATCCATCTTTATAATTATTTTTTATGTAATCATTACTTAGCTTACTCGAATCAATACTATTATTAGATAAAATACTATCATCTAAACCAACTTCATAAAACACTCTTAATGGAGTTGAATTAGTTTTATCATCTATATTAGTACTATAAGATGTAATACTATCTTTACGATTTAAATTTATTGTTGCTAATTGAAGAGGTAATGCATTGCTTGGAACAATAATATATAAACTTTCAATACTTTTATTACCTTTTCCAGATTCAACATATATTTCAATATCATCTAAATTAAATGTAACATTATAATGAACATTTCCTTTATCATCTACTGTAGGATAACAATAATTTATAATATTACCACCATCATTATTTTCTATCTTATAATATTTTCTTAAATAATTATATTTTTCAGGTTTAGTATCATATTCCACTTCTTTACCATTTTTAACAATGTAATATTCTGTTTTATCAAAACTTATATCATATAATTTACCAAATAATAATAAATTCTTAATGTCTTTAACTTCCATATATTGACCAATTGGATCCATATATGTTATAGCATTTTCACTACCATAAGAATTAAAGCCTTCTATAGGATTAAAAGTATCACCATTTATTTTATATAGTATCTGTTTAAATTTATCACCAAGGCTATCAGTATCTGCTACAAAATATTGATCAATATAATAAACATCTTCAATAGATTTTATATCATATTTAGAATCTTTACCAGAAGGATGTTCATAAGTCCATGAAGCACTTAGCTTAATATCAACCCATTTATAATTTGGATTAAATGTTAATGTTGGACTTTCCCCTTTTATGTATTTTTCTAATGTTTCATATGCTTCTTTTATTTGTTCTTCACTAACATCAGCTTTAATATATTCACGAGGATTCATTGTTGAATTTAATTGAACTAATTCTCTATCTGATAAATTTTCAACATTTAAACCTATTCCATAAGATTGTAAAAACACCTTATTACCATTAGGATTATTAACAGTATAATTATCTTCAACTTTTTTCTTCATAAAACCTGCTGTTAATAATACAGCAACAGTTCTTGGAGATATAGCTTTTTTGACTTTATCATCTGTACCACTTAAAGTAACATAAAAAGGATTACCATTTGGACTCGCTATAAAACGTTCCCATGTGTTATCGCTCTTTTTAGTCGGTAAAATAGCTTTAATATCATTATTTTCTTTAACCCAACCAAGTGGATTCCACCAATTTACTTTACTTGATAATGATTCACTAGAAGAAGGAGTATCACTTTTTAAGTTTGTTTCAGTTGCTCCAACTACATTAGTACCACCATCTGTTAAAGTTATTAATATTGGCACTCTTTGTTCTATTTTACCTGTTTTAGGATTAGTATATGTAGTATTTTTCTCAGTTGCTAAAATATTCATTCCTTGATACAAAGCTCCTTGTAAATAAGTTGAATCAGCAAACATAAATTCACTTTCTATCTGACCATCACTTTCAACAATTCTACTTTTATTTATTTTAGTAACATTAGTTTTAACTTTTGGCCAATACTTAGTAGAAGCCTTTAAATCAGTTTCAGAAGATGTGTGTTTAGTTTTATCATAAATATCTAAAGTTAAATATTCTATTTCAGCCTTATTACTTTCACTAATAATAGAACTTACTTGAGTTGGACTACTTGATAATGCTTGATAATGATCTAAAGGTAAAAGAACTTGTGATCCACCAGCGTATAATACCACTGCTACACGATTAGATGAATTAACTTCATAATTTGGATCATCACCCATTAAAGTACTAATAAGATCATTAGCTTGTTTAATTACCTTTTCAGCCACATCAACATATTTAACATTTTGACCAACTGTCTTACTAGTCATTGAAGTTGATATATCCAATAATAAAACAACATCTAATGGTGATTTTTCTACTGAAATAACATTTTGACTACTTCCTAATGCAGAAAAAGCATGCAAAAAATCACTATTATTTGTTATAGTTCCATCATATCCATCTGTTGCATAATCTAATGAAATATCATCAGTGAATACTGATTTATCTGTCCAAACTCGTCCTGCATACATTGAACCATTTTCTTCATTAATCAATGCATCTTGATAAGTATCCATAGTATCATTATCAACTGCCAATAAAATATCTGAATCATCAGCTGATACTAACATCATTGGTGCAAATAAAGATATTATAAGATTAAAGCATAAGATTAAACAAACTATATTACTCATTCTTTCTTTTATTATTTTATTAACTCTTCTCACTATATACACCTCTACTATCTATAATAAATATACCCCCCCCCGGCCAATATTTGTCAATCTGTTAATAAACTTTTTTGCAATTTTTTTCAAACTAAAAGTTGATTAGTAATTAATCAACTTTTTCTAATTCTTCTTTCCAATTAGCATTAATTGCTTCATATTCACATAATGAATCAGATACATATTCAATAGCTTTATATAAATTTTTCGTCCCTTTTTCTGTCTTTTGATAATTTGCTATATTATTAGCTTTAATCCCTATAGCCGAACCTTCAGCATAAGAATCTATATTAGCTCCAATATACAAAAATTCCCAATCACTATGTTTTTCAATTAAATTTTTTACTTTACTTTTAGTATATTCACATGAGGCATTTTCTAATCCATCAGTTGTAATAACAAATAAAACCTTATTACCTTTTAATTCTTTATCCAATGTAGTTATTGTTCTACCAATTGCATCATATAAAGCCGTACAACCTCTTACATAATATTCTTTATCAGTTAAATCTTTAACTTCTCTAATATCTTTTCTCTTAATTAATAACTCATATTCATTATCAAATAATACAGTTGTAACTTTTGTATTATATTTATTATTTCTTTGTTTATTTAAATAACTATTATAACCACCTATTGTATCTTTTTCACTGCCTTGCATTGATCCACTTCTATCAAGCAAAAATACTACATCTAATTCTTTTTTCTTTGTCATTTTACTTTCCTCCCTTAATTTTTTTAAATAATTTTTCTGCTTTCTTTTGTATTCCATTTTCTGAAATATTATTTACAATACAAAAATACTGTTTTTCATAATAACCACTTACTGAATAAGTTACATCATAAATTCTTACATCTTCAAAACTTTTACCTACAATCTCTTTTTTAATAAAATTAGTAACTTCATTCATTTCTTTATCATTTAATTTTTTAACTTCAACTAACGATTCTCTACTAATATTATCTTTTTGCATTTGCTCTGTTAAATATAAGTAATTATGATAATAATATAACTTTCCATCTTGAGTTATTATTTCTTTAATCTTTCCTGGTGGATACCCAAGTCCCCAACTTGATGATATTTTTATTAAAGAATTTTCTTCAATTCTTTTTAATCCTTCTTCCATCTCTCTTCCTTCTTTCTAAAGCGATAATACTCCTTTTTAAAATTAAAAAGGTCACTTTCAATGCGACAAATCATATTAATTTTATATTTTTTTGATATAATACATTTAGGAGAAATGATTATGAAAAAAATTCAAACTAAATTACAAGAATATATTAAAAACAATTTAGATACTAATGTTTATGTTAATTTCAGTAAAGCACGTTATAATTTAGATCAAGCTTGCTGTTTACAAAATGCGCAAATTGAAGACATCTGTGAAGAACAAAATATCACTCAATATATCAATGACAATAAAGAAGAAAGTAATTTTCAGAAAGTTCTATTTAATTTTATTGATGAACGTCATTTAAAAGATAGTGAAGTTTATAATAAGGTTCATCTAGATCGTCGTTTATTTTCTAAAATTAGAAGCGATGCTACATATCATCCTAGTAAAGACACCGTTATTCTATTAGGTCTTGCTCTAGAATTAAATGAAAAAGAATTTGAAGATTTACTTTTAAGCGCATCTTACTCGTTACCTAAAAATAACGAATATGATTTAATTATAAGATTCTGTTTTATCGAAAAAATCTACAAAATAAGAGAAGTAAATGAATTATTAGAACTATATAACTGCAAATTATTGTCATATTAAAAGTAGGATTTAATTCCTACTTTTTTAATTATCTAATAATAACTTTTGTTCACTATTTAAAACTTCTAAAATAATATCATTATCTATTAACTTAGTTAATACATCTAAATGCATAGCACAATAGAAATTAGTAACTCCCTTTTGAATCGCAAATATTTTTAATACTGGATTATGAAATAAAGTATTAATATCAATTGTATTACCTTTAAAACTTTGCCATACGTTTTTTAAAAATGTTGGATTAAAAATATGTTCATAATGTGTTGTTTCATATAACTCATATAATAGTTCCATCGCCCTATTCTCTAAAGCATCTATTTTTCTTCTAATTTTACTTAAACTCTGTGAATCTGCATAACCATTATCCCTTACAAACTTTTCTTGAAAAGTCAGCTGACTCACTTTTTCTTGAACACGCTTATATTTTCTATTAAGTTCTAATACTTCTTGATCATCAAAAGTTATTTTAGCTACTCCTATTTCATTAATCGGTATAGGAAACATTCCATATGGAAATTCAACTAAATCTTTTCCATAACTAAACAATGGAAATAAATTTATATATGATGATATTATTAACAATTCTTTATTATTTAATTTTTTTTGTTGTCCATTAAAATAGTTAGTAACTACAAAACTAATAAACCTCCTAAAATTATAAGCAACTTGTTCAATATAAGGTTTTGTTGCTTTATCAACTCTATTCGTATATTGAAATATCAAATCTCTTTCACTCATTTCATATGCAGTAAATCTTTTATAATCATTAAACGAATAAACCTTACACTCTCTTTTCGGAATTTCACGCCCGTTATTTTTACTTTCCACAAATAGTTGTTGGGGAATTTTTATTGCTTTATGTTTACATCCTTCTAATTTGTGTACTAAATTAATAAAAGAATCAATACTATAAGCTAGATTATCTATATAAACAAAATTCCCTTCAATATAATAATTAGAATTATTAAACATCTCACTAATAAACTCATAAGTTTCTACATCATATTCTCTTAAAAGTTCCATATTAGCATTTAAATAAATAAACACTAATTCAAAATTTATATAAGGATTAGCATCAGGATACTTATCTTTCATTAAGGCATCAGAAAAAGATTTATTAGCTTTAACAAATTGTAATAAAGTATCCTTCTTTTTCTCTTCCATTAATCTCTCATACCCTTTTTTTATAAATTATATGTATCTTTTAATTTTTCTATTTCTTTAATTATTTTTTGTTGTTCTTTCATTGATTTAGTCATTTTTAAAGAATTTATTGTATTAATTATATTTGATTTTTCTTCTGTATCTAAATCAGAATTATATATTTTATTTTTTAAATCTATATAATCTGGTAGTGGATCATCTTTTAAATCTACGGCAAAAAATGAAGCCAAATTATCAGCTAATTCATAATTATTTTTATTCTTTACTGTTAAACCCATTTATACCACCTACCTTCATTGTAACAAAAAAAAGTAAAATAAAAAAGAAGATTATTAAGAAACCTTCTTTGTATGAGCTATATCATCTAATGTTAAGTTAACATTATTAATAAATTCTAATAATTTATCTAAACCAATAGATGCTTTAAAAACATTTTTACCAAGTGTATCATTATATAGTTCAATATATAAACTTGTTCCTTTAGCATTTATATAAACTCTTCCTCTTTTTGTTGCTTCTAATATTAAAGCCATTATCTTTTCATTATCAAAAGCAATATTAGTTAAAGAAGATTTTTGTTCTTCTGAAATAAGGGCTTGTAATTGATTTCGCATTACTTGATGTTCTCCTTCTAAAGCTTCTTTTTCTTGATATTCTGCCAAAGCTTTTTGATATTTTTTATTACGCATCTCTAATTTATCTAAATCATTATCTTGTTTTACAACTCTTAATTTATCTAATTCTTCTTTCGCTTTTTCTTTCGCTTCAATTTTTACTATATGTTCACTATTTATTAATTTTATTATTTCCGTAAGTTTAGCTAGATTTTCTTGTAATGTTTTACTTAAATAGTTTGATAAACGAAAATCGCTTAAAGATATATCTGTTAAATCTAAATCTTCTATTTCACTAATTAAACTAATATATAAGTTAAATAACCCACTTAAAATATCATTTATTGGAATATCTTCACCACGATAAGATGCATCTTCTCTTAAAGTCGAAGCTAATACATATTTTTGTGTCTGACGATTAGCTATATCATTACTATTAATAAACTCTATTAACCATGTATTAATTAGTTGTTGTTGAACTTCTAATGGTTCACTATAAAAATCTGGTTTATACTTCTCAGCTTTCTTAACTAACCAAAATGCATCAGCCAACTTATACTTACTAACACTTACTGTTACATCACTTGCTACATTCTCTTTAAAAGTCTGAATAACATCATCAACTTTAACTTCTTTACTATCTTTATAACTTTCTATTGTTTTACTTCTTGCTACTTTAAATTCGTTTGCTAAATCAGCATTAGGACTCATCGCTGACATTGATACTAAGAAAGTTTTAGTATGTCTTAAATAATCTATTAAACCATTAATATCTAATATATTATTTTCACTCTTTTTATTATATAAAAACATTTCTTTATAAGTACTTTTTCTAAAGGCATTAGATAAACGATATAACCAAATTTGTGGTACTACCGTTTCTAATTCTTCACTTGAAACAAATAAATTATTATTTTCATCAAACACATAGTTGCCTTCATGTAAAGCTTGTATTAATTTATCATAAAATCCTTTAATATCATTTTGAAATTTCTTATCTATTGAAGGTGTTACACAAGGACTTTCATATAAGCCGGGTATAATCCCTTTAAATAAGAAGAATTCTAAAGAAAAAGACGGATTATTTTCATAAGTATCTAATAATGTATTTATTGAAATCATGTTAAATAAATTAACTTTTGCTGTTTCAAAATTTCTTAAATCTGTAAATGATGAGAATGCTTCTTTACGCAAATCTGTACCATTAACTAAATGTTTCATTAATACTTCTATTGCTTTTAATTCATTAGTTAGCATTTACTCACCTACTTTACTATATTTTATTATAGCATAAAGCAAGTAAAAAAACTATTTAATTCTTATATCTCGATTTAACACATTTTGTTAAAGATAAACTACCCTTTGGTATCCTAACATTGCTATCTCTTCCCCTACCTAATTCAATATCAGGTTTTACTTCAAAACCATGATAATCAGTTCCCCCACTTTCTAATAATCTTTCTTCTAAAGCTATTTTATGATAAGCCATTCTTTCTTGAATACTCAAATTAGAATGTATCGTTTCTATTCCTTTTAAACCAATCTTTTTAAGATAAAGTATTTCTTTTTTTAACTCTTGTAAATCTAACTTTAAACTATTAGGATGAGCCAGTACCGCAATTCCTCCTGCCCCATTAATTAGTTCAATACATTCTTCTTTAGTCAATCCTTTCTTTACTTTTCTAACCTTTTCATAAGCTGCTATTAAATATTTTTGAAATGTTTCTTCTACTTCACTAGCATACCCTAACTTAATTAATAATAGAGCCAATTGTGGTCTTCCAATATTACCTTTAATACTTATTATTTTATCTACTTCATCATTAGGAATTTCTAAATTAAAATCTTTTTTTAAAATATCAATATATAACAATAAATTATATATTGCTGCCTCCTTTTGTTCCTTTAAAACCCTATTTAACTCTAAATTATCTAAATCAATATTATATCCTAAAATATGCATTCTCCCTTTATTTACTTTAGCTGTTAATTCAACCCCACTATATATTTCAAGCCCTTGAGGTTTTATCTTCACTAATTCCTTAGATCCTTCTATATTATCGTGATCAGTAATAGCCAAGACACCGATATTCAAATCCTGTGCTTTTTTTACAATTTCTTCTGGTGTATCACATCCATCAGAATATACACTATGAACATGTAAATCCATTAATTTTTCCATCATACCACCTCTTCATAATTGAATTATAAAGTTATTTTTATTATAATAAAAATACAAATATTTTATTTTTATAATAACTGGAGATTATGATATGAATATTAATTTTGAACTATATCGTATCTTTTATGTTGTAGCTACTATTGGTAATATAACCAAAGCTAGTGAATTATTAAATATTAGTCAACCAGCTGTTACTAAGCAAATTAAAAATTTAGAAGAACAATTAGGTGGCGAGTTATTTATTAGAACTAAAAGAGGTGTTATTTTAACCGACAATGGTAAAGAAATATATAACTATGTTAAACAAGCAATCAACTCTTTTAGTAATGCTGAAGCACAATTTTCCAATCTAAAAAAATTAGAAAAAGGTACTATAAGAATTGGTATTAGTACGACTTTAATGCGTATTTTTCTTTTAAAATATTTAAAAGAATTTCATCAGCAATATCCTAATATTGCAATTCAAGTCTTTACTGATCCTAGTAAAGTAATGCGTACTATGTTAAAAGAGGGTCAAATAGATATTCTTATTGCTAAAGAAGAAGATACGGAAGATGAAGATTTAGAAATAATTAGATTAGGTAAATTAAATATGTCTTTTATCGCCTCTAATGAGTATAAAGAACTAAAAAATAAAGTCGTTGATGTCAACGACTTAGAATCATACCCTATTCTTTTACAAAAATATCCTTCAACAACTCGTGATATTTTTGATAAATTTTGTACCGATAATAATATAAAAATAACTACTAAAATCGAAATTGCTAGTTCTTCTCTTCTTGAAGATTTCGTCAAAATCGGTCTAGGTATTGGTCTTTCTACCAAAGAATATGTCACAAACGAATTAAAAGATGGTCAAATATTTGAAATTAAAACTAAACAAAAATTACCAACTACATATTTTTCTTTAATTCTGTTAAAAAATTCAATTCATAGTTTTAGTACAAATAAATTAAAAGAAATAATTTTAAATAATCTACATTTTTAAACTCATTTGCGTACTATTATTTTCTGATTTAGCTAAACCATTTTCGTTTAAACTAATATTTGGTGAATAATAACCACCTTCTATATAAGCATAAGAACGGAATCTTGTATTAACACATCCTCCACTATATGTTCCATCATCAGCTCTTGTATTCCCTTCAATTGTATATACACCTTCATCATTACTACCTAAAACAATTCCCGTATGAGAATTACTTCCTAAGTATGTCAAAAATATATCTCCTCTTTTTGGACGATAACCTTCCTCAGAATTATGCCAAGTTCCATTACCTTTAGCTGCTTCTTCCTTAAATTTATTTGCTCCACTTGGAACATAAGCATATGGATATATTATCTTTGAATCTATTCCGGCTTTTTTAGCTACATATGAAACAAACATTGCACACCAAGGTTCTTTTTTATAATTATAACCATTTTGAATAATCTTACTATACCAAACCCCATATTTAGTACCATCATCATATTCTGTTCCAATTTCATCTAATGCCACATCAACAAAATCCCTTTGGCCATCTTCTGATCTGAAATTTAAATACATTTCATCATTATTCATATTATAAATTTTTTCATATAATTTTTTTTCTTTTTCATTAAGATTACTATTATTAAGTACTGAAGAATCCATACTATATGTATAATTAGGAGTTAATTCATCATAAACATCTACTACTCTTTTTAAATCAGAGAATTCAATCGTTCCATCTCCACCTAAATTTAAATCAGTTTTTAAGACATCTCCTGATGTATAATAAATTCCATATTGATTAGAAATTTCATTAACTGGAACTAAAGAAGATATATCTTCTCCTTTATCAGTTATTGTTACACCAGCCGGTACAGTACAAGTCATACCATCTTCAGCAATTAACATTGATGATAACATAATAATTAACATTAACTTTCTCGTACTCATTCCTTTTATGATTCCTCTTGCTTTTTTAACCATTGCTTCTAATTTCATTAGTTCTCATCCCCCTTTTTTGTTCGTTATATCCTATCAAAGATATTTTAAGTAGTCAAAAATTTCTAAAGCAAAAAAAATAGTTTACGTAAAGTAAACTATCCAACTTTCATATCATCTAAGAAAAAATACGTTCCTGTTGCTGTCGCCACTAAAACTTCTTTATCATCATATATATTACATCTAAAAACCGCTGTTGTTTTACCAACCTTTAATTTTTCAGCTACTGCCACTAACTTACTTCCTTTAGCCATTTTTAAATAATCTATTTGTGAATTAATTGTTACTAAATTTTTTCCTGTTGTTCTAGCTGCCATTCCCATTGCTGTATCTGCTAAACCAAACATTAAACCACCATGAGCAGTTCCATTTTGATTTAAAGAATTTTCATTTAAAATAGCTTCCATTTTAGCATAACAGTCGTCTAATTCAATAGCATGCATATTATTATATTTAATAAATCCTGGATTATTTTCTACATAATCAATTATTTGTTGATAAATTTTATTTTTTGCCATAAAAAACCTCCAAATACCTTTTAATAATACCTCTATTTCCTAAAAATTACTAGTCCTTTAAAAATATATATTATATAATAAGGCTATATGAGGTGGATTATGAATTTAGAGAAAATTAAAGTACCTATTATTTTTATTATTATAATTATTATAATGCTTTTAGGTGTTCTTTTCTGGAATAAAATAATTGATAAAGAACCACCAAAAACATTTGAAGATTCAAATTATATTGATGTTAGTGATGCTAATAATGTCGCTAATATTGATGCTAAATTAGGACAAGATATTAGAATAACATCTGGTTATTTATTAAATTATACAACTAAGAAAAGCAGTATATGGTATATGAGTAATGCTTATATTGTAAGTATTAAAAAAGAAAAAGAACAATCAATTATTAAATTAAGTGCTGATAAAAATAGTCAAGCTTACATCGAAGCTTATATCGATAATACTAATCTTAAAGTTAAAAAAGGTCAAAATATCAATTTTGTTGGTAATATTGATTTAAGTAACAATCAACTTAAACTTATTAGAATAAGTACTGATTCAATTGACTATAAAGATGTTACTGAAATCGAATTTTCTAAACTTCAAGAAAATATTTCTTTACTAGCTAAAACTACATTTACAATATCTGGTTATATGATTACTGATAACCAAGAATATAAATTATTTGATACTAAATCTGCTTATGAAAGTAATAATAATGCCGGTAATTATTTCCTTATTAATTGGCAAGATGAATTTAATTTAACTGGTAATGATGATGTCAAAATAACTTGTAGTTTAAATGGAACATATAAATTAAAAGATTGTATATTAAAATAAACGGATTACTCCGTTTATTTTATTATGTCTTTAACATCCAATTCATATAAAGTATCTACTTTATTATCTTTATTTTCTTCTAAAATTCCTTTAATTGTTACTTTATCTTCACTAATAGATTCTTCATTACTAATTAACTTAACACTATTTACTGCCGTTCCATTAACTATTAAAGGATCATCTAAATTTAAAATACTAACTTTATAAGTCTCACTATCTATTCTTAATTCTCTATTTATAACTTCTCCAGTTAATGTAACTTCTCTATGTAAATTTTTATTACAACCAACTATTAACAACAATAAAAATAATATTATTCCTATTCTCTTTATTTTCATTTTAACTACCATCTACTATAAATATAACAAAAAAACTATATTTTTAAAATATAGTTTTTTAATCTTCTATCTCTTTAATATCAACTCGCGCATTACTTAAAATATTTTTATAATACTTTATATTTTCATTTATTTCTTCAATATATTTCGCACAATCTTTATCATTAGTAAAAGATTTATCAATATCTGTTAATGGTTCATAATCTTCATTTTCATAAGAACAGATTTTTGTTTTGCCATTAACTACTATATAAGGAGCTCGTTTAGAAATATTTAATGTATAATAATCATTTGTCATCTGATAACTATCACTTGTATAACTAATTATATAAGTTTTATTATCTTTTACTTTACGACAAGTACTTTTACCACATTTATAACCATTATTATCTAAATATCTTTTTAATTTATTAGTTGGTTTATTATATTCTTTATACCATACTGTAAATGAACTACCTGCTCCTAAAATAATTATTACTAATATAATTATAATAATTATTTTATTTTTTATTATTAAATCTTTTAATTTAACTTTTTCTTTTTTTTCTACTTTAGCATCCTTTATTACTTTTTTCTTCTTTTTATTAATCTTATCTACTTTATATGATGGCACCATTATTCTCCTCTTTCATCTTTTTTAGTTTTTCTTTTTCTTTTTGACGTTTACCTTTATTCTTTTCATATTCACTTTTTACTATTATACCTATATAAATACTATTAACTATATTAATAATTACAAATATTATATATGTCACTAACATAAATAGCATTTTCTTATCATATAATATCTTAATCATAACAATTAAAAATATAATCATTAAAATACTTACAATATTTAAAACTAATGCACGTTTATAATGCGATTTATTAATTAATGCTATTCCTGTTATTAAAGGAACAAAATAAGGTATTATCCATCCAATCATTACGGTCATCATCATAATGTATATAACATTCTCACTCATTCTAAATATTAACAAAGAAAGAATTCCTAGAACTGATATTAAAATATTAATTCCTGGTAATATATATTTTTTTATTTCCATCAAATACCTCCTATGCTAATTTTGGTAAATCAGATTGATCCTTTATTCCATTTAAAAGATTTTGATTACTAATTTTTAATAATTCTTTAATTGTAATTTCTAAATAGAAAGAATTTTCTGTTTTTTCATAGTCTTCAAAGACAATTATATTATTTAAAACATTAGTATTATTTGTCTTTAAATAATAACTACTAGCCATTATTGAATTATAAAGATGTTTTATTATTGAAGTATTATTATTATAAGTATCAATATTATGATATTGATGAGCAATCTTTTTTCTTTCTTCTTCATATTGTTTTGATACTGAGGAGATATTCGAATTTAATTTACCAATTACAATACTTGCTCTATTTATCTTACTAACACACATCTCCAATTCTTTTTGATATTTATCTTTATCTAATTCTTTTTTATTTAAATTACTTCGTTCTTTTTTATATTTATCTAAATCTCTTTTAACTGATTGTAATTCTAAATTTAAATTTTTTAAATGTTCTTTTAAAAGAGCTTCATTATTTTCACATATACTATTCATATACTTAGGTTTAATATTACTTAAATCTAATAAACTATAATCAACATTATCTTCATCTAAATACGTAAGTAAATATTTATTAACAGCTAAAACAAGTAATATCTGCGCATCATCAAGATTGTATTCTTTTTTTATCATTTCATACGTTTTATTAGATTCTAATCTTATTATTGTTAATAAATCTACTAAATTATCAACTGAAGAATTCATATGTTCTAACAAAGTAATATCATTACTTAATTGCCATACTGCACTTTCAACAATATGAACTTGCTTACTTAAAGAACTACTATAGAAATTACTATCCATTAATTTCTTTATCTTTTCTAAATCACTATATTCAATATCTAAAAGATTCATTTCCTCTTCCGATAATTTAAATCCATCTTTACTACATTCTTTCTTTAATAAGTTATAAAAGATTAAATAAGATTCTTCACTTTCAAGTCCATGTTTATATTGTCTCAAATGTTTTAAATAATTAATCGCTGTATTTTTAACTATTAATAAATCATTTTCTTTAATCGCCTTTTTATTATTAACATGTTTTATATTAATACGATAATAATTAAAATTTTCTAAGAACTTATCACAATCTTTTTTATCTTTAACTTTATTAGTATCTTTTTTAGCTATTGTATAACAAATATTTATTTCTTTAAATTCATCATTTTTCGTATTATCAAGTAACATTGATATAAAAGTTAAAAACCATTTATAATCAACATAAGTTTTATCATTAAAATAAATTCTTTCTTCTTCATAATTTACTATATAATTATCAAAAGTTAATTTATCTTTTATTTTAAATAATAAATCTATTTCTTTTATATATTCAATATTTGTTATATTAGCAATATTGTAATAAATCTTTTTCGGATACTTTGATATGTACTCTTCATACTTATTAGCTAAATACTCTTTATCGTTAATAAGCAATTTAAAGATATACATATGTATAACAAAATTATTTTTTGAAGCTTGATGATATAAGTAAGGACTCTTCTTAACTACTAAAGAAGGTTTAGTAATAATATCAATTAAAGAATTAATCATCGTCATAACCTGTTTTTTTGTTTTAGAATTACTTTCTATCATCACAGCTTCTCCTTTCATAATTTTTCTAAAGTTTCACTTAATATACTATATAAATATATACTTATATTTTTATTCGTTATCCCTTTGATATAAGTTCTATATCCTTCTAATTGTTTTAAATAATTACTATCTTTAATGTTATTCAATTTATAATCTATAATATCTATTCTATCATCATATTCTAACATTAAATCTATTATACCATGATACTCATTATTTTCATCACTATAAATAAATTCATGTTCTTTATATATTTGTGCTTTATCTATTTCCTTTAATAATGGATTACTTAAAAACTTCATTATTTTACTTTTAATTAAACTATTATCTATTAATGAGTAATCAGGATTTCTAAAGTCAATATATTCTAATGTTTCATGAACTAAAGTACCAAATTCCATATTTTTTCTTGTTTCATTATTAATAAGTTCATGTAAATTCTTAGAAAAGTGTTCTTGACTTAATACATTACCTTCCTTAACTTTTATTTCTTCAACACTTATCTTATTAGCAGACAAGTTTTCTATTTTTTCTAAAGACGAACTATTATATAAATATTCTTTTGTTAAACCTAAAGAATCAATATCTATTTCTTTATAATATTTATTAATTTTATATTTAATAGAATCTAGTATCTTACTAAATGATTTATACTTTCTTCTAACATTTAAATCAATAGTCATATTTTCTTCACAATCATTTATTACTTCATCTTTTTTAGGTGTCAATAAAATCATTTTTTCTCTAGCTCTTGTTAAAGCAACATAAAATAATCTTATTCTTTCTGATATTTCATCTTCTAAATAATGATATTTAACTAATCTTTTAATAAATGATTCCCCAATCCCCTCATCAAAATAAGGTGTTATTATTCCATATCTACCATCATACAAAAAACGATCATTTAAATCTTTAATATTAAACTCTTTACTTAAACCACTATAATAACAAATATTATATTCAAGTCCTTTAGAAGTATGAATTGTCATTATCTTAACTGAATTAGAATCACTTCTAGCTGTCTTATACTTCATTTGTTCATCACTATCTAATAGTTCATTTAAATAATCTCTAAAAGTAAACACATTATAACCTAAACTACTTAAATTACTTGCAATATCAATTAATTTAGAAATTCTAACCATTGCTTCTTCGACATTACCAACTTTAATAAACATTTCATACATCTTAGTTTTACTAATTATTTTATCTAATAATGAAGTAATAGTTTCACTATTTAAATTAGTTGCTAATTCCTTAAACATCTTATAAATATCTGTTTCTTTAAAACTATCACTTATAAATATCTTAAGTATATCTTTATCACTAACTTCAAATAAATAACTACGTGCTACTCCTGTAAAAGCATATCTAAATTCTTGATCTATTTCATTGTTACTGATTTTTACAATTAAATTAATAATATTCTTTAAAATAAATATATCATCAGAATCATTTAAAGTATTATCTTTATATATTGCTAGTGGAATACCTAAATATTCAAATACTTTTTTATACACATCAAAATTAGTACTTCGATCCATTAATATAACAAAATCACTATATTTAATATCTCTTAAAGTCCCCAAATCTTTATCAAATACTTGATATTTATTATCTATTTTCTCTTTTATATCTTTCGCTATCGCAAATATTTCTACTTCGGTATCTGAATAACGTCCCATCTTTTGTTTATCATATTCTCTTATTTCAAAGTCATACTCATAACCTGTATTACCTTTATTAATGTAATCATTATTACCAAATACCATTTGATGAGATTCGTGATATTCAGCTCCACCTATTACATTATCCATAATTAACTTAAATACTTCATTTATATTATTTAAAACTTCACTTCTTGATCTAAAGTTTTGCACTAAGTCAATTTTTATTCCTTGATCTTCTTTTGCATACTTATCATACTTATTTTTAAATATTTCTGGATTAGCATTACGGAAACGATATATACTTTGTTTAATATCTCCAACCATATAAACATTATTATTCTCGATTAAAGATATAAATTTCTCTTGAATATCATTTGTATCTTGATACTCATCAATCATTATTTCTTTAAAAGAATCACGTATCTCATTTCGTACTTCTTCATGTTCTTCTAATATTTTTATTGAAAGTAAAGCTATATCTTGGAAATCATAAATTTCATTTTCCATTTTATATTTATGTAACTCATCTAAAAATTCTTTAATAATTGCTAAAATAATTACTAAATAATCTTTCATTATTCTTAATGTTTTATAAATATTTTCTAAATTACCATATTCAACTACTATATTTTTAAAATCTGTTATAAACTTACTTAATCGTTCTTTTTCCTGTTTGACTTCATCTTCACTACCTCTAGGTAATATTGGTAACTTAATTAATGGTAACTTCAAATAAAAGTCATCTAAACTTTCACAATCATACAAAGAACTTAATGCTTCATCTAACTTTGTTCCATATGTTCCGTCAGTAACTAAAGCTAATCTCTTAGCTAGTGATTTAACAATTTTCACATTATCTTTTAAATAATCAACATATTCTGCTATTAATTTTTGGATAAATTCTTCATTATAATAATTAGCAAAATAATTATTTAGATATTCATCACGATTTGTTAATCCATCTATTTTAGTTGCTATATTTAAAAGATAAGTTTTTAATGTTGCATCATCTTTCGTACAAAAATCATATATTAATTTAGTAAATTCTGGGGTTGGATTTTCATAGTATTTATCAAAAACTTTATCTAATATTTTTGTTTTTTGCATATTAATAATTGAAGCATCAGATATTTTTATATCATTTGATATATTAAGAAGATAATGATACTTCTTTACAACTGACAACGCATATGAATCAAAAGTCGTTATATACGCTTGATCAATTAATTCTAATTCTTTACTTAAAAGAGGATTACCTGCCATATTCTTTTTAATATTTTTTCTAATACGATTTTTCATTTCTCCTGCTGCAGCTTTCGTAAAAGTTAAAACTAGTAATTCATCAATATGTATTCCTTCATTTAATATACGCATTGTTCTAGCTGTTAAAACTGCTGTCTTACCACTACCTGCTCCAGCTGAAACAATTATATTAGTATTAGATGTATTAATCGCTTTTAATTGTTCATCTGTCCAATTCATTATCTTCACCTCCTAATATTTCTTCTGTTTCTAAAGGTTCTAATTCAACTACATCAGCTTCAGTATAAAAACAAATATCTCTAAATTCACAATATTTACAACCATAATTTTCTTTTTCTATCTTTTTCGGTGCAATAACAAAATTACCTTCCTCTATCTTCTTCGCTCCTTCATTTATTTTCTCTTCTGTAATTTCTATTAACTTATCCATTTGTTCATTAGATAGTACTTTAGTATACTTAGCAAAAGATCCATCTTTTAAAGTTTTCATACTCCTAATAATATTACTATCAGTATATGAATTATCAAATTCACTTAATAAAGCTTGATTTTCATTTGAATAACCTTGTAATAATAAATTTTGCTTCTTTAATTGTTCATAACTCTTATTTTTATCAACATTAACTTCATTATTTAAAACTTTTTGTAAATAAAAACCTGCTACTTTAATATTTTCTAATTTCTTCGAATGCTTAGCTAAATACAAATAAACCGGTAACTGCATTCCTATTCCATATGGTATCGTCGATAAATCTAAATTTGGATTACCAGTTTTATAATCAATTATGGCAATTATCGTTTCATTACCATCATTTTTATATTTAATCTTATCAATAATTCCTGTAAATTTAATTTCTATATTACCTTCAATATTAGTTATAATTCTTTCTTCATGTAACTCATCATGTAAATTAGTAAAATTCTCTTGATTCTTAATTACTTCAATAATAAAACTTAATTCATCTTTTAACTTAATCAAAAAGAAATTCTCTTTACTAGTAAATTCGTGATTTAAAGCTTTAATTTCTTGTTCCCATAATTCATCATAACTTAAATTACTTTTTAAAAACTTTTCTAAAATACTATGAAATAAAGTACCTACTAATTGAAAAAAAGTTTCTTCATATATATTTAATTTAAGTATATTACCTACATAATAACTAAAAGGACAACGAAAATATTTATCTAAACTACTATAAGATAAAGTAATTTTATTATTAATAAATTTTTTAAAAGCCTCATTATCTATTCCTTTAAACTTATTACTATATGTATTATATGGAATATCATAAGTACCATTTAAATCAATAAGTAAATCTGAAGTACTACCATATTTATAATATTCATCTAATAAAGAAGCTAATTTTAATTGATTATTTAAATTAGAATTACTATATTCCATTTTATAATCAGTTATTACATTATACTTTAACTCTTCATTTAAACTTGAAATATAAAACACTTCACCTTCATTATTTACTTTATAACTAATAAATAAATTCTTAATAGCTGCTAACTTATTTTTAACTATTTCTTTTTCTAAAACATTTCGTTCTATTGTTAATGAAAGCCCTAATTCTTGTTTTTCTTTATCCGTCAAATAATTCTCATCTTTATAAATTCTTGGCATAATACCTTGATTAAAAGAAAGACAAAAAACATAATCATCATCATTAAACAAATATGTATTTATATCAACTTCATGAACTGAATTAACTACTTCATCACTTTCTAAATATGTATGTTTTAAATCATACTTAATCATTTCATCTTTTATTTTATCATCATCTAATACTACATATTTATTAACAATATTAACAAGTATATTATATACTTTTTCTGTTTCACTACTAGTAACATAATCTTTTAACTTATCAAGCACTTCTTCAATATTACCTTCATTTAATTCTAAAAATTTAGTACATAAGAAAGTTCCATAAACTACCTCTTCTTCTTTTATGGTATAAGGAATATTAAACATTGGAAATATTCTTTTTATTAATTTACGATATTCATTATCTAAATTACTTATAAAGATATGAGTAATATCAATCCCTTTTTTTACTAAATTACATATCTCATTAGCTACATATTCTACTTCTAATTCACTAGTTGCTAACTCCCTTATTTCATGTTCATAACTATTACTATTTCCACTAACTACCTCTACATTATTTTCTACCTTTAACGTAGTAATTAATTTCTCTAATTCCTTAGTAACTGGTAAATTATAAATAACTATATTTTTATTCTTTAAAGTATTTTTAAACAACTTATTAATTATCAATAAATTATTACTTAATAATTCCTTTTTTAATTGCGATAAGAAATTTAATTTAGTACTTTTATATTCTTTATCTTCAACATATAACAAATTATCTAAATATATTTTAGCTATTTCATACTTTACTTGATATTTATTAATTACATAATTTAAAGTTTTTACATCATAATCAAAATAAAATAATCTATTAAATTCATTTAAAGTATAAATTTTAACATCAACTAACTTACTACTTAATTCTTTCAACAATTCCTTTTTATTAGTTGAATTAGTTATAATTATTTGTATATTTTGCAACATTCTTATCACCAATTTAATTTTATCATAATCTCCATTAAAAAATATATTGTTAATTATTTATATTAAAATAATTATAGTAGTATAAATAATTATTATAGTTAAATTTTGTCCAAACAATTTACATTGTCCCTCATATGTGTTAATAATTAAATAAGGAGGGTTTGTGATGGATGAAAAATTAAATGTTTTAAAGGATGAGTTAATTGAATTTTTTAACAATCCAAAATATAAAACAAAAAAATATCGTTATCGTGAAATAAAAAAAGAAATGTGTTCTAAAAGAGGATACAAAAATGATTTACTATTAAGAGCGCTTGAAGAACTGATTATAAGTGGAGATGTTTATTATGACGAAAGGAAACACTTATATCGCTCCTTTCCTACAGAATTAGGTTATGTACAGGGCGAAATTAATATTAACAAACATGGTGAAGGCTTTATTATAAATGATTATGGTAAATATAAAGTAAGACCGAATGATTTAAAAGATGCCTTAGATGGAGACATTGTTATTTTAAGACCAACAAATAAAAAAGACCATGGTCACATTATTAGTCGTGTAGATAAAATAATTAAAAGAAAAGATGGTTTAGTAATTGTCGAAGTAACTACCAATAATGGTGAACTAGTATTAAAACCATATAATGCCAAAATTGATCACCCTATTATTATAAATGGTCTGGCTATGAAACCATTAGTTGAAGGTGATCGCTTACTAGTAAAAATAAATGAATTATCTAATGGTAAATATTATGGTGGCTTTATAAAAGGTCTAGGTCATAAAGATGATCCAGATGCTGATTTAAAAATGATTGCCGTTGAAAATCATATAACTATTGATTTTACAGAAGAAGCAATCGCCGAAGCCCAAGCTTTACCAACAGAAGTAAGACCCAAAGATAAAGAAGGACGCCTAGATTTAACTGACGATTTAATCTTTACTATAGACGGTGAAAAAACTAAAGATCGTGATGATGCTGTTAGTTTAAGAATCAATGAAAAAGGCAATTATGTTTTAGGTGTTCATATATCTGATGTTACTCACTATATCCACCCTGGTATGCAATTATGGGATGAAGCCATTTCAAGAGGAACTAGTGTCTATATGGTAAATACCGTTATTCCTCAATTTCCTCATCTAATATCTAATGGAATTTGTTCTTTAAATCCTAATGTTGAACGTTTATGTTTAAGCTGTATTATGGAAATCTCCCCTGAAGGTAAAATACTAAATTATGATTTTGTTGATACTGTTATAAATTCACGTAAAGCTATGACTTATGAAGATGTAAATAAAGTATTAGAAGAAAATGAACTAGTTGATGGTTATGAAGAATTCTATGATAACTTAGTTCTTATGCAAGGTTTATCTACTAAATTAGAAAGAGAAAAAAGAAAACGTGGATATGTTGACTTTGGTAACAATGATATTGAAATTGAAGTCGATGAAAATGGTATGCCTATTGAATTTAAACAACGCATCCAAAAAACTGCTGAAAAAATTATTGAAAACTTTATGTTACTAGCTGGTGAATGCTATGCTAATTATATGATTCTTCCATCACCTTTAAGAATCCATGAAAAACCCGACGAAGAAGACGTTGAAGAAGCCTTTAATTTAATTGGTCGCAGTGGTATAAAAGTAAAATCATCTCACGATATCGTTAATGGTAAAGTTATCCAACAAATGCTTGCACAAATCAAAAATGCTGACGAAAGAAATATTGTTGCCAACATTATGTTACGTGCTATGAAACTAGCTAAATACGATGTTCAAAATCAAGGCCATTTTGGTCTAGCTTTACCAAAATATGGTCACTTCACAAGCCCTATTAGAAGAGCTGCTGACCTATTAGCACACCATAACTTAAAACAACAACGAGATAATCATTTTAATATTAGATTAATCGATGTTGCTTATGATGATATGGAAAAGGTATGTCGTCATATAACTAAAAAAGAAAGAAACGCTGATCAAGCTGAAAGAGATGCAAACCATTTTGAAATGATTAAATATATGAGCGAACACCTTGGTGAAAAATTTGAAGCATATGTTACTTATGTCAATAGTCGTGGTATCTTCATTAAAACTGTTGATGGTATTGAAGGTAAAATACTTGTTGAAGATTTAGAAGGTGATCATTTCTATTATGATGATGCAACTGCTTCATTTAAAGGTCGTAAATCTAAAATAAAAATAAGAATTGGTACTCATCTAGTCTTGACAGCAGTTGACACTAAAAAAGAATATCGTACAGTTAACTTTGGTTTAGAAGAAGACGATTTCAAATTATTATTAAACAAAAAAAGAGGAGCTTAAATTGCTCCTCTATTAATTTTACCTATTAATTATTTTAAGACAAATTAACATAATAGCTAAGGCACCTAAACCTATTAAAAACATATTTAATACAGTTTCACCAACATAACCTGCTAATAAGTCATAAGTAACTTCCTTAATCATTTGGAAGAATTCCATAAGCATTTTCCATAAATCAGTTATCTCATACTCTACTTGTTCCCAAAAAGTTTTCTTTACCAAAAATGAATTAAAAGTATTTAATATATTCATTTTATCACTTCCCTACTATTTAATTATAATATATACTTGCTTTTTATTCAATTATTTGTTATTCTATTTATGCGCATGGCGGTGTTGGTGAAGTGGTTAACACACCAGATTGTGGCTCTGGCACGCGTGGGTTCGATTCCCACATACCGCCCCATTGTGAAATTTACTCGAACTATTTTAATTCGAGATTAATAAATACTAACAACAATGTTAGTTTTTTTTATGACCTAAAAATGTAAACAGCTAAAATACTAAATATAAAAATAAATTAATATGTTACAATTATATATAGAATAAATACTAAAAAGGAGTAAGTATTATGAAAATAAATGTATCACAAGTTCAAAGTGAAGGAAAAAATGAATTCGAAATTAAATATAACGATAAACTACAATATAAAGCAAATTTACCTTTTATTTCAATTAATGAACCACTAAATTTAGAAAAACTTAGAAGTATTAAAGTTCTTGATACCAACGGAAATGAAATATATACAACAGATTATAAATATATCGAAAATTTAAAAGAAGAATTTATTCCAATGAAATACCTAGTAACTGGTTCTCAAAAATTTAATCAATTACTTTTTACTTCAAATAAAAATGAAATTAAAATTTATTATGAAGAAAATGCTATATGGAGTAACAGATATGTCATAGAAATAAATGATAAACAATATTTTTGTTATTCCATAGAAGATGGTTATATTAGACATTTTCCGATATATGATGGTGAAACTCAGATTGGCGAAGCTTTAAAATCTAATGTAGTTGTAGATGGTAAAGACGAATATTGTTGTTACTTAAAAGATGATTATACAAGTATAAGTGATGGTATTGTTATGTTATTATTATACTTAGATAGAAGTGAATATAGTTCATCCTATTTAGTTAATAAATCTTATAATTTAACCAAAAGTTTTTCATATAATAAAACTAATAAATTCTATGATAAAGAATGGGTAAAAAACAATTTTGGTAATGAATTTTATAATAAAGTAGATGAAGATGTTAAATTAGTTAAAGAAAAGATGAAACACCCTATGCAAACATTTAAAGAGCAATGGCATTCTATGCCAAAAAGCCAACAAACATTATTAAAATTTGTCTTAATAGCACCATTGGTAATTATCATTGTCGTTACAATAATTATTTTAATTGCCTTATTTATGTCTAATTAATTAAAAAATTATTAATACCCTTTAAACAGATATAAAAATCTGTTTTTTCTTTATAAAAAAACTTAAACAAATAAATGTTTAAGTTTTAACTTTTCTTATGAGTAACAAACTCCGTAACTGCTACATTACCTTTTGCATCAGTAGCTGTTACTTTAATTTTATAAGTATACAATTTTGAATTAATATTAGTTATTCTAAATTCATAACCTTTTGGTGAATCTGTAATCTTTACTTTACTCTTATTAGGATCATCTGTTTCAACTAATGTTGCCTTAAATTTTACATCTCCACTACCATTATAAGCTTGTGCTAAACAATCAATATAATTATCATATGTATAATCTACTCCAGAAGACTTAACTTGAAATTTTTCTCCACGTTCCTTAATATTAAAATGAATTATAAAGTATATTACTCGTCCATCTTTATCCTTTAAATATAAGTGTAAATATTGTCGACCATAATATAATTCTTTATTATAATTAATTGTTTTACTTTTAGTACTATCTTTAAATTCCGCTATACTATTTATTCCACCAATCTCCCAAAAATCAAGAGAATAAGAAACATTTTCAGAAGCCGTAAATTTTATTATAAAATCCTCATTTAGTTTATAATCAACTTCAATATATTCCTTTTGATAAGAAAGTTTCTCCCATGAAGTTTTAGCAGTATAAGTTTTACCAGCTACTGTTAATGTCGCACTTAAGACATTTGTATTTTTAGCAAACTTCTTAAATCTACTTACACCATTATCACGATATATTTGTTTGTAAACTTTTTTCATTTGTGATTCATTTCTACCTAGATAGTAATAATTATATTTACCATTCTTTTTTTGATTAGAATCACCTTGTGGATCAAAATCATACCATTTACCATTAAGTTTAATATTAACAGTTGTATGTCCTCCACCCTTTTCATTTAAAACATTAATTGTATAACTATCTAAACCTAATCTTCTTGTTAAAATCATAAACATTGCTGCATAATTATCACAAGAACCTTTATATGTTTTAAAACCATCTAACGCCAAATAAATTTCCATTGCATCATTATAGTATATTTCATTTTCATCAGCTAACTCTTGAACTTCATAAGAATCGACCATCGCAATTTGATAAGACATTTTATCCATTACCCAATTATATAAAGTAATAACTTTTTGATAAGTTGTCATTTTTGAATTAGTTTGTTTATTTATAACATTCTCTACTATTTTATCAAGTTCAGCATCACCTGTTTTAAGTGGTTTTAAAGGAGCACTATTAATTAGTGATTCTAAAGTTGCATTATTATAAGTTCCTGTAGAACTACTACTAGAAGAACTACTAACTTTATTATCAGTTTTATTATCTTGTTCTTTATTATCTTCTTTTTCTTCATTATTACTTACTAAATTATCTGTCTTTAAATACTCATCAATTTGACTTTTTAATTCGTCATAACCTTCTTGATTATTTTCTTCTAAATTACTTATCTGTTCTTTATAATTATTTAGTGTATTTAACTTTGTATTTTTATCTTCTTCTGTAATACATTCCGTAACTATTTCTGTTGTACAAATTACTTTATTATTTGTATCAGTAATTTCTTTATCAATTAAATCATTTAATTCTTTAACATTATTATTCCATATTTCATTATTTATTACTTCATTTTCTACAGTTTCACCATTATTAGAAGTCTCATTAGTATCATTACTTTTCTTACCATTTCCCTTTAATAAGTAACTACCTACTATAAAACCACTTACTATAAAAATTAAAAAAACTATAATCAATATAATAATTAATTTTTTATTCTTATTCTTTAGTTTATTAGATTGATTATCTTCCTTTTTCTTCATATAAACTATCCACTCCTATATCTTTTTTATTATATCACTACTAAATCTTTCTTGTTAATATATATCTTTTTGTTTATTTTATTTTTTTATGCTATAATACAAAACTACAAAAAGAGGGGAACAAATGATATGGAAAGTTTAATTAGAAAAACCAACCAACTCAGAGCTAAAATCAAACATTTTGAAGAAACAAATCCCAATGCTTTTTATGTCGATTCATATTGTCGTGCTAGAATTAAATTATTTAATTTAGAAAAAGAAATAGAAAGTAGACAAATGCTTTTAAGAATCCAAAACCAAGATTATTCTTTAACCGATGGAGAAATCGATTTATATTTAGATTATTCTACTAAAAATATAAATAATGCCCAAAAATATTTTATCTATCTTCATAATACTAATATCAAAATAGGTAATATTTCATATGATGGAACATTTGATGTAGAACCTAGTCCTTACGGCAATATTGCTTATCAAATCAATAAACCATATAATGGCCATAATTATGCTTTAAAAGCTTTAACTCTTTTAGCTTCTAAACTTTATCAAGAAGGCATAAAAACAATTTATATTTCTGCTGAAAATACCAATATTCCCTCTATAGTAACTATTCAAAAATTTGGTGGCATTATAAGAGAAGAATTTAAAGATAAATATTTTTCAGCTTTCACCTGTAACTTAGAATTAATCTTAAAAAAAGATTCTCATAGTCTTCCCTCTACCCCACACTTTTAATTAATAAAAAAGGAGATGAAATAATGTCTTTTAATACTATTGAATATTTAAAAAAAGGAAAAGTAGATTTTGTCTTTTCTTTAACTCCTTATGATTATGATAACTTAATCCAATATATTAGAAAAAGTAATGAAAGAGATATTATTATTAATGGTTTTCTAGAAAAACTTCTTGATAAATATTATCGTTTTTGCTTTGCCATAATTTACGATATAGATAAATATCAAGAACAAACTCTATATATTTTAAATAAATATTTAGGTTTTAATTACCTAACTAAAACTCATCTTCTTAATATTTTACATAATACTACTTGGGGCAAAGAATTTATTAAAAGCCATTTAACGGAAATAATCCAAAAAGATGAAGATATTTTAACTGACATCTTCGCCTTTATCTTTCAAGATTTAGATAATAACTATGACTTAATAAAGATATTCTATCTTCATGACAATCTTCATATTCGCTACTTATTTATGGCTTTTATTATTGAACATCATCCTGAATTTATTAATATTATCTATGATGACTTTACTAAATATCTAACTAGTGTAACTTATCAAGAATATGAACAACTTACTTTCTTACCTACTTTAATGGATATGGAAGATATTTGTAATCTCGCTATCTTATCTTATCAACATCTACCAAACAAAAATATTTGGTTACATTTAAAAGAATATATTTTAACTAATTATCCCGAAAATACTTTAGCTGGTAAATTACTACAATACGATTATGTAAAGGTAAGTGATAGTTGTTACTCACTAGTCGAAAATCCAGATAAAATAAAAGAATTTAATCAAGATGCTAATCGTTTATTTCAAAGTTCTATCGATTATAAATTAATTATCTATAACCATTATTCAGAAAATGTATCTAAAGAACTATTAGAACAATTTGCCAAAATTATCGCTCTTTTTAGAAAAAAAGAAACTGGTAAATTGGATGCTAATCTAGATGGCATTTATTATTATCATTTAGGTCATAAATTACAACAATATATTGAAAAGTATTTAGACTTAAGTCATAGTAAAGAAACCGGTTATATAAATAGTGGAGCTACTCTATCATGTTATCGTCTAGGAGATTATGTTATTAAACTAGTTAGAACTAAATGGTCATATGAAGATATAATCTGTCCTAACTTATATTTAATAGCTAAAAACTATGAAGAAGATTATATAAGAGATAAACATGGTATCGTCGTAGCTGGTATTGAAGTTCAAAAATACTTATCACGACCAGCTACTAATGTTCCTAGCTATATTTTTACTAATTTCAGTAAAGAATTACAAAGATTCGGTTATTATAGTATGGATACTTTAATTAATGGTGTCTGTGGTGATAACTGTATGTTACTTGATTCATATAAAGATGCTGATATTAATCCTCATACTAAACTACCAAATTGGTTTATACAATATCCAATGGTTCTAGTTGATCGTGATGATATCTATAAATTAGAAAACACTTATCCTAAAAATCGTCATAGTTGTAACTATTAAAATTATTTATCAAACAAAAAAAATAGTAATTATACTATTTTATTGAATTTTAGATTTTTTCATATCTAATTTAATTGCTCCAAACATTAAACCTGGAACAAAATAAAGATTAAATTTACCAGCTGACGCAATTGAAACATCAACCTTTTTTAATTTATGCCATAAACTTTTATATGTAACTGGATAAATGCCTGGTGCTAAATCAAGATCTAACTTATCACCATTTTTTAATACATAGTCAACTCCTGCTATTGTTATTTTTAAAGTCATAGCTCCTCCCCAGAAGCTCTTTTTTCTTTCTAATCCTAAATGCCCAGTTGTAGCATACTCTTGAACTAATCTAGTAACTTGATTAATTTCTAAACTTCCTCCACAATTACTACATACTGTTGCACCAAGTTGATTTGCATAATTACAATTAGGACATACAACACTATTATTCATAACATCCCTACTCTCTAATTTAATTATAACTTTAAATACTTATATAAATAAAGTTTTTTACAAATAATAAATTAAAATTTTACAACTTTATTACTCTATATTTTCACAATATTTCAATTGAGATATATATAATTTTGATTTATAATACTAATAAGGGAGGATTTTTATGGCAAACAAGAAAAAAAATACTAAGCGTGTTGCAACTGTCGAAGAAGACGAATTATTAGAAGAAGAAAAGGAAGAAGAATTAGAAGAAGCTAAAGAAGATTTAAACGATGAGGAAGAAACAGTTGATTTTCAAGATTTATCTATTGAAGATCGTCTAATTAAGATTGAAAATAAAGAAAATATAACTTTATTTTTAGTACTAGTTACTTTCCTATTATGTGTAATTCTACTATTTGGTGTATTTAGTGGTTCAAGTAATAGTGACAATTCAAATACTTCTAACTATTCTAGTAATGGTTCAAATAGCTCAACTAATTCATCAGCAAGTGAAA
This sequence comes from uncultured Bacilli bacterium, assembly GCA_947632085.1. GTDB lineage: Bacteria > Bacillota_I > Bacilli_A > RF39 > UBA660 > Coprovivens. The sequence goes on along the minus strand of CANRNY010000007.1, from coordinate 33,144 downwards.
CTGAAGGACAACAAGCTTATGATACATCAGCAATGAAGGAAATATCAGCTAGTGATATTAAAAATGAATCTAAGAATGAAACTATAGTAATGGTTGTCGGAAGACAAAATTGCGGTTACTGCGCACTATATATTCCAATCTTAATTGATGTTGCTAAGGATTATAATATAACTGTTAGATATATTGATTTTGCAAAAATAGTTGACTTTACAGTCCAAAATCCATATGTTAAAGATAGTGAATCATACGAAATCCTACAATCTCTAACCGGTGATGGTGAATGGAAAACATTTGCTGAAGAAAATATTGGTGGTACTCCTCTAACCTTTATCATTAAAAATAATAAGGTTATTGGTGGAGTAAAAGGATATAGCGGTGACGAAACAGAAGATTCTATTAGAAGTGCATTTGACGCTGCAGGACTTAAGAAATAATTCTAAGTCCTTTTCTTATGATATAATTAATTTATGGTGAGGTAGAAATGGAATTATTAGATGGAAAAGAACTTCGTAAGAAGAAGTTAGAAGAATTAAAAGAAAGAATTAAAACAGTTGATAAGCAACTTGGACTTGCTGTTGTTCAAGTTGGTGCTGATGAAGCAAGTAATGTTTATATTAAACAAAAAGAAAAACTAGCAACAGAATTAGGATATTATTTTGTACATAAAAATTTCCCTAATGAAGTTACTCAAGATGAATTAATTAAGGAATTAGAAAAATTAAATAATGATGATAAAATAGATGGCATTATTGTTCAAATGCCTCTACCAGCTCATCTAGATGCAAGTATTATTCAAAATACGATAAGTCCTTTAAAAGACGTTGATGGTTTAACATATGTTAATGCTGGTAAATTAATTCAAAATGTTAGTGGACTAGTCCCTTGTACTCCTAAAGGTATTATAGATATATTAGATGAATATAATATTACTTTAGAAGGAACTAATGTAGTTGTAATTGGTCGTAGTATTCTTGTTGGTAAACCTATTGCTAATTTATTAATAAATCGCAATGCTACTGTTATTTTATGTCATTCTAAAACTAAGAATATTGCGGAAATAACTAAAAATGCTGACATAATAATCGTTGCTATAGGTCAAAAACATTTCTTAACTGAAGATATGGTTAAAAAAGATGCTGTAGTTATCGATGTTGGTATTAATCGCGAAGATGGTAAACTTTATGGGGATGCTGACTTTGAAAACTTAAAAGATAAATGTAGTTATATTACCCCAGTTCCTGGCGGTGTTGGTCCAATGACCGTTTATGAACTAATGAACAATGTTCATCTAGCTTATACTCTTCACAAAAAATAATTAGATACTTAGCTATCTAATTTTTTTATTGCTTCTTTTTACTTTTTTGTTATTAACATATTGACAATAACTGTTATGTTTTATATAATAGAATTGTCAAGAGAATTAATTTTTTTGGTATCAGTTATTAACACAACGTTAATAACAAAAAAATAAAATGATAGGAAGATAAATATGGAAGACTATGAAAAAAGTGGAAGATACTTCATAGCTTACCAAGGAAGAGAATTTAGCTATGAAGACATCATAAGAAAGCTTGATTCAATCTGTCCATATAACTACTCTATTAATCATAAGGAGATATCAAATAAAGGGATAATTTTTGCTAAAATCGTCCATGATAGTTATATGGAAGATCGAGATCCTTTCTGGAATTCTAACAATAAAATATTAACCGTAAGTGGCTACAATCAAGATGAAATAGCTAAAGTTAACGAAGAAAGTCGCAAATATCATCTTGATGATAGCGATAGATATCAAAGAATAATTAATTATATCTATCGAGATTATAAATACAAAGTTTTCAAAGAGCTTAGTAATAATATGCATTTTTGCTCTGTTATATGGGATGCCAATGAAGAAGAATTAATTGCTGGCGTTACAACTCCAAATAACGAATATACTCATCTTTATCTAGGTTATACTAAAATGAATCGTGAAATAATGTATTCTAATAGTGAAGAATTACTAACATCTTTCTGTGATGAAATAATTGAAGTAGAAAATAATACTTACATCGTTAATGGTGAAACATTTAATATTGATGGAAATAAACGAAATGAAAGTAACGATCCATTTATTAAAAGAACAAGACAAAATGCTGACTATCTATTAGACGGCTTAAATTCCCTATTAGCATCTATTACTAATGAAGCTGTTAAAAATAAAATAAATCAAAACTTAGAAGATTACTTAGCATCACCTGATCCTCAAAAAAAGATAAGTGATTATTTAACTAAAGAACTTGATACTGAAACACAAAAAGCTTTACTAGAATTAATTAAACAAGTTATTAACAAATTTAATATTGAAGGAAATATCGACCATACCTTAAGAACTATTTTTGACAAAATTCTTGAAGATTATACTAAAACAATTAATGTTCCCATTTCTTATAGTATCATTATTAACAATACCGAAGTTACACACACATCAGGTGGTTTCTATCATGAAAAGTATGAACAAATTTTAAGACAAACATCCTTAGATGAACCAATTATGCTAATAGGTCCAGCTGGTAGTGGTAAAAACGTTGCCGTATCACAAGTTGCTGAATCTCTAGGACTTCATATGTATTATACTAATAATGCTTCAAACGAATTTAAATTAACTGGTTTTATCGATGCTGGTGGTACATATCGTGAAACTGAATTTTATAAAGCTTTTAAAAATGGTGGTTTATTTTTCTTAGATGAAATAGATAACTCAGATCCATCTGCTTTAATTGTTATTAACTCTGCCCTAGCTAATGGTTACATGGCATTTCCTCACGAAACAATTGATAAACATCCTAACTTTCATATTATTGCTGCTGCTAATACTTGGGGTAAAGGTGCAGACTTAGAATATGTTGGTCGTACTGCTTTAGATGCTGCTACCTTAGATCGTTTTGATAATATCTTCTTTGATTATGACCGTAAGTTAGAAGAATGTTTATACCCTAGTGAACAAGTATTAAAATTTATGTGGTCATTTAGAGATGCTGTTCTAAAATCTAAAATTCCACATGTTGTTTCTACAAGAGGAATTGGTAAAGTTTATAAAAAAGAATTAAATAACATTCCAACTACTGATATATTAACTTCTAATGTTGTTAAAAATTTAGGTCAAGATGATTTAAATATGATAATTGGTAATATGCAAAATATTAATTCAAGTAATATTTATTATCAGGGAATAAAAAGTTTAAAATTAGGAAGATAACTATGTACAAACTATATCATAAAAGTGATTACAAAGTTATGCACTATAAATTTTATTCTCTATCAGAATTTATCAATTATCTAAAAACTAACCCTGTATGTTCTAATGTTTTCCCTAATCCAAGCAGTACTAATGATGATTATAGTTTTACCCATACTAATAGTTTAGAAGAAGCCTATAAATTATGTCTATTTGGTTATCATGAAGAATTTGAAAAATTAATTAAATTAAAAATGAAATTAGAAAAATATATCAAAATGACTCAAAAACGTAATAAGCAATTTAATGATTATATTGGTTATGTCCCAGACGTCAAAGCTTATTTAGAAGGTAGTCCCCTATCCATGCTTAATAAATCACAAACCAAAAGAAAAAAAATAGATATTTATTTAAATACATCGTTCTATGGCCATACTTCATCTAATGCTATCTATAATCGTGGTGCTATCGTCCTAACTATTGTTGAGCTATTAGAAACATTAGGTTATAGTGTTGATCTCCATATTTTTGAAATGTCTACTGTTGAAAATCAGCTCCATTTTAGCGAATTTATTTTAAAACAAGAAAACGAAAGAATAAATCCCCAAAAACTTTATTTCCCTTTATGTCATCCTTCATGGATTAGAAGATTAAATTTTCGTTTAATTGAAGAATCAAAAGATGCTACATATAGTAGTTGGGCTCATGGTTATGGTCGCCCCAGTGATTTTATAACAATAAAAAAAATAATTGAACCCCATAAAAACGATATTATAATTCCTACCATTGATGAAATAGGTATAACCGGTCATGACCTAATTGATGATGCCAATCACTTATTTGATTATATTAATAATCAAGGAGATAAAGACTTTATTTTAAAAAGAATACCTAAATAGAAGATATTAATTATCTTCTATTTTTATGGTATTATATTAATTGCGAGGTGATATTATGAATATTAAAAATTTATCAATGTCTTTTGGTTTACAAGAAATATTCGATGATGTCACTATTCAAATAAAAGATAAAGAAAAAGTTGGTATTATCGGTATGAATGGTGCTGGTAAATCAACATTTTTTAAATTAATAATGGGTAAATTAGAACCTGATAATGGTAAAATTATTTTAAAACCTGGTACTCGTATAGGTTTTCTTCCTCAAGTAATAAGTGATGAAATTCCTAGTATGAACATCTCTGTTTTTGAGTATCTTTTAGATGGCAGACCAATCAAAAAATTAGAAGCTGAATTATCACAAGCTTATACTGATGCTAGTATTGAAACAGATGAAAAGAAACTTAAATATATTATGAAACAAATCGGTAAACTTCAAGAAAAATTAGAATACTTTGAAGTATATAATGCCGAAAATATTTTATTAAAAATTGTTACTGGTATGAATATCGATAGTGACTTATTAGATATGAAACTATGTAATTTATCTGGTGGTCAAAAAAGTAAAATCGCTTTTGCTAGATTACTTTATTCTAATCCTGAAATATTACTCTTAGATGAACCAACTAATCACTTAGATATTGATACTAAAGATTATATAATTAACTATTTAAGAAATTATAATGGTACTATTTTAGTTATTTCTCATGATATTGAATTTTTAACCGCAGTCACAACTCAAACTCTATATGTTGATAAAGCAACTCATAAAATGGAATTATTTCCAGGTAACTATGAAAAATATATGAAAATCAGAAATGAACGTTTAAAAACTCAAGAAAGAATATACGATAAACAAGTTAAAGAAGAAGAAAAATTAAAAAGAATTATTGCTAAGTATATTGGTGGTAATGAGAAAAAAGCTCGTATAGCTAAAGACCGTCAGAAAAAACTTGCACGTTTAGAAGAAAATAAAGTTACTTTAGAAAAGAAACAAAAAACTACTAGATTTAAAATAAAGATAAATCATCCAAGTGGTGTTGTTCCATTAAAAGTTGAAAACTTGAAATTTGGTTATAACGAAAATCATATTTTATTAGAAAATTTAACTTTTGATTTAAGTCGTGGCGAAAAATTTTTAATTGTTGGTGAAAATGGTATTGGTAAATCAACTCTTTTAAAATTAATTGTTGGTACCTTATCTCCTTTAGCTGGCGAAATAACGATAAATGAAAAAACAGAAATCGGTTATTATGCCCAAGAACATGAACTACTAGATAACGAAAAGATTATTTTAGAAAACTTTAATGAATTTAATTTAAGTACTAAAGAATTACGTTCATTTTTAGGTAACTTCTTATTCTCTGGCGATGAAGTATACAAAAAAGTTTCATACTTATCACCAGGTGAACGCAGTCGTGTTGCTTTAGCTAAATTAGCTCTAACTGGTGCTAACTTACTTATATTAGACGAACCAACTAACCACTTAGATCCTGAAACACAAAAAATAATTGCTGATACATTTAAAGATTATGAAGGAACTATGTTAGTCGTTTCTCACAATCCTGAATTTGTTGATAATCTAGGTATTGAAAGAATGTTAATGCTCCCAAGTGGTGAAATAAGATATTACAATAAAGAAACAGTTTTATATTATCAAGAACTAAATGAACAAAGTAAATATAAAAAAATTCCTAATAAAAAATAAAACTTTTTAGTAAAATTAGACACTAAAAGTGTTTAATCCCCTATTTTTCTTTGTCAAACCATCTTTTTTAATATAAAATATAAATATAAGGTAGAGAATAGGTGGTAATATGTATTCAAGTGTTGAAGAAGCCATATATTTTATGGTCAAAGCTAATCGCGGAATAAAAATGAAAACTGAAAATATCGATAAATGTTTTCATGCCATGGTTGTTTATTCAATGATTAGAGATATTAATGCTGCTGAAGATGTTTTAGTATCCGCTTTATTACATGATATTATCAACGATACAGAATATGGATATGAAGAGATAGAAGAAAAATTCGGTACTCTAGTAGCAGATATGGTCTCTGATTTATCTGAAGATATGGCAATCGCTAAATGGCTAGAAAGAAAAAAAGAATATATTAGAAGAATTAGAAATAATGATGATGTAAATGTTATAAACATTATGTTAGCTGATAAATTACATCTTTTATTATCTAGTTATAAAAATTATTTAAAAATTGGTGATCGTATTTGGAAAAATACTGGTGGTACCAAAGACGAAAATTGTTGGTTATATCGCGAAGTATATAATATAGCTAAAAAGAAAGAAGCTAATCCTAAATTACTAAAAAGATATAAAGAGCTATTAGATATATACTTTGGTGATACTGATGAATAAAATTTTATCATTATGTCGTAAATATTGGAAAAGAGTTATTTTTACTATAAGTATCTTACTCTTTCTATTTATGATGTGTTTACTTCTTACTAATAATATCAGTAATTTTGATAATTATATATACAATTTGATTATTAAAATAAAGTGTGAACCTGTAACTATTTTCTTTAAATTTATAACTTTTTTATGTAGTACATGGTTTATTCTAATATTAACTATTATAATTATGATTTTTAGTAAAAATAAAAAGAACGCTTTCTTAATTGCTCTAAATGTTTTATTATGCTATATTCTTAATCAAACATTAAAACTTATTTTTGTTCGTGATCGTCCTATTGATATCAATTTAATAATCGAAAACGGTTATAGTTTTCCCTCTGGTCATTCAATGATTAGTTTAGCTTATTATGGTTTTTTTCTTTATATTATCAATCATAAAAAAATTAAAAATAAATATAAACTATTATATTCTTCATTAATTACTCTATTAGTTTTACTAATAGGTATTAGTCGAATCTATTTAGGTGTCCATTTTGCTAGTGATGTCATTGCTGGCTATGCTATATCTATGGCTTACCTAATCGTTTATATTAAATTATTTTATCAAAAAATGAAAATATAAAAAGATTTTAGAAATTAACTAAAATCTTTTTTCTTATGAACCAGTACTTAGATATTTCTTAGAGCCTTTATTAAAAATCCAAATACTAGGTATTAAGTAAATTATAACTATTAAAGGAAGTAAAGCATATAAAGCATTATTACTTTTACCAATTAAATATAATAAAGGATAATAATTAACTAAAGCATAAGGAATAATAAAAGTAAATATTCTTCTAAATACTTTATTATATATACCAATTGGATACTGTGCACAATGCTTACCACCATCCGTAAAAACATTTCTTACTTCTAAACCTTGTACTGTTAAAAAACAATATGAAGCAGCTATTAAAAAGATACAAAAGAATATAATAATACTACTTATAATCATTAATATAATTGATATTATTCTTAATATATTCCATTCTATATTTAATTTAATAAGTGAATATATTAAGATAATTATACTTTGTATTATACGAGCTGTTTTAACATAATCTATTTGAAACCCCATTGTTTGTAATAATATATTTCGTGGTCTTAGTAAAATACGATCAAAATCACCATTAACTATTAATCGATCAAATTGATCTATACCCCTAGCAAATGTTTCATTCATTGAATAACCAATATGTATTATACTAAAAGTAAGTAATACTTCATATATATTAAAACCTTGTAAATTTTTAAATTTATCAAATAATGTCAGTATTATAAAATAATAAGTAAAGAAAACAAATATCTGAGCTATTAACGATAAAATAAATGAAGCTTTATATTCTAAAATAGCTTTTAAATGTAATTTTAAGTAATCTCTATATACTTTCATTATCCACCTTGTACTACTACTCTTCTTAGTATTTTATCCGTTAATTTCATTCCCACAAAAATAATTACTACTACCCAAAATATTTGTACTATAATTCCTTGCCACATCTCTATACCTACTATATTTCCACAATATATACGAAAAGCAAAATCACTTATATAAGCAAATGGTAAAAGCGAAACAACCCCTTTTAAAATAGTTGGAAATAAAGGTATTGGTACTATCTGTCCACTTAATATTTCGGCAATACTAGAATACATTCCCATTACTCCCTTACCATCAGTCGTATAAAAAGTTAAAATGTATATTAGAGTTACTAATGCTGTTACAAGTAATGAAGATAATGCTAAAACTAGTAAAAAAATTATAAATGAACTAATACTATATGGTAATGCTAAATTATATGGTTCTGGTAATATTAAAGCTATTAATATAAGCGGTATACATCTTAATGTCACTGATGATAACTTAGAAGATAATATTCTTGTAAACCACATTAAATATAAATTTTGCGGACGACATAACTCATAAGCTACATCTCCATTTCTTATCATATTTAATATTTCATTATCTCGATGCCAAATATAAATTAAAGAAAAGAAAGCTTGATTTAACCACATATAAGTTATTATCTGTCTTAAACTAATATTGACATTACTTGCATCTCCCGAACCATAAAAAGCTACATAAACCATAATAAATACTAAACCAAAAAATAATTGTGTACAAAGTCCTGCTATTGCTGCTGCTCTATATTGTAAACCAACACTAAATTTTAATTTAAAAAATGATATATATTGTTTCATTTAATTGTTTGATAAAGATTAATAATGATATTATCTAATGATTCATCATCAATCTCTAAATCTTTAATATCTATTTTTAGTGATAAATAGTTTAGAAAATCAGAAATAGCTAAAGTATCAGAATCAATCATAAATCTATAACCTTCTATTGTTTTTTCTTGCTTAATAATTCCTTTCTTTCCTAATTTACTTAATTTTGTTTTTGTTGTAACCGATACATATTTATGATGAACATACTTTTTCTTTAAGTTATTTAATGTACCATCATAAACAACTCGTCCATTACCAATCATTATTATTCTTTTGGCTAAGGCTTCAATGTCACTCATATCGTGAGTGGTTAGAATAACTGTCACTTTTTGTTCTTTATTTATTTTTTTGATAAAATCTCTTACGATTTGTTTAGATATCGCATCTAACCCAATTGTCGGTTCATCTAAAAATAATATTTTCGGCTCATGTAAAAGTGAAGCAGCTATTTCACAGCGCATTCGTTGACCAAGACTCAATTGTCTTACAGGAATACGAATGATATCTTCAATGTTTAATAATTTTATTAAGTATTCTTTATTTTTTCTAAATTTTTGTTCATCAATCTTATAGATATCTTTTAATAGATCAAAAGTATCTTCAGCTGGAATATCCCACCATAGTTGTGAACGTTGACCAAATACTACCCCAATTGATGAAACATATTTTTTGCGATCTTTCCACGGATTAAGTCCATTAACTGTAACTTCACCACTATCTGGTATTAGAATACCTGATAAAATTTTGATAGTTGTTGATTTACCAGCCCCATTTTGACCAATATAACCAACTATACTACCTTTTTCAATATCAAAAGAGATATCTTTTATTGCTTCAATATATTTGTAATCTCTTTTAATAAAGTTTTTTAAAGTAGCTTTAATTCCTGTTTGTTTTTTTGCTACTTTAAAAGTTTTTTTAATGTGTTTAACATTGATGAAAGACATTTTTTACACTCCTTTCTAACCTTTTTACAACGCAAAAAAACTAGATTATAAAATCTAGCTACATTTACAACGCAAAAATCCAGATATTTCTATCTAGCCCATGTTGTAAAAAAATATATAAATGTAGTTTTCTTGCAAAAAAGTCAATTTCATTATATAAAACTCTAAGTAATTATGCAAGAAAAAAAATATCTTATTTAAGATATTTTTCTAAACTATCTATACGATATGTTGGTTCAGGCATCTGACTAGTTGATACAAAACCAGGCATAGCATTAATAACATCAGATATTCTATTTACTATATCAGCACAAGTAAGTTCTACTGTTGCTGGACGCTTAACTGTAATAGTTGTTTCTGGTTCACCGATAATTGACCATTCATTTGTATCTACTTCATCAGGGCCATAAACTTTACCAATACATTCAGCTTCAATTGTAATACCTTCTTTTGTCTCAGCTGTAACTAAGGCACTCATTCCTGTTGCATTACCAGCTTTAATAACCATATTTAATGTTTCTGACTTTAAGTCTTCTTCATAAGTTTGTGGTATACATTCTTGTTTCATACTTGTAATATGTAATTTTAATTTATCCGCTAACCATCCAACTGTATTCCACATATATGAAGGTGCATAATTACCAGATTTAATAATATTATTACGTTCTTCATCACTTATTTTATCAGCTGAAGCAATATCTTTATCAAAATCATTAAGTGATAATCCTGCACCATGAGCTTTAGCTAAAGCTATCCCATAATCTTCCACATTATATGAAGAAGAACCTTTAATTTTTTTAATCTTATTTGTTGTTCCTGCTAAAGTACTAACTAAATTACCCCAAAAAATATCTTGATAACCACAACCAGTAATTGTAACTTTATTTGCTTTAGCTAAAACATCTAATTCATGATAAATGGTAGGATTAGAATTACTTGCATAAAATGCTTCTTCACAAGTCGTTATAACATTAACTCCTAAAGTAACACAAGTTCTAACAATATCTTTTATATCATTTAATAAACTCATTGTTGTAACAATTGCAATATGAGGTTTACTAGCTTTAATGTAATTAGCTAAATCATTAACTCCCGCAATAACTACATTACATTTATCTCCACCCATAACTTCACTAATATCTTTACCTATTAATTTAGGATTAATATCTACTGCTCCAACAATTTTAGCGCCATGTTCAAAGACATAACGCATTGTATAAACACTCATCTTGCCACAACCAATTTGAAAAACTCTAATTTTTTCCATTCTATCACCCATTCTATTCTTTAATTAACTTCATCTAAATTAACATTTTCTTCTTGTATTAAATCTGCAAAATCTACTTTAAACTTCGCAATTGCTTTCTTCTTCGCATCATCATAAACATTTCTTGCATTACATACTGCTTTATATATATGTTTAATACGACATACATTCTCATTATCAAATAATGCATAAGTAAAAGCATTTGAAACAATTGTTAAACAGATATCAGGATATCTACTAGATATTTCATATATTCTTTTATATTCATCTGTCATATCAACTATAAAACGCATAATTCGTTCAATAACAAATGATGTATATTCAAAATGTACTCCCGTTTTAGCTTCTATCTTAGGATATGTCCCCATTAGAATTTTAACTGTTGTTTCTTGATCAGCTTCTGCAACATCAATCTTTTGAAAACGTCTTAAAAACGCTCTATCTTTTAAAATATAGGTTTCATATTCTTCATCAGTTGTTGCTCCAATCATTTTAATTTCTCCACGGTCTAACCCTGCTTTAAACATATTCGCAAAATCAATACCATTTTCTGCTCCATCTTTATTTACTAAAACATGAGTTTCATCTAAGAAAACAATCGTCTTTTTCTTACTAGCTAATTCTTTAACTAATAAGTCTACTCTACTTTCAATTTGGCCATTTGATTCAGTTTGACCTAGTAATGAAGTTACATTTAATTTATATATTTTATATCCATCTAGCGCATTTGGAACCATATGTTTTTGAATACGATAAGCAACCCCTTCAACTATAGAAGTTTTACCTACACCAGCTTTACCTACTAATAACGCACTCTTTTCTGGTGTTAAAAGTGTCATAATAACTTGTTTAATCTCTTCATCACGTCCAATAGAAGGATCCGTAATATATTCACTAGCTGTTAAATCTCGACCATAACGTTCTAGAATACTTACTCCTTGATAATCTACTTTATCATTAGTATTATCATTATTATTACTAATATTATTAACATTATTATTAATATTAACATCATTAATTGGTACATCTAAAACTTCAGGTTCTTTAGTATCAGCTACAACTGCATTAATACTTGCTTGAGTACTTACAGGTGGTGTTGAAATAACATTTTTATTCATTCCTCCTACTTGATAAGAAATACCTTGTGGACGACCATTTTCATTAGTTCCATTCATTATAATCACCATTACTATTATAACATGAATAACCCTTATGAGTAAATCAAACAAAGTAAAAACACTAATATTTAGTGTCCTTAATTTTTCTTATCTTTTTTATTAATTAATTTATATATTCCATTATTAATTTTTTTATTTGTTAATAACAAATAAACACGCCATTTAATAGTTGCTTCAAACAAAAACGCCACAAACAATCCTAATAATCCTATTACTGTATATATTAATGAACCACCATCAGATTCTTCTAATGAAATAAAAGACATCACAATTATTATAATACTCGCAATTATTAATAATACTTTACCAATAACTCCATATTTTAATAAGAATTCACATACATCATCTATATCAGCATTTTCTTCTGTAGATAATTCTATATCTGAAGTTAAAAAAGTTGAATGACTCTTTTCTTCTGTAGTATCATCATAAAGATTAATAGGTTCTTCCTTATCAGTATCAACACATTCTTTAATTATTTTATTCCAATCTGTCTTACATTTAGGACATTTCCCATTAACTAATTTAACTGTCTCCCCACAAACATTACAATAAAAATTATGCATATCATCACCAATACTATTATAACAAGTTTATTATCCTAGTTAAACAATCAAGTTTTAAATTTCTAAATTTTATAGTATAATAATAAAAGGTGAAAGATATGAGATTAAGAAGAAATATAAAATTCGATTTTGTTATCTATGGTTGTCTTCTAGGTGCCTCTACTCTTTTAGTCTTTGGTGCTAAATCATATTGCGCATCACTTAGTGATTACAATGGTCTTTCATCTGAAATAAAAAATGCTTTTAAAGAAATAAAAGGTGAACCAATAGAAAGTACTCCTCAAGTAGAAAAACCTTCTATTTTAGATAAAATTGATGAAAAAACAATTATTAATAATTACTTTAAATCTATCGTCGATGAAATAAGTACTGATAAAAATATTACGCCTAGTATGGTTAAAACATGGAATAATTATGAAGTTATTAACACAAACTATATAAAGGAGATAACAGATACCTATTATTCTTATTCTTTTGATCTTAAAATTCCAAATAAGAAAGCTCAATTACCAACTAATGAAAATAAAGAATTAAGTACAGATGAATATACAGTAATAAGTTTAATCGCTAATATCTCTATTAAAAACAATGAAAACCAAGTTAAAAGTATTGATATTCCTAAATAAAAAGTTAATCCCTCAATTTATTTAAAAAAAAGCTAATTTTTTATTGACATTATTTTTCAGAATGTTATAATTAAAGAGCAATGCCTGATTAGCTCAGTCGGTAGAGCGCACGGCTGTTAACCGTTAGGTCGTAGGTTCGAGTCCTACATCAGGCGCCATTTAAAAATTAACAAACTCCTTTGAGTTTGTTTTTTTTATTCCCCAATATGTTATAATATAAGTGGTGATATTATGAGAGAATATATTCATGAATATATGTTAAGTATTGACAAATACATTGCCTATAAAAAACATTCTGATCTTCAAGAAGTAATAGCTAATCATTTAATTAAAATAGGTTTCTTCCAACATGAAAGACAAATTCACTTATATGTTACTCTATTCTATGCTCTAGTTACTTTATTATTTCTTGGAATGATGGCTATTAGTTTAATCTTTTTACCAATTGCAATGATATTAACTGTCTTTCTAATTTTATATATTTACCATTATTTTTATTTAGAAAATCACGTTCAATACTTATATAAACAATATGACAAATTAAAAGAATTAGATAAATAAATCTAATTCTTTTTTTCATCTTTTGAATCTTTATTATCGTCTTTTTTATCGTCATCCTTTTTATTATCTTTTTTATCGTCCTTTTTATTTTCTGCTGATTCATCAATAATATCTGACGCTAAAATATCTTGTTGAATTTTTTTAGATGGTTTTAAAATAACATCACTATATTCAATTACTGGTGTTTCTTTAATTATTTTATTTTCTTTAGCCATCTTTAATTGTTCTGCTTTCTCTTCTACTTCAGTATTTCTATTTAAAAGATTTAAAGAATTAATCTCTGGTTCTTTTTCTTCAAATACTTCATAATCATGACCATACTTTTCATATTTAGGTGCATCAAAAATTACATATTGTTCATTTAATTTCAAAAATTTAGTTAAATATTGAATTGGTACCTCACTAGCTTTTTCATTATATCTAAATGCTTGCGTATTATACTCTTTTCGTGCTATAGCAACCCCATTTTCTAACGAAGTCATATCCTTCTCAGTAAATGTACCTAAGTCCTCTAAATCTCTTAAAAAAGGGTATTTTTCAAAATCTAACTTCTTATTAACTTTAAACTTATTAATTGAATTACTCGCCGTAACCTTATCATTAATTGTTCCCTTTTCAAAACTTTCAATTTGATATAAAAGACGTTTAACTTCTGCTGCAACAAGTTCATTCTCACCATGATCTTGCATTATTTTATCAGCTAACTGCTTAGCTTCATTAATCTTTGTTTCCAAATATTGATTTAAACCTTTATTAAAAAGTTCATTAATAGATACTGTTCTTTCTTTTAAATCCTTATATTGACGAAAAACATATATTATTATTCCAACTAAAATTATAAGAAAAATATTTCCAAATAAAAAATTAGCTAATCCTGACATATCTATCACCTATCTTAGATAATTATACCATAAACTAGTTAATTAATTATTATCTTTTTTATATTTTAATTTTCATTAAAAATCTTCATAAATTCTTTAGGATATTTTGCTTCAAAATGATAACTCTTACCCTTTTCTTGATATTCTACCAAATTAGCATGTAAAGCTAATCTTTTTAAACGATTATCCTTACTACCATATTTCTTATCTCCTACAATCGGATTACCAATATTAGCAAGTTGAACTCTTATCTGATTTCTTCTTCCTGTTTTTATCTTTATTTTAAGTAAAGAGTATTTATTACTTTCTTTTAATACTTCATATTCTGTTATAGCTAACTTTCCTTTACTCTTATCTTTTGTTATATAGACATTTAATGTTTTAGATTCACTTAAATAATCTTTTAAAACATCACTATGTTTTGGCATTTTACCTTCAACAATCGCTATATATTCTCTTTTAACATTCTCCCAATTATTTTGTAATACTAACTTTTTATCTTGATTTTTAGCAAATATTACTATTCCTGAAGTATCTCTATCTAATCTATGTACAATAAATATTTTATTTTTAGGATACTGTTTTTTTACATAATTACTAGCTTCATTATATAAAGTATTATTTTCTCTTTTCTCTGTTGCAATAGTTAATTTATGAGCTTCTTTATTAACTACTAATATTTCTTTATCTTCATATATAATATCTAATTTTTTCACTGTATCACCCCAGTTGGTCTCATTATAACACAAGTTTATTTTAAGCAAAATAAAAGTGGAATAAATCCACTTTTATTATTTGTCAAATGTGTGTTTTACTCTATCGCGTTCTTCGGCTCTTTTACCATCGTTGAATCTTTCAACAGTACCAACTAAATAGCCAGTAATTCTTCTGATTCTTTCGAATCCTACTCCTTCACCAACCATTTTTTTGCTTTCAACCTTAGTTTCAGCAGCCTTTTCAATTTTTTCTGTTTTCATACCTTTTACCTCTTTCCTTCTATTTATTCATATTTAAATTCTTTAATAATTCTGCTGGAATTGGATCTCCTTCACGACGTCCACAACCTGGACAAACATCTTTGATAACTCCAACATATCCACAAACTGGATCTCTATCTACTGGATGGTTAATTGCTCCATAACCCATTCCAGCTTCTTTCATTAATCTAATTACAGATTCAAATGCTTCAACATTTTCTGTAACATCACCATCTAATTCAATATAACTAATATGTCCAGCATTAGTTAATGCATGATATGGTGCTTCAATTTTTATTTTTTTAGATATTGTAATATTGTAATAAACTGGTACATGGAATGAATTAGTATAATATTCACGATCTGTTACACCTTTAATCTTTCCATATATAGCTCTATCTATTTTAGTAAATCTACCACTTAATCCTTCAGCAGGTGTTGCTAAGCAAGTAAAATTAAGTTTATATTGTTGACTATATTCATCTAATTTTTTTCTCATATGACCGATAATTTCAAGTCCTAGTTTTTGTGCTTTTTCTGATTCACCATGATGTTCTCCCATTAATGCTACTAAGCACTCAGCTAAACCAATGAATCCAACTGATAAAGTACCATGTTTTAATACTTTCTTTAGTTTATCATTTGGTTTAAGTTTTTCTGAATCCATCCAGTTGCCTTGACCCATTAAGAATGGGAAGTTATATACTCTTTTATTACATTGAATTTCAAATCTTTCAAGTAATTGATCTTTACATAGTTCTATCTTTTCATCTAAGTCTTCATAGAAACTCTTCATATCAGCCTTATCTCTAGCATTAGGTCCAACAATACCATGTTTAATACCTAATCTAACTAAGTTAATAGTTGTAAATGATAAGTTACCACGACCAGGTGTAATAGCTTTATCAGGATCTACAACATTACCCATAACTCTTGTACGACATCCCATAGTAGCAACTTCTGTTTCAGGTCTACCTGGAACATAATATTGTAAGTTATATGGTGCATCAATAAATTCAAAGTTAGGGAATAATCTCTTAGCAGATACCTTACAAGATAGTTTAAATAAATCATAGTTTGGTTCTCCAGGATTATAGTTTATTCCTTCTTTAACTTTAAATATAGATATAGGGAATATTGGTGTTTCACTATGTCCTAAACCAGCATCTACAGCCATTAAGTAGTTTTTCATTACCATACGACCTTCAGGAGAAGTATCAGTACCAAAGTTAACAGAACTAAATGGTACTTGTGCTCCAGCTCTTGAATGCATCGTATTTAAATTATGAATAAATGCTTCCATAGCTTGATATGTAATTCTATCAGTTTTCTTAACTGCTTTTTCTAAAGACATTGTAAATAATCTTTTTAATGATTCATTTTCTTTATAAAATTTTTCAAAAGTTTCAATTGGTGTTTCAATTGTTGTTAATTTACTAATGACATCTTCAACTGTTTTCATATTTACAAAACTAGCAAAATCTGAATAATCTAATAAATCTTGAATAGTCATTTTAAGTTGTTTTCTAAATGTTTTAACAACACCAGGAGCTAAATAATAATCAAATAATGGAATACTTTGACCACCATGTTGATCATTTTGATTTGATTGAATAGCTATTGCAGCTAATGCTGAATAACTCATAATATCATTTGGCTCTCTTAAGTAACCATGTCCTGTTGAAAAACCACCTTTAAATAGTTTATCTAAATCGATTTGTAAACAAGTTGTTGTACCCATTGCTTCAAAGTCCATATCATGAATATGAATATCACCTTCATCATGAGCATCAGCAAACTTTTTCTTCATTAAATATGTTTTAGAGAATTCTTTAGAAACATTTGAACCAAATTGTAACATTGTACCCATCGCTGAGTTACCATCAATATTTCCATTTTCTCTTTTAGTATCATCTTCAGAAGCACTCTTTAATGCAAGACCCTCTAAAGTTTTTAAGAATTTATGAGATCTTTTATCTTCTGTAAATGCCTCTCTTGATTGTGCTCTTCTTTCTCTATAGCTAGAGAAACTTTCATAAACATCATCATATTTTTTCTTTTTTAATGAAGACTCAATTAAATCTTGAATTTCTTCAATTTTAATTTTATCTTTATCGGCATAATCTTTTTCAATTCTATCTAATACTTCATGAAAAACTTTTTGCATATCTTTTTCTGAGTATTTAGCTTCGCCATCTTCATCAAGTGTTCTTTCAATTACATCATCAAAACCCTTTTTAATAGCGATAGCAATTTTTGTTGGATTAAATTCTACTTTTTTACCGTTTCTTTTTACTACTTGAAGTGTAGCAAAAAGGTCTTCTTCTTTTTTTGCCATTTTTAAAAACTCTCCTTCTACCTTTTTCCTAATTTCATTATAATATTAATATGTATATTTTAAAAGTTTTATTTTTGAAATTTTTTTCAAAAAATCGATTTTTTAAAAAATTCAGTTTTTCAATTTTCCCCGTTTTTTAGGGATTTTTGTTTTTTTACATTTGATATTATCAAGAATAGTTTTTCTCAAAAAAAGCCCTAAAATAGGGCTTTCAAAGACTTTTCTTATTTTTTTGTGTTCGATTTACAGTATTTGACTTTTTTCTCAAAAATTCAATTTTCATAAAATTTACATTTTTCAATTTTTGCGATTTTTGAATTTTTTTCAACATAAAAAAAGCTCAATAGTCAAGCTTTTTTTATGGCTATTAATATATCTTTTTGTTATAGAAAATATACTTATATATAACAATATTAATTACTATTCAGAAAAACCAGTAACTGATAATGAAAGATTAGCTACTAAAGCTCCTGAATGATCTACTGTTCCAAATTCACTATTAGTAAAAGTAACTATAAATGGAATATCACCAATAGCATTTTTTAATGCTACGAAGTCTTCATCTATTCTCTCATCTAGGAATTTTTTTCTTCCTGCACTATGTATTAGTAAAATAGCTGAAGTTTTAAATTCATCTTTAACTTCATTAATTGCTTTAACAACGCCTTCTATCATTCCATCTTCAGTTGTTTTAAGTTGAAGAAGAGCTGTATTAACACTTACATTAGAACCAACTTCTAAAGAATAATCTTCATTACCTTTAATTGGTTGATGAATAATAGTTGCTTCTCCCCCAGTTGTTTTAGTACCTACAGGAACAGAGATTGCTGCATAAGCTAATTTTTCATTCATAATATCCTCAGCGGCAATACCATTCCATTCAGCATATTTCTTTAAAGCTGGCGCATTATCTATTTCTTTAATTTTTCTTGCTCCTTCAACTTTTGTAACTATTCCCATATTCTTCGTAAGATTATAATTATTAGCAAAAACATTTTTTATCTTTTTAGTTGTATAGAAAATAGCTACAGCACATCCATCATTTGTAGTTTTATTTTCACAAAATACTTTCCAATTTAAATTATTTTTTTCTGCTGAAGCTGAACCACCAAGCATAGGTATTTCCCCTAATACATCTTGAATACCTTTAATATATTCTTCTTCACTACCAGGAGTTGTAAAAAGCGCAAATGCAATAGGAGGATACTTCTTTTCTGCATTAGCCATAGCTTCCTTAGCTACTCTTCTACCAGCTACTCTTGCATCAGTACCACGTTCCGTTAAAGCTACTCCTACAGTTAATTCATTATCTTCTAAAGCCATCATTCCAGCAAATCCATCTTCATTCCAAATAATACCATCAGAAGTCATAACAGCTTCATTAGAAGTACACCCAATAATCTTAATATCAGGATTAAAAGACTTAACTCCTCTTAATAACTCTGCTTGCGTATATTTAGTTGAACCGAATAAAAAACCAATTTTTGGATTTCTAAGTCCTTTAGTAGAATTTTTAGCTAACTCTATTCCTGCATCATAACTACTTGAAAGAATAGTTGATCCTACCATTGCCTTCATAATATACATCCCCTTTATTCTTTATTTTTAGAATATCTTATTTACTATCATAATTTTATAATTTTTTTGTAATTAATTCAATACCTACAGTGAATTAATCACAAAAAAAAGAGGAACATTAATCGTTCCTTCATTGCATTTATACGTTTTAAATGAACTTCCGTATAGTGTAATGTAATTAATTCTATTTTGATAGTTTCATAAATATCTGATTTTAGTCAGAATATTTCAAGTAATTTTACATTCACGTTTAAACTATACTTTCGTATAAGGATTCTCCAATTCATCGCTAAATTATATTTATATGAGCTCGCACGATATAGTATATTGTATAAGTTGTTTGGGAGCTACCCTCCCAACCTATACTCAACGGTTGGATTACTTGATTCCCTTGCAAGACAAGTTTAAGATCCTTCATTTTCAAACGCTTTCCTAATGTTCAAATAATCAACAGCTTACCTTATAATCCCATAAACGTTATCTTCATAAAATATTCGAAAATAATGTTTAATTCATATAAGATAATTATCAATTACTAAACAAAATTCAAAATGCATAACATACTTGCGATTTTATTATCAAAATAAAACCTAAGCTAGTACGAAAGCTATTCATCAATTTCATTATATAACTACCATCCTTAATGGAAAAATAGAAAATGCTAACTATTAGTAGAAACATAATGGTATTCAGTACTCCTTACGGATAATGATTAAATGGAGATGAATATTTTTACCATCTAACGATTAATAGAAGATAAATAGAATAATATAAAAATTATTCTCTTCAGTCATAAATAATTATGCTGGAAAGTCAACTTGTTGGCTTAGTGAACTATCACTAATGTACAAATGCATTAAGTGCACATGTTCAAGTTGAGCGGGGGTTCAATAAATGAACCATAATAGTCATAAGACTATTCTTTAATATCATTAAGATGCATATTTTTTCACAGAATGAAATATAAATTTCTTTATATTTTCGCTATTTTTCAAGCTTATGCCCTAAAATATGCGGCGATATTAGAAATGTTATCTTCTATATACCTCCTTACTATAATCATTATAGTATTTTTTAATACCTAAGTCAATAAATATTTTTTTCTATAATTGATATTTATAAGAACCTATGGTATTATAACCAACTAACAAGGAGGGGGTATTGTGAAATATAATTGGACAACTGCCGATTTCTTAAAACAAATCGATTTATTACGTGTCTTAATTCAAAAAGAAAAGAATCCAGAAAGGAAATATTATTTAGAAAAAGTATTGGATTCTTCACAATATATCTTTCATCAAAAATTCAGCCAATTTAAAGAGCCAACAGAAAGTATTAAGCAAAGACTTTGTAATATCAATGATGAACGCTTATCATATGGTCGTTATTATTCTATTATTCAAGATTTTTATTTTAGTTTAGAGCCATTAGAAGATAAAATCGCTGAAGTAGAAGCAATGATAGAAAGTTCATTTGGTGATGATTTCGATATCTCTAGTATAACTGGAGCTTATGTAACAAATGATAAAGCTATTAGTTTAACTAAAGTCTTCTACACTAGTTTAGATCAAGACTTACTTCCATACTTTAATGAAGCCTTTAATGATCGTTTTACTACTTTAAGATTTAATGGTCATGTTGGACCTTATACTTTAAAATCGACAGATGGCAATACAACTTTTATTGATGGTGTCCGTAAAAACTTTATTAATATTTGTAAGACTAGAAGTGCTTCTAAAATATTCACTTTAATCCATGAATATGGACACGCCACTAAAAATCTATATTGCCCTGAAAAAGCTTATTCTAATGATGACGGTATATTTGAAGAAGTTGATGGTATATTTCCTGAATTAATCGCCTTAGAAGAAAATGTTGGTAACTTACCTCCTCTATTCATTGCTTTTCAAAAATATACAACTCTAATTACTTACTATAATAATGCTGATGCTCTAGTTCTTCATAATATAATTCTAAATAGTTGGAAAGACCATAACTATCGTACTAATAACTCTTTTACTAAATATCTTAAACGTGAATATGATATCGAAGAAGAAGTACTACAAACTGCTTTAGAAACTAATCTATTTGATGAAGGTATATATGTTATTAGTTATTTAGTAGCTATAGAATTACTTCATATTTATAAAAAAGATAAAAAACAAGCTTTAACTTTATATAAAGAATTTTTAAATATTCCTGCTGATAAAGACATCTTCCCTTTTGTCACTAAACTAATAACCATCAACAAAAACATTTTATCTGAAGCTACTAATGTTGTTGATGAAATGAAATTACAACTAGAAAGTTGGAATCGTAAACATGTATAGATGGGATATTGAAAGAATTAGTCA
The DNA here is from genome assembly GCA_947632085.1 of uncultured Bacilli bacterium. GTDB lineage: Bacteria > Bacillota_I > Bacilli_A > RF39 > UBA660 > Coprovivens. Next base: position 11,115 of record CANRNY010000007.1, on the reverse strand, counting down.
AGAGCTAATAAATTGTGAAAAAGAACTTAACAAAGAAACCAATCCTAAAATTATCCTTGAATTAAGTAAAAAGCTTAATTCCTTAGAACAAATAATAGATTATTATATAAGTGTTAATAATCATACTAAAAATATTCAGACAAAAAAACCAAGTACCAAAGAAGTTGCAACTAACGATTTAGCTATTTTCCAAAAATATAAAACATACTATCCTTACTTTGAGCAAATGCTAAGTAATCTCGATTCTTTAGTAATAAAACCTAAGCAAAAAATACCTCGAATAAAAATAAATCAAAATCAAATTATAACCATAAGTAGTGAGTTTTATAATCAATTCAAAGTTGAAATAAGTGATACATTTCATAAGATCAAACAAACATTACCCACTCATTTGCAATTTAGAAGACTTGTTGGTACAGGCATCTCCTGTGCTGAGACTTTAAGTGTTTATGGGCAAAAAGAATCATACTACGACATTGGATTAGTTCGTAATGTTCAAGACTATATTACTACTATTCATGAATTCGGTCATGGAATAGCTAATTATTTAAATCCTAGTTTTATCTTCGATTATGAAAAATATTGTTTTGTTGAAACTGATACATTATTCTGGGAATTAATTAGTTATGATTATCTAGCAGAAAAATTATCACTGCCTAATGATACTTATCTCATAAGTCTTCTGTATTTAAAAGAATATTCTTATGATGCCGATATAATATGTACTAAAAAAGAACTTCATTCTAACTTTTCACTATCAGATTTTAAATATAAAAAAATAATTATTGATTATCTTAAAAGTCATACAAACTATGATAATCAATATATCGATGATGTTTTATATAATGAAATAAGTGAAACTTTTCATTATGGAATATCATATTTAACAGCTATCGAATTATATCTAATATATAAAGTTGATCCTAAACTAGCCATAGAATTATTACTTAAAATAATTAAAGCTCACGATTTAAGTAATGAAGGTTATTTAAAGTATGTTAAAAGTTTAGGTATTATCCCAGGACAACATATAAAAGAATATGTCGATATCTTAATACAAAGAGGAAAGGAATTAGGTTATGGCAAAAGATTATACTATCAGCATTAATTATTTAGAACGTTTACTAGATATGTTAGCTGCTTATCCTGATGATGAAACAATTATTGCTGATTATGAAAAACTAAATGATTATATATCTCGTTTAAAAAATAACTACAATACCTCTGCCCCAACAACCTCTTTAATAAATAGATTAAGTATTGATTATGGTGTCTTATCATTCTTTAAACCTTATTATCCATTAGCTAAATCTTTAACTACTACTAAATATCATTATACTGATTTCTATTCTAAAGAACCATATCATCCTCTAGATATTACTACTGAAGAAACTATTAAAATATTAAAAGACTTTTTTAAACAACAAGGCGAATTCTTTTATTCTCAATTTCTTGATTTTTTAGATGAAGCTGAAGATCACTTAGAATATATCTCACCTAATAATTCCACAGATGGCGAAATCCTTTTTATTAAAAGTTTAGCTGAAGCTTTTGTTTCTATCGCTAATTATCCTAATATTTGTAAATTATCTATCTCTTCTCATGAATTTACTCATGTCATTGATGCTTTTAATAATCCTAATTTTCATGAACAATTACTAATTAGAGAACTAAGTTCTATGTTTATGGAAATAATAGCTTCTGATTACTTTGCGCAAAAACTAAATTTAGGTAATGATAATATCAAAAGAAGAGCTTATCTTCATGGTTTAATAAAAGATCAAGCAATGGATGTTATAAGAAAAACCCAGTTATTACATATTTATGGTAAATATCAAGATAGTTCTAAAAAACGTTTATTTTCTATTTTAAGAAATAATGGTTTTAATAAAAAGAATATAGAAACATACGAAAAATATTGTTTAATCGAAGATTATTACTATATAATAGCTCAATTAATTGCTATTGAATTATATTTTATCTATCTTAATAATCAAGACTATGCGCTAATTATTCTAGAAGATATTATTATGAATGGTACAGACAATAATATTCTTAATATATTACAATATTATAATATTAACTTAACTGATCATCTTCCTGCATATGAAGATATCCTTATTAAAGGTTTAAAAAAATAGATATTAACTAAATATCTATTTTTTCATTGGTATTTAATAAATAATTTTTATAATCTTCAATTATTTTAAACATCTCTTCACTACTTTTACTCTGACATATTTGATTTTTTATTTCTTTACTTTTAGGCATTCCCTTTAAATACCATATAATATGACTTCTAATTTCTAGTAATGCTGCCTTTTCATTTTTATCTTCCATTAATAATTCATAATGTCTCTTCATCATATTAACTTTATCAAGAAAACTAACCTGCGTACTAATCTTACCTTTATCTAAATATTCAACGCATTCTCTAATTAACCACGGATTACCTAATACACCACGTCCAATCATCACTGCATCACAATTAGTTTCCATAAGCATTTTTTTAGCTAACTCTGGACTAGTAACATCCCCATTACCAATTACCGGAATTGAGACAGCTTCTTTTACTTGTTTAATTATATTCCAATCAGCTTTTCCACTATAACCTTGTGCTCTAGTCCTACCATGAACTGTAATAGCTTTAGCTCCTGCTTCCTCACACTTTTTAGCTACAGTAACAGCATTAATATGTTTCTCATCCCAACCACTACGAATTTTAACTGTAACAGGTACAGAAACAGCATCAACAACAGCTTTAACAATATCATATATTTTATTAGGATCTTTAAGTAATGCACTACCAGCTTGGGCACGTATAGCTACTTTAGGAACTGGACACCCCATATTAATATCAATAATATCCGGATGCATAATTTCTTCTATTTTCTTAGCAGCAATAACAAAAGATTCAATATCACTACCAAATATCTGCTGAGCAATCGGTCTTTCCTCTTCACTCATTTTTAATAGTTCATAAGTCTTATCATTTCCATACATAATCGCTTTATCGCTAACCATCTCTGCAAATATTAAACCTGCACCCATTTCCTTAATAATTTTACGATATGAAGTATTAGATATACCAGCCATTGGAGCCAAGACTATTCTATTTTTAATTTCTACATTCCCAATTTTCCACATATAAATGCTCCTTAATCGTTAGTATTATATCAAAAATGTATAATTATGTAAAAGTTGCATATAATAATAAAGAAATTAGCACTCTATATTGACAAGTGCTAATTATTGTAATATAATTAAGGCATAGAAAGAAGGAAAAGAATTAATGAGTTTAATTCCAAGAAATTTTTATTTAGATGACATTTTTGATGATTTAGGAAGAGCTCCTCGAATGAATGATATGAAATGTGATGTTTATGAAAAGGATGGAAATTATAACATTGAATTAGATATACCAGGTTATAAGAAAGAAGATATAACTCTTGAATGTGAGGATGGAATTCTATCAGTTACTGCTGAGAAAAAAGATGAAGTAAATGAAGAAGATAATGATAAAAAATATATTAGACGTGAAAGAGTCTATGGTAAAGTAACAAGAACATTCTCATTCGCTGATATAGATGAAGAAGCAATATCTGCTGAATTCAATAATGGTATTCTAAAAATTACTATTCCTAAAACTAAAAAAATTGAATCAAAAAAAGTTATCGAAATAAATTAAAAAAAAGAGCAATTCATTATTTGCTCTTTTTTCTTGGTTTTCTAGCTTTAGGTTTTACTTCTTCTTCAGGTTCTTCTTCTATCTCTTCTTCATCTTCATCGTCTTCTACTTCTTCTATAACAGTTTTAGAAGCTGAAACTAATTTAGGTGTTACACCTTCATTAAGAACAAATCTATAGAAGACTGCTGCAAGAATACCGCCTAATAATGGAGCTAGGATAAATACCCATAATTGAGATAAAGCATCCCCACCAGTTAATAAAGCTGGTCCAATACTTCTTGCTGGATTAACACTAGTTCCAGTGAATACTATACCAAAAATATGTACTAAAGTTAAAGTTAAACCAATTACTAATCCTGAGAAACAATTCTCTTTTTTAGTTGTTGCTAAAACAACTAAAACAAAGATAAATGTTAAAATAGTTTCAACTAGGAAAGCAATTTGTGCTGTAACCTTAACTGTAGGAGCCATATTTTGTAATACACTTAATGTACCATATCCATTAGCACCTAATGATGAAGCATTACCTAATATTAACATTAATACTGCTGCTCCAGCTATACCTCCAAGAACTTGTAAAACAACATATTCTACGCATTCAATAACACTCATACGTCCATCTATTAAACAAGCAACTGAAACAGCAGGATTAACATGTGCACCAGATACTTTTCCCATTGTATAAACAATAGCCATTAATACAAGACCAAATGCTAAAGAAACTGCAAGTAATGTATAAGGAAGTGAAATACCAGGAGCACTAGCACTAGTTACACCATATAACCCAGATACGAATGTTTCAAGTACTACAGCTGTTCCACAACCAAATATTACTAATAACATTGTTCCTACAAATTCACAAATCCATTTTTTTATCATAACAAATCCTCCTTGTTGTTATTATACCACTTATTGTGATTTTAAGAAGAAATTATGATATAATTTCATTATATATAATAGTTATAGTAAGGAGATTATATGAAAATTTTTATTAAAAGAAGTATTTTATTAGTCATTATTGTCATTCTATTATTTGCTTTCGCTATTTTTGGTAAAATGGCATATACAGACGTCAAAAGTTCTGCTGCCAAAGACTATCTTATGGAAAGATATGGTTTTACCAAAAAAGAAATTTCAGCATCTAAAGTTGTCGAATACGTTTATGAAGATATTAGTAATTGTGAAACATTATGGTTTAAAAAGTGTACCGACGATAAAAATCTTCACTATATTCACACCTTTAAATTACAAGATGGCACAGTAATTAATGTTACTGAAGATGTTAATCATAATTTTACCGATGATTATAAGGGAACAGTCGTTAAATATAATCGTAAAGATGAAATAAATGCTGAAAGCAATAAACAAAAAGAAGAACAAAATGAAACAAACGAAAAAGAGAAAAATTAATTTTTTCTCTTTTAATTTCCTGGTATGATATTATTTACAACATAATCTACTAATTTTTCACGATTATTTTTTAATTTACCATTTATAATCGCTTGATATATATCATTTAATACATTACCTACATCATTTTGTTTTATTCCAAGTTCTAATAAATCTTTACCATTTAACTTTAATTCATTCTTTTTAATAAATGCTGTCTTACGATTAAATTTCTTTAATCTTTCATATTCATTATCTATAACAGCCATTTCACTAACATACGCTGGATGTTTAGCATATTGGTTAGCTTTCTTTATTTTATATAAAGCTTCAATGTTTTCTACGCCAAATTTAGTTAAAAATTGTTTAATTAATACATCATTATCAGGAACTTTATATTCATGATATTCAATTAGTTTTGTAACTTTTTGAATCATTTTTTTATTAAATTTTAATCTATTCATTATTTCACGAGCCATATCAGCACTACGTTTAGCATGATTAGGATATTCCCCTTTACCTTCTTCATTTTTAATATAAGTAAAAGGTTTAGCTATATCATGAAATAATATTGCTAATCTTAATTCTAATTTCGGTTCAACAACTTTTAAAGCAACTAAAGTATGCTCTAGTGCATCATAAATTTGTGTCGGATCATTTTGTTCATAGTTTTCTAATAATGCTAATTCAGGAATAAATTCAATAAATATTTCAAAATATTTTTTTATATAAAAATCAGCTCTCGGTACAACTAATATCTTACATAATTCATCTCTTATTCTTTCAGGAGCTACTTTTTTAAGTAAGTCTTTATCATCTTTCATATAAGCTTGTGTACCCATATCAATACGCATTGCATATTCTCCTGATAATCTAATAGCTCTTAAGATACGTAATGGATCATTAATAAATATTTCATCATCTTCCCCATTTAATTTAATAATCTTATTATTAATATCTCTAACTCCCGTACCATAATCTATTAACCCATCTTCATCAGAATAAGCTAAAGCATTCATCGTAAAATCTCTTGAAGCTAAATCATCTTCTAACGTATTTGATTTCCCACGATATTTAGCTACTTCCATTGGAAATTTAGAATTAACTATTCCTAAATGTGAATCATTTTCTCCGCAATAAAATGTATTATAATCTTTTAGGGCTTTTTTTATTTGATCTAACGAAGCATTTGTACTTATATTATAGTTAGTTGGTTTTAATTGCATTACCCAGTTACGTACTGCACCACCAATTATATATGCTTCATAGCCTTTTTCATTAATAATGTTTAAAACTTCATTAACTGGTTTAGGTATAACTATGTCCATATAAGTACCTCCGTATCTTTCTACCCTCTATATCATTATACTTAAATTTGTCAAATTTGTATAGTAATTATTCAAAGAAAAACAACATAGTTGACTATGTTGTTAAAGAAATTTACATCTAATAAATAATCTATTCTTTATTTTCAACTTTCTTTTTACGCCCTCTCTTCTTAGGCATTACTACTTCTTCTTTTTGTTTCTCTTTATTATCTTCTTTTACTTCTATTTCTTCACTTACTTTATTATTTTCTTCTTTTGCCATAACTTCTTTTGGTAATTCAACCTCTTCGTTTACTGATTCCTCTTTTGGTAATTCCATCTCTTCCTTTATTTCAGAAACTTTTGGTATCTCAGTTTCTTCCTTTGGTTGTTCATTTACTTCACTCATATTAGAAACTATATTATTAACTTCCGTATTCTCTACTCCTAAAGGAACATTATTAGTTTCTCTATTAAGAGCTTTATTTTCTTTTTTCTGTTTAATTTTTTCATCAAACATAGCAAATATAATTAAGCCCATTCCTATTACTAGGATATAGAAATACCAAGGTATTTGTGCCCAAAATTCTATCGTTAAATAAAGTATATTAATAATCATAATAATTAAAGATTCATATAAGTAATGACGCCATTTCTTGATAAAACTTATTAATGAAACAAGGAATAAGAATCCCATTATAATAACAGCATCAGTTACTGTATCTATTATAAAGAAACCAACTAATGATATAATCGCAAAACCAAAACAACCCATAAATATATCAAATTCGCCTTTTATTGCTTTTAAAACAAATACTGTCATTGCCATAACTGCTACATAATAACCTATAAGTTGTAAAGAAATAAATTCAATATCAAAATATTTTAAACAAGATATATATAAGCCTAAAGAACCTATAATACCAACTGTTTTATATAAGTAATTATTATCTTTCGCATTAATTATAAAATGAACAATACTCCAAACAAGTAATATACTAAAGAATATATAATTTTTATAATTAAATACCATACCTGCCATTATAATAGCTAGTAAAGAAGCAATTGAATAAATATTAACTTTCTTATGTAATAATGACATAATCGTATATATAGATATTAATACATAACTTAATATAACTGTAATTAAATTATTATTTATATTAAATAAAGATAAACTAGTTAACATTGGTATTATTAATAATGCTTCATCTATCTTTTCAGCTTTTAAGTAACCTATCATTAATACTAATGGTACTAATACAAAATAAGTTCCAACTAATAAGAAGGATTCTAAAACTAAGATTAATATTAGTAATACTCGTGAGAATTCATCTTTAAATTGTTCAAAGATAAGTTCAAATAAATAAATTAATATTCCTACTACTAAAGGTATATATTTAGCATAATCTAAAATATCTACTATATAGAAAATATCTACGAATATCGCCGTAAACATTATATAAGAAGCAACTTTATAAATTGGCTTTTTAGTTATTATAAACATCATTAAATAATATATTAAACCAGAAATAAAAGTCATTAAATAATAAAGTGTCTTATTTGGAAAACCAAGTGCTTCGACAATAAATAATATGACAGCAATAGATTCAATATTATATAAAATATTCTTTGTTTTTTCATTTTTCATTTCTTTAGTTAATAAAACTAAAGGAATAATACTTAATATATATACAAAGTATGGTGAAATATTTATTCTATTAATAATTGTTAAATCAATAACATAAGAAATAATAAATAAAACAAGACTATAAACTCTATCACTCGTATTTTTACTACTAGCATACTGACTATAGAAATAAAGTGTATAAAGAATAACTGGTACATAAATTAATAAACTACTAATAACACTTTTAATTATAACTATAAAAATTAATAATAAATAATTAAATATATTATTTGGTAATTTATAAGCATTACTATCTAAGTAATTACCATGCATAAGAATATATATTAAAATATTATAAATAGATAAAACTATTAAGACTAATTCTACTCTAAGATCTAAATATGTAAATAACGATATAATAGCTAGTACTTCAGCTACAAAACTCATAATCTTACTAACTTTATCTTTTTTATAAGAACCAACAACTTTATATAAAACATCACTTATTAAAAAGGCTATTGCAAAATATAATAATGATCCATCACCATTAATAGATAAGTAATCCCCTATTACTTCAAAAGTTGATAAAGATAATAAAATAATTGGTACAAAAGCTAAAGATAAATAATTAAATACTTTAGCAACTTTCTTTATCTTTAATTTATTGTTACATAAATAACCAAATAGAATAAATATTCCTTGAATTAAAACTAAAACTAATGTCTTTATAATTCCTGGTATAGTTTCCCAAGAAGAAGCTAAAAAGATAATTGAAGCAACAACAACTAGTAAAGCTCCAACAATCATTAAAATCGAATTTGAAATACGATTTCTATCTTCATCTGTCATTGGTTTTTTAACATTATTAGTTGGTTGATTATATTTATAAACTGGTTGATACTCCTTATATTCTTCTTTACTTATTTCAAAATTAGCATATATTGGTGCACCCGTTTGTGAATTATATTTAACTATTTGATAAGGATTTTCAAATATCGGATTTCCATTATTTTCATCATATCCAACTAAACGACATTCATCTAAGTAAATTGGTTTACCTGTTTGTGAATTATAAGCAACTAACTTTCGTTGTTTCTTTGGATTCTCATTAACATTATCAGATATAACAAATCCTAAAATAATTATTCCCAATATTATAATATATATCACATTACCACATCCTAATATATTAATTATATCACATTTAAATAAAGAAGAACTAATTAAGTTCTTCTTTAGCTTTCTTTAATACTATTTTTAATCTATTTAAAGAATTATTAAATTTTACTACTGTAAAATCATCTTTTAAACTATACCAACTAGGTATTTTTAAATCTACCATTTTTAATAAATTAAATACTTTATCACTATTACCCATAATATATGAATAAGCTAATAAATCGTAAAGATAATTTTTATTTTTCTTCATTGCCATTTTTAAATTATCTTCATCACATGTATCAATAAATAGTTTTAAACCTTCTATCTTGGCATTAACTTTACTACCATAAACTGTTCTTTTAGGCATATATTTATATAATACTAAAATAATTATTACACAGACAAAACTAACTAAAAAGGCTACAGTATACACTAAATTTCTTTTAAAAGTAAACATTAACAAGACAATACATATCAATGTAACTATTATACTCCAAAAGATCATATAGCCTTTATTACTATTTACTTTCTTATCTAGATTAATACTATCAACTGCCGTTATTAAAACTTTTAAGGCAATAACTCCATATATAATTGATAATGGAAATAAATATAACTTATTAACTTCTATAAAAGGTATTAAAGTAATAAGAACTAATATTATTGCTACAAAAGCAATTAAAATATTTTTCTTTTTATCAGATTCTAATTCATAATATACTGATTTTTCTTCTTTATTATTAAATACTGGTAATAAATTTGTTAATACTCTTTTATATTTATAACTAAATTCTTGTGTATTTACTTTCTTTTCTAAAGCTTCTTCTTTTTCTAATTGTTTTTTAGAAGAAAAGATATCTATATATTCAGCTAAAGTAACTTTTAAATTTTTTCTAAATAATGATTTAAGAAAAACTTCTTCCTGATAATTTTCCCCATCATAATCTTTAAGTCTCTCTAAACTAAATTCATTATTTTTTTCTTCATTTATTCTAATATATCCTTTATTAGACATATATATTAGAAAAGCAAACATATCATCTTCACTAATTACTTCATTTTTTACTAAAGCTATATCTAAAGGTGTTAAATCTTTTGGTAATGCAAATGATTTTATAACATTAACTTTTAAATCTTTACCATATTGTTTCCATATATAATAACTAATTATTGTTAAAATAATCGGTACAATAATAACTAATGAATTAGCATAATTTATATAAGCTTGATTATATTTAACATTTAAAGTAATTTTATCTCCTTGTAATAATCCTTTATCATAAGTACCACTAATCTTATTACCATTTACTTTATATTCTATTTTATCTGTTATATCTTCCCCTTCATATAGGAAACTAACATTTTCTTTAGTAATTGAACTTGGTAAATTGATATTAAATACTGTTTTCATAATTGAACTATTAAAGTTATTTACAATATCAACTCTATACTCCGTATGATCATCATTATTAGGTAATGTATAAACAATTTTATATTTAGAATCTAATTCTCCCTTATTATTAATTAGATATTTTTTCTTATCTTTTGTTTCTAATGTATAACCAGAATCAACATCAAAATCACTAACTTTATAAGGCAATTCCTTTTCTATTAAACTTTCCACTTTATGAAAAGACACATCAATATTTTCTATAACATCATAATTATTATCTTTGTTTACTGTAATATCAACATTATATTCATTAATCGTATAATCAGTCGAAGCTAAACATATAACTGGAACACATAACAAAAATATTATTAATATAATAGCTTTTTTCATAATATCACACTACCTTATTATTTTTATTATAACATTTTTATTATAACAAAACTATACACTTTTTATCTTTTATGCTACACCTGACTTTGACAGTTTTTAAAAGGTAAAAACTCCCAATTCCTTTATTTATAAGGGTTTGAGAGCTTTTTTTGTTTT